>DASUNQ010000158.1:0-10394 GCA_036277075.1 Thermoanaerobaculia bacterium
GACGGCCTGGCCGCCGCCCCGGCGCTCGTCGCCGAGCTGGCCGGCGCCGCGGCGCCGCTCCTCGCCGGGCTCGCCGGCACCGATCCGCTCCCCGGCCTGCACGCCGAGCTGGCGCGCCGCCTCGAGGAGCTCCCGGCCGCCGATCTCGAGCGCGGCGGCGTCATCGCCGCCGGCGTCGACCCCGAGCTCGACCGCTGCCGCTCGCTGGCCAAGGACAGCAAGCGCCACATCCTCGCGCTCGAGGCGCGCGAGCGCGAGCGCACCGGCATCGCCTCGCTGAAGATCCGCTACAACCGGGTCTTCGGCTACTACCTGGAGGTGACGCGCGCCAACCAGGCGCGGGTGCCGGCCGACTACATCCGCAAGCAGACCCTGGTCAACGCCGAGCGCTACGTCACCCCCGAGATCAAGGAGCTGGAGGAGCAGATCCTCTCGGCCGAGGAGAGGCAGGCGGCGCTCGAAGGGGAGGAGTACCGGCGCCTCCTGGCGGAGATCGCCGTCGCGAGCGCCGGGTTGACGGCGCTGGGCGCGGCCGCCGGCACGCTCGACGCCCTCGCCGCCTTCGCCGAGGCGGCGGCGAGGCACCGCTACGTGCGGCCCCGCATCGGCCCGCCGGGCGCGGCGATCGTGATCCGCGAGGGGCGCCACCCCGTGGTCGAGCAGGCGAGCCGCGACCCCTTCGTGCCCAACGACGCCGAGCTCGACGCCGAGAGCGCGCAGATCGTCCTCCTGACCGGCCCCAACATGGGCGGCAAGTCCACCTACCTGCGGCAGGTGGCGCTCATCGTCCTGATGGCGCAGGCCGGGAGCTTCGTGCCGGCCGAGGAGGCGGCGCTCGGCGTGGTCGACCGCGTCTTCACCCGCGTCGGCGCCTCCGACGACCTGGCACGCGGCGAATCGACCTTCATGGTCGAGATGATCGAGACCGCGAACATCCTCCGCCACGCCACCGCCGAGAGCCTGGTCGTGCTCGACGAGGTGGGGCGCGGCACCGCCACCTTCGACGGGCTCTCGCTCGCCTGGGCGATCGTCGAGCACCTGCACGAGCACGGACGGCCGAAGACCCTCTTCGCCACCCACTTCCACGAGCTGACCGAGCTGGCGGCGCTGCTGCCGCGGGTGGTCAACCGGACGATGGCGGTCAAGGAGTGGGAGGAGCGGATCCTCTTCCTGCGGCGGGTGGTGCCGGGGAGCGCCGACAAGTCCTACGGCCTGCACGTGGCGCGGCTCGCCGGGCTGCCGGCCGAGGTGATCCGGCGCGCCGGGGAGGTGCTGGCGAACCTGGAGTCGCAGGAGTACGACATGACCGGCCGGCCGCGCCTGGCGCGCGGCGGCGGGCCGGTGGGCGAGGGCCCCGACCAGCTCGTGCTCTTCACCCCGCCCGAGCAGGTGGTCGCCGCCGTCCTGCGCGAGGTGGACCTCGAGCGGCTGACCCCCCTCGCCGCGCTTAACCTGATCGCCAGCCTGAAATCGCGCCTCGGATGAGACCGTCCGACCTGGTCTTCGTCGGCATCGCGGGCGAGACGCTCGACCGGGCGACCGCCGCTCTCCTCGCCGAGCACCAGCCGGGCGGGATCGTCCTCTTCGGCCGCAACATCGCCGGCCCCGAGCAGTTTCTCGAGCTGGTGACCGAGCTGCGCCGCATCCTGCCGGAGGCGGTCTTCGCGATCGACGCCGAGGGCGGGCGCGTCGACCGCCTGCGCGACGTCGTGGCGCCGGCGCCGGCGGGCGAGCTGCTGGCCCGCAACCCGCCGCAGATCGCCTACCAGGCCGGGCGCTGGATCGGCCAGGCGCTCCGCCTCTTCGACCTCGACATGGACTTCGCGCCGGTCGTCGACCTCGACCGCGGCGAGCGCGACAACTCGCTCAACGGCCGCTACCTCGGCGCGCGGCCGGCGGAGGTGATCGAACGCGCGCGGGCCTTCCTACGCGGCCTCCACGCCGGTGGGGTGGGGGGCTGCGTCAAGCACTTCCCGGGCCTCGGCGGGGCGGGGGAGGACACCCACCTCCGCGGCTCGGCGGTCTACCTGCCGGCCTCCGAGCTGCAGGACGACCTCGAGCCGTTCGCGACGCTCGCGCCGCTGGCCGGCGCGGTCATGGTCTCGCACGGCATCTACCCCGCCTACGACGGCGAGCAGCGCCCGGCGACGCTCTCGCCGCCGATCCTGGGCGGCCTCTTGCGCGGGCGCCTGGGCTTCGAGGGGCTGGCCTTCTCGGACGATTTGGAGATGGAGGCACTGGCGCCCTGGGGCGACCTCGCCGAGCGCTCCCAGGCGTCCTTCGCCGCCGGCTGCGACGCGCTGCCGATCTGCCACCACTGCGAGGTGCTGCCCGAGGTCGTGGCGCGCCTCGACGACCCCGGCCTCGCCTCGCGCCGCATGGAGGCCTACGCCCGCCTCGACCGCTACCGCCAGCGCCTCCGCACCCTCCACGAGGCGCAAGAGCACGCCGTCTCCATGCGCCCCAGCCGCGGCAGCCACCGCCTCGACGAGATCCGCCAGCGGCTGGAAGAGCTGGGGGAGATCGCGCGGCGGGTGGAGACGGCGTAAGGCAAGGCTGCCGGAGCCGTCGTACGCCGCTCTGATATGTCCATGACCCCCTCGAAGCTGCGTGAGAACCTCTACAAGATCCTCGATCAGGTGCTCGAGACGGGAGTCCCGGTCGAGATCCTGCGGCGGGGGAAGGTCTTGAAAATCGTCCCCGGCAAGTCGCAGAGCAGACTGGCGAACCTGGAACGGCGTCCTTATCTCCGCACCGATCCGGAGGACCTGGTGCACATCGACTGGTCCGACGAGTGGCACCCGTGATCTACCTCGACACCCACGTCGCCGCATGGCTCTACGCGGGTGAGGTCAGCTGCTGCCTCGTGGGATCCGCAAGCTCCTCGACCGCGAAGACCTGCTGATCTCCCCAATGGTGGTGCTCGAGCTGCAATACCTCTTCGAGATCCAACGGGTCGCGGAGCCCGCCGAGGTCGTGGTGCAGGCTCTCGGCGCGAGACTCGCCCTGGCGGTGTGCGACCTCCCGTTTCAGGACGTGACCCTCGCCTCCCTGCGCGAGAGCTGGACGCGCGATCCGTTCGACCGGCTCATCGTCGGCCAGGCTGCACTCCGAGGAGCGCGGCTCGTGACGAAGGATCAGTCGATCCACGACCGGTATCCCAAAGCCGTTTGGTAAGAGGAGCAGGTCCCTGGCGCCGCCGCGCAGCCGGTTCTGGAGCTCGATCTTGGAGATGGAACGCTCATCTCGGAGATCGGGCCTCCGTCACCGAGACCGGGCGCCCATCGGCGAGATGGAGCGCCGATCGCCGAGATCGGCCGTCCGGCACCGGGATGGAGCGCCCGACTCCAAGAGCGCGTGCTCATCTCGAAGATGGGGCGCTCATCTCCAAAATGCCGCTCATCTCGCCCCCATGTCCCCTTCTCGGCCTCTGCGGATACTTGCCGCCCGCGCCGACCCACGGCCTCCTGATCGAGATGGTCGAGGAGTAGCCTCCAGCGCCTCGGCAGCGCCGGTGTCGCCGCGACCGGCGGGGCTGGTACACTCCGCCGCCCGCATGCGAAGCCGTCGGCCCGCCGCCGTCCTCCTGCCCTGGTTGACTCTCGCCGCGGCGCTCCCGGCCGCCGCCGCTTCCCCTCCCGAGCCGCTGCCGAAGATCGCCGCCAAGACCGCCGGGCTCCAGAAGCGGTCCGGTCTCCTCGTCACCTATCTCGACCGCCAGCGCGGGCGGGTCTGGCTGGAGGTGCCGAAGGCGGCGGGGCCGCGCGGCGAGGTCGGGACGTACCTGTATGTCGAGGGGCTGCTCTCGGGGCTGGGCTCGAACCCGGTGGGGCTCGACCGCGGGCAGCTCGGCGAGACGCGCGTCGTCACCCTGCGGCGGGTGGGGGACCGGCTCCTGGTCGAGCAGCAGAACCTCGGCTTCCGCGCCCTGACCGACCGGCCCGAGGAGCTGCGCGCGGTGCGCGAGTCGTTCGCGCCGTCGGTGCTCTGGGCGGGGGAGGTCGCGGCGCTGGAAGCGGACGGCCGGGCGCTGGTCGACCTGACTCCCTTCCTGGTGCGCGACGCGCACGACGTCGTCGCCACGCTCAAGGCGACCGGCCAGGGGAGCTGGTCGCTCGACGCGGCGCGCAGCGCCCTCGACCCCGAGGCCTGCCTCGCCTTCCCCGAGAACCTGGAGTTCGAGGCGCTGCTGACCTACCAGTCGGCGGAGCCGGGCGAGGAGGTGCGGCGCACCGCGGCGTCGCCGGGCGCGATCACCGTCGTCCAGCACCACTCGCTGCTGCGGCTTCCGGGGCCGGGCTACGCGCCGCGCCGCTACGACCCGCGCGCCGGCTCCTTCGACGTCCGCTTCCAGGACTACGCGGCGCCGCTCGCGGCGCCGATCGAGACCCGCTGGGTCGTGCGCCACCGTCTCGAGAAGGTGGACCCGGCGGCCGCGGTCTCGCCCGCCAAGGAGCCGATCGTCTTCTACGTCGATCCCGGCGCGCCGGAGCCGGTGCGGAGCGCGCTCGTCGAGGGGGCCGGCTGGTGGGCGCAGGCCTTCGCCGCGGCGGGCTTCCAGGACGCCTACCGCGTCGAGCTCCTTCCCCCCGACGCCCACCCGCTCGACGCCCGCTACAACGTGATCCAGTGGGTGCACCGCGCGACGCGCGGCTGGTCCTACGGCGGCGGCGTCGTCGACCCGCGCACCGGCGAGATGCTCAAGGGGCACGTCACGCTCGGCTCGCTGCGCGTGCGGCAGGACCGGCTGCTCTTCGAGGGGCTCGTGGGCGCCGACGGCACCGGCTCCGGAGGCGCCGCCGACCCGCTCGCCCTCGCCCTGGCGCGCATCCGCCAGCTCGCGGCGCACGAGGTCGGGCACGCGCTCGGCTTCGCCCACAACTTCGCCGCCAGCACCTACGGCCGCGCCTCGGTCATGGACTACCCGGCGCCGCTCGTCGCGGTGACCTCGGCCGGGGGGCTGGACCTCTCGCAGGCCTACGCCACGGGGATCGGCGCCTGGGACCGCCACGCCGCGCGCTACGCCTACAGCCAGTTCCCGCCGGGGGCCGACGAGGACGCGGCGCTCGCCGCGATCGTCCAGGAGGGACTGGCGAACGGGCTGCTCTTCCTCGGCGACGAGGACACCCGCGCGCCGGGCTCCTCGCACCCGCTGGCGCACCTCTGGGACAACGGCGCCGACGCCGCGGCCGCGCTGCAGCAGGCGCTGGCGGTGCGCGCGGTCGCGCTCGCCCGCTTCGGCGCCGGCAACGTCGCCGCCGGGCGGCCGCTTGCCACGCTCCAAGAGGTGCTGGCGCCGGTCTACTTCCACCACCGCTATCAGCTCGAGGCGGCGGCCAAGCTGGTCGGCGGCCTGGATTACCGGCACGCCGTCCGCGGCGACGGCCAGCCGGCGGCCCAGCCGGTCGACGGCGTGCGGCAGCGGCAGGCGCTCGCGGTCGTGCTGGCGACCCTCGACGCCGGCGCGCTCGACCTGCCGGAAGGGGTGCTGGCGCTCCTGCTGCCGCGGCCGCCGGGCGAGCCCCCGAACCGGGAGCTCTTCGCCGGCCGCGCCGATCCCGCCTTCGACCCGCTCGCCGCCGCCGCCACGGCGGCCGACATGACGGTCGACCTGCTGCTCCAGCCGCAGCGGGCGCAGCGTCTGGTCGACTTCCACCGCCGCCATCCGGCGCTCCCCGGGCTCGAGGAGGTCGCGGCGGCGCTCCTCGAGCGGACCTTCGGCGGCCCGCGCCCGGCCGACGAGCGGCGGCGCGAGGTGCGGCGCGCCGTGCAGTGGGCGGTGGCCGAGGGGTTGCTCGACCTGGCGCGGCACCCGGAGGCGTCGCCGGCGGTCGTCGCCCGCACCGAGGACGCGCTGCGCGGCCTCGTCGCGCGGCTGCAGCCGTTGACGTTGCGCGACGGCGGCCTGGGATGGGTGGCCGGCGCCGACGGCCCGCACGCGACGTATCTGATCGCGCGCATCGAGCGCCACCTGCGCCGCGAGCAGGAGGAGACGGCGCCCGGTCCGAAGCCGCTGCCGCCGCCGCCGGGCGCGCCGATCGGCGGCGGGCTGCCGGAGTCGCTCGGCGGCTGCTCGTGGGACGGATAGACCTCGCGTGAGAGGGTCGCTCTGGGCCCGTGCGGCGGCGCTGGGCATCGCGCCGCTCGCCCTTCTCGCCATCCTCTGCTCGCGCGCTCCGGCGACTCCCCGGAAGATCGAGCCGGGCCCGACACCGCCGGCGCACCTGCGCGCACGGATCGTCGCCGTCTACCCGCACGATCCGCAGGCCTTTACGCAAGGCCTCCTCTGGCACCGCGGCGCGCTCTACGAGAGCACCGGCCAGTACGGCGCCTCGAGCCTGCGCGAGGTGGAGCTCGCCAGCGGCAAGGTGCTGCGGCGCGCCGACCTGCCGCGGCGGCTCTTCGGCGAGGGGCTGGCGCGGGTCGAGGACCGGCTGATCCAGCTCACCTGGCAGGAGGGCGTGGCGCTGGTCTGGGGGGCGGCCGACTTCGCCCGCCGCGGCGAGCTCGCCTACACCGGCGAGGGCTGGGGGCTCTGCTTCGACGGCCGCCGCCTGGTGATGAGCGACGGCTCGTCGCGTCTCCTCTTCCGCGACCCGCGGAGCTTCGCGGTGGTGGGGGAGCTCGACGTCGCCTCGGGCGGGGTCCCGGCCCAACGGCTCAACGAGCTGGAGTGCGTCGCGGGGGCGATCTACGCCAACGTCTGGCGCAGCGACGAGATCCTGCGCATCGACCCGGCGACCGGCCGCGTCACCGCGGTCGTCGACGCCTCGGGGCTCCTCGCGCGGGACGAGCGCCGCGGCGCGGACGTCCTCAACGGCATCGCCCATCGGCCGGAGACCGGGACCTTCCTGGTCACGGGGAAGTACTGGCCGAAGCTCTTCGAGGTCGTCTTCGAGCCGGCCGTGTAGCGGGGACGCTCAGGAAACGGTGCCGACCGGCTCGATCTTGAGCATGCGGGCCCACGCCGAGCGCAGGTTCTCGGGCAGCTCCAGGGCGGGGAAGATCTCGCGCACCTCTTCGCGGCTGACGTAGGTCCAGATGTCGTCCCACTGCGCGTAGCGGAGGAGGTGCGACACCGCCCAGGCGCGCTGGTCGAGCGTGCCGCCGGTGAGGATGTCGCGCAGCTCGACGGCGCTCACCCGGCGGTCGGGGAAGAAGTACAGGGCGTCGCGATCGACACCGTCCCGCACCTTGCCGGGACCTTGCATGGCGGTGAGTATGAGACCTCCGCCGCGGTCGCGCAAGCCGCCGGCGCCCCTTGACCCACCCCTGCCGCTCCGCTAGATTCACCCTCCGTCCGAGGCCTGCGGGCGGGCATAACTCAGCTGGTAGAGTGCAAGCTTCCCAAGCTTGATGTCGCGGGTTCGAGTCCCGTTGCCCGCTCCATCTCCGGCCCCCTCTCTTGTCCATCTCGCCGCCGACCGTGATCGACGCGACGCCCGGAGCGGCGCGGGACCCGGGCGATAGGAGCCGCGGCTAGCGTGCGCATCGGGGTCCCGAAAGAGGTCAAGGATCACGAGTACCGGGTGGGGATGATCCCCGCCGGCGTCCACGCGCTCGTCGCCTCGGGGCACGAGGTCGCGGTCGAGGCGGGCGCCGGGCTCGGCAGCGGCATCCCCGACGAGCAGTACCTGCGGGCCGGCGCGCGCATCGCCCCGGACGCCGCGACCGCCTGGGGCGAGGCCGAGATGGTCGTCAAGGTCAAGGAGCCGATCGCCGCGGAGTGCGGCCGCATGCGCCCCGGCCAGGTGCTCTTCACCTTCCTCCACCTGGCGCCGCTCCCCGAGCTCACCGACGCGCTCCTCGAGCGGCGGGTGACCGGCGTGGCCTACGAGACGATCACCGACGCGCAGGGGCGGCTGCCGCTGCTGACGCCGATGTCGGAGGTCGCGGGGCGGATGGCGGTCGTCGTCGGCGCGAGCTACCTGCAGAAGTTCCTCGGCGGGCGCGGCACGCTCCTGGCCGGCGTTCCGGGGGTGCCGCCGGGGGACGTGGTCATCATCGGCGGCGGGATCGTCGGCATCAACTCGGCGAAGATGGCGCTCGGGCTCGGCGCGCGGGTGACGGTGCTGGAGGCCAACCTCGAGCGCGCGCGCTACCTCGACGACATCTTCCACGGCACCCTCACGACCCTCGCCAGCAACCACCACAACCTCCTCGCCGGCCTGCGCCGGGCCGACCTGCTGATCGGCGCCGTGCTGATCCCCGGCCGCTCGGCGCCGAAGCTGGTGACGCGCGCCATGCTCGGCGAGATGAAGGAGGGGGCGGTGGTGGTGGACGTCGCCGTCGACCAGGGAGGGTGCTTCGAGACGACCCGGGCGACCACCCACTCCGATCCGGTCTACACCGTCGACGGCGTCGTCCACTACTGCGTCGCCAACATGCCCGGCGCCGTGCCGCGCACCTCGACCTTCGCGCTGGTCAACGCGACGCTGCCCTACGCGCTCGCCCTCGCCAACAAGGGGGTGAGACAGGCGGTGCTCGACGACCCCGGCCTCTTCGCCGGCGTCAACACCTACGCCGGAGAGATCACCTCGCCGCCGGTGGCCGAGTCGCAGGGCCGGCCGTGCCGGGACCTCAGAGAGCTGCTGTAGCGCCCCGGGGCAGCGCCGGCAGCGCGCTCCCCGTCACCTCCTCCCAGAGCCGCTTCAGGTCCTCGGGCACCGGCGCCTCGAAGGCGGCCCGCTCGCCCGTCGCCGGATGGCGGAAGGCGAGACGCCAGGCGTGAAGGGCGGGACGGGGGAAGCGCTCGAGCGCGCCGCGGGCCGCCGCGGGCAGCCCTTTCCAGCGCGCCTCGCCGTAGACCGGGTCGCCCACCAGCGGGTGGCCGAGGTGCTTGAGGTGAACGCGGATCTGGTGGGTGCGGCCGGTGGCGAGGTCCAGCTCGAGCAGCGCGATCCCGGCCGCCGCCGCGAGCGTGCGGTAGCCGGTCGTCGCCGGCCGCCCGTCGCGGCGCACCGTCATCTCCTTGCGCCGCAGCGGGTGGCGCCCGATCGGCGCCTCGATGCGCCCCGCGGCCGGCCGGGGCGCGCCGTAGGCGATCGCCAGGTAGCGCTTCTCGACCTCGCGCGCCGCGAAGGCGCGGGCCAGCCGCTCGTAGGCGGCGGCGGTGCGGGCGACGACCAGGGCGCCGCTGGTGTCCTTGTCGAGGCGATGGACGATCCCGGGGCGGCCGGGGCCGCCGACTCCGGCCATCTCCGGATCGCGGGCGAGGAGGCGGTGGGCGAGGGTGCCGCTCGGGCGGCCGGCGCCGGGGTGAACGGCGAGGCCCGGCGGCTTGTCGAGCACCAGGAGCCAGGCGTCCTCGTGCAGCAGGGCCAGCGGCGCCGCCTCGGGGACGATGCGGTCGTCCACCGGCGCCGGCGGCGCGCACTCGACGCGGTCGCCGGCGGCCAGCATCGAGGCCGGCTTGGCCGGCGCGCCGCCGACGCGCACCAGCCCCGCCTCGATCCAGCGCCGCACCTGGTTGCGCGGCCGCTCGAGCCGCGCCGCGACGTGCCGGTCGAGCCGCTCGCCGGCGGCCTCCGGCGGCACGCTCCAGCTCAGCTCTTGCGTGCGCGCCCGCTCCGCAGGCTGTCGAGGGCCATGAGCACGATGCCGATCGAGATGGCGCTGTCGGCGACGTTGAAGGCCGGCCAGTGATGGGCGCCGACGTAGACGTCCACGAAGTCGGTCACCGCGCCGCTCGCCACCCGGTCGATCAGGTTGCCGAGCGCGCCGCCGACGACGAGGGCGAGGGCGACGAGCAGCAGCCGGTCGCGCGCCGAAGCGAGCCAGAAGTAGGCGAGCACCGCTGCCAGCGCCGCGACGCCGAGGGTGGTGAGCAGCCAGGTGTGGGCGGCGCCGTCGCTGGCGAAGAGGCCGAAGGCCACGCCGTTGTTGCGGATGTGGGTGAGGCTGACGAAGCCGGGGACCAGCGGGTGCGCGGCGTGCGGCGGCAGGTGGACCTCGACCAGCCACTTGGTCCACTGGTCGGCCACCAGCACCGCCAGCGACACGAGGAGCCAGCGGAGCTTCTCCGCGCCGTTGAGCGCGGCGGCCGCCGCGAGCGGCGCTCGGGTCGCCAAGGTCTCGCCGTTCACCAGTCCTCCGGGTCCGTTCCGGCGCCGGCCGCCGCGAAGGCGCGGCGGGCGGCCCCCACCAGGCGCCGGAGGTCGTCCTCCCGCTGGAAGAGGCGGATGCCGGCCGCGCCCGCCGCTCCCGTTTCGGCGACCGCCGGAATGCGCTCGATTGTAACGCCTCCGAGGGCCAGCACCGGGAGGCCGAGCCCCGCCGCCCGGCGCAGCTCCTCGAGGCCGCGCGGGGCCCCCTTGCCCGGCGTCTCCCAGACCGGCCCGAAGAGGGCGTAGTCCGCCCTCTCGGCGGCCGCGCTCGCCACCTCGGCGAGGGTG
>DASUNQ010000159.1:0-3409 GCA_036277075.1 Thermoanaerobaculia bacterium
GAGGAGCAGCTCCACGGCCTCCAGCGTCCCGCCCGCCGGCGTCAAGCCGGCGCGCACGGTGGTGGAAGGTCGACGTGCGCTTCTACCGCAGCGGCGGGATGACGAAGCCGTAGCAGGGCCGCGGTGGCAGACCAGCATCCCGTTTGTTGGTAACCCGCGGTGGGATTGGCGCGGGCCGCGCGGCACGGCTACCGGCGGCAAGAGCAGGGTGCCCCGTTGCCGGCACCTGCAGAGGCCAGACGCGGGGGATCATGAACAGGTTGGCGGCGAAGACCAGCACGGTCAGCGGCAACCCGACGCGAAAGTAGTCGCCGAACCGGTAGCGGCCGGGGCCGTAGACGAGCAGCGAGGCCGGCTCGAGCGGCGAGATGAACGAGCAGGAGGCGGCGAGGGTGACCGCGGCGGCGAAGGCGCGCGGGTTGAGGTCGAGGCCTTCGGCGGCGAGCACGGCCAGCGGGAGCACCACGAGCGCCGCGGCCTGGTTCGACATCGGTTGCGTCAGCGCCGCGGTGAGCAGGTAGAAGCCGGCGAGGAGGACGATCGGAGCGAACCCTTCGGCCGCGCCGGCCAGCAGGACGGTGAAGTAGCGGCCGGCGCCGCTCGTTTCCATCGCCGCCCCCAGGGCGAGCAGCGAGCCGACGAGCACCAGCGCGCCCCAGTCGATCGCCTCGTAGGCTTGCCGCGGCGTCAGGCAGCGGAGCAGAAGCACCGCCGCGGCGGCGGCCAGAGCGGCGAGGGGGAACGGCAGCAGCCCGCTGCCGCCGGCCAGCAGCATGCCGGCGAAGGCCCCGCCGGCCAGCCACATGCGCGATCCGGCGGCGGGGACCGCCGCCTCCTCGAGCAGGATCAGGTGTCCGCCCTGGAGCAGCTCCCCGAGCGCGTCGAGGTCGCCCTGCACCAGCAGCAGGTCGCCGTCGAGCAAGGCGATGCTGGAGATCCGATCGAGCAGCGGCTCGCCGCGGCGGAAGAGGGCGACCACCATGACGCGATACCGGCTGCCGAACGCGAGCTCGCGCAGCGTGCGGCCCGACAACCGGGAGCCGTGAGGCAGCACCACCTCGCGCACCGCCGGTCCTCGCGGCGGGGCCGCCGCGGCCGCGCGGTCCACCACCAGGTCGAGCTCCTGCCTCACCTTGAGGCGGAGCAGCGCCTCCCGATCCGCCTTGACCAGGAGCCGGTCGCCGGCGGCGAGAGGCTCGCTCGCGGCGATCGGCTCGACCGCGTCGTCCTGGATCCGGCCGAGGACCGTGATGTCGAGGTCGGCCCCGGCGCGCAGCTGGCGCAGAGAACGGCTCGCCCACGGCGAGCCGGCCGGGACCACCGCCTCGCTGACGTACTCGCGGAGACGGTAGAGATCGGCCGCTTCGCCGCCGCGCTCGGGCAGCAGGCGCCGCCCGACCGTGAGCAGGTAGAGCAGGCCCAGGCCGACGCCGGGCAGCGCTGCGGGCGCCAGCTCGAAGAGTCCCCACGCAGCCTGGTCGAAGCGCGGCAGAGCCGCGGCGACGACCACGTTGGTGGACGTCCCGATGAGCGTCAGGGAGCCTCCGAGGATCGACGCGAAGGCCAGGGGCATGTAGAGGCGGGACGGCGACAACCGCAGACGCCGCGCCAGGCCCGAGGCGACAGGGAGCATCGCGGCCACCGTGGCCGTGTTGGACAGCAGCGACGACAAGCCGGCGGTGGCCGCCACCAGAAGGGCGACGATCCGGCGCGGGAAGCGCTCGGCCGCGCGCGCCATCGCCCGCTCGAGCCGCTCGAGGACGCCCGTGCGCACCATCGCCTGGCTGACCACGAAGATGCTGCCGAGGAAGACGACGACGTCGCTGCCGAACCCGGCGAACGCGTCGGCGGCCGGGAGCAGGCCGGTGAAGACCAGGGCGAGCAGGAGGAGGACCGCGGTGAGCTCGGGTGCGATCCACTCGGTGGCGAAGAGCGCGACCGCGGCGGCCAGCAGAGCGAGCAGGAGGAGGATCTCGCCGGTCATGCCGCGGCCTCCCGTGCGCTACCGTTTCCCGAGCGTGAGCTTGAGCAGGGGCGGGGCGACCACGGTGGTGGCGATGACCATGATCACCACCGCCGAGAACACTTCGTTGTCGATGACCCGCCTGCCGTCGAGCAGGAGCTGCGCCCCGATGCCGGCGAAGATCAAGCCCACCTCGCCGCGCGGCAGCATGCCGATGGCGACGGCCAGCCGATTGACCCCGCGCTCGAGCACGCCGAGGGCGCAAGCGAGCTTGCCGAGGACCGCGGCCACGGTGAGCACCGCCGCGAAGCCGAGGACGTCGAGGTTTCCGAAGGCCCGCAGGTCGACCTCGGCCCCCATCCGGACGAAGAAGATCGGCACCAGGATGGTGGCGATGGGCTGGAGCAGGTCGCTCAAGGACCTCTCCTCGCGGCGCACGTCGTGGTAGTGCACTTCGTCGAGGATGAGACCGGCGGCGAAGGCCCCGACGATCGCGGCAAGCCCCACGAGTGTGGCGAGCCACGAGAGGAGCAAGCCGAAGGCGAGGCTGGCCACGAGGAGCATTCCCTTCGCCTCGAGGCCGGCCGCCAACCGCAGCAGGCGCCGCGAGGCCCAGCCGCCGAGGACCACGGCGCCGAAGAGGAACGCCAGGGCCTTTCCCGCGATGACCCCGATGGTCATGGCGCTGAGCGTCGAGCCCTGGTTGGCCGCCTGGATGGCGCCGGTCACCACCGCCAGGATCAAGAGGCCGAGCACGTCGTCGAGCACGGCCGCGCCGAGGACGATCTTGGACTCCCGGTCCTGGAGCCGCCCGAGGTCGGCGAGGACGCGGGCGGTGATGCCGACGCTCGTGGCGCACAGCGTCGCCCCGATGAAGACGTGCACCAGCGCCGGCTGCTCGGGAAGCAGCCAGACCGAAACCCCCCAGCCGAGCGCGAACGGGACCACCACGCCGAGGCAGGCCACCGCCAAACTGGACCAGCCCACCGCCTTCATGTCCGCCAGGTCCGACTCGAGACCGACTTCGAAGAGCAGGAGGATGACGCCGAGCTCGGCGAGCACCTGGAGTCCGGTGTCGGTGACGAGGAATTCCAGGCCGTCCCAGCCGAGCAGCGCGACGCTGCCAAGGGCGATGCCCGCCAGGAGCTCGCCGAGCACCGCCGGTTGGCCCAGCCGTTCGGCGCCGCGCGCCGCCAGCTTGGCGCTGACGAGCATCACCACCATGCCGATGAGGACGGGGGCGACGGGATTGGGGTGGCCCCCGGCTTCGGCTTCGCTCGCGAAGAGCGCGCCTGCCGGGCCCAGGATCGCCAGGGCCGCCAGCAGGAGCAGTGCGCGACCGAGGCGGAAGCCGGGTCGCTTGAAAGCGGCGGCCGTCGCCTCTCCGCTCACGCTAGGCACCTCGCGGATTGTACGGCGTGCGCCGCGGCGCGGCCGGTAAGGGTG
>DASUNQ010000160.1:0-16264 GCA_036277075.1 Thermoanaerobaculia bacterium
GATCTCGTCGCGGATCGGCTCGTCGGGGAGGATCGTCCGCAGACGCGCCAACACCCCGCTGACGACGGGTCGGTTCATCCGGGACGCGCTAGGGGAGCTCCACCTCTTCCAGCCGGCCCAGGTACAGCGCGTTCCAGAGGAGCTTCAGGGTGCGCACGGTCTGGGCGCGGTGCTGGGGGCGGAAGGCGAAGAGGACGACCCGGCCCTTGCCGACGGTGAAGTCGACGAGGGCGATGCGGCGCTCGAGCTTTTCGCCGCCCTTGAGGTAGCCGGACAGCAGGATGTCGCGGGCGTCGGCGGGGTACGTGGCGACGAGGCGGCGGGTGAAGCGGGCGTCGGTGGGGGAGGTCTCGAGCGCCGGAGAGTCCGAGAAGTAGATCGCCTCCTCGGGCGCCAGGCCGTAGGCGATCGGATGCGTCGGGTCGAGCCGCACGCGCAGGGTGGAGCCGGGAGCGTGGAACTCCTCCTCCGCGACCTTCGCCAGGACGTCGCGCGCCGGCAGGGCGAAGAGGTCGAGCGCGTACTCGACCGCCGAGTCGAGCGCCACGAGCGTCCCCCCCTCCTCGACCCAGCGCTTGATCTGCTTGCTCCCCTCCTCGCCGAGGCCGCCGGCATAAGGCGGCGGCAGTGGCTCCCAGAAACGCCGCGCCTCGGGCGCGGAGGGCTCCCCCTTCTCGACGAGGTCCTTGCCCACGTCGGGCAGGAGTAGCACGTCCACCTTGCCGCGGAACGTCCCCTTGCGCAGCTCCGCGTTGTCCAAGCTCTCGAGCGGGAAGCCGTAGCGCTCGAGGAGGAACCGCGTCCACCCCTCGTCCATGCTCGCCACCCAGGGCTTGTAGAGCCCGACGCGCACCGGCCGCACGCGGTATGCCGGCCCCTGCGGCGCGGCCGCGAGGGGGACGACGGGCACTCGCGCCTCGCGCGACAGCCGCGACAGCTCGGCGGCCGTGGCGGCGTCCGCCGGCACGTAGAGGTCGCCGCGCGCGCCGCCGGCGGCGCCGCCGGGGAGCGCCTGGCGCAGCCAGTACACCCGCTTGCCGCCGGCGAGCAGCCGGTTGAGCGCCGTGAACGCCGAGTCCGCGGCGTGCGGGATCAACCAGCCGCCGGCGCCGGCCGCCACCTCGCCCCCCGGCCACTCGGGCTCGCGCACCTCGGGGAAGCGCTCGGCGAGCGGCTCCGCCGCCTCCTCGACCGCCACCCCCATCGCCAGCGGCAGCGACCAGGAGGTGACGTCGTACGGCGGCAGCACCGGGCCGCCGGCGTAGGGGAGGACCTCCGGGTAGCGCTGGGGGCGGAGCATGGTGAGGAGGAACGGCCGGTACGCCTGCGCGGCGGGCACCACGTAGGTCCCGGCTGGATAGGCGGCGCGGCCGGCGGTGAAGGGGCGGTCGGCGCGCCCGACGCGCACGCCGTGGCGCAGCAGGAGCTCGACCAGCCGCGCCGCGGCGACCGGGTCGTGCTGGTCGGGCGGCACCAGGAAGGCGTACGGCGGCTCGCTCGCGCCGCGCTCGATCGCCTCGCGCGCCATGCGGTAGGTGTTGCGCAGCAGGTCCGCGCGGTGCGTCGCCGCGGTCTCGAGCAGCGCCTTGGTCGCGACCAGCTCGTACTCCACGATGTCGCGCAGCCGCCACCAGCCCCCCTCCCACGGCGACGGGTAGTTGGCGCGCCGCCCGTACTCCGGGAGCCCCTTGGCGCCGCCCCGCAGCTCCTCGGGCGCGACGTGGAGGGGGGAGGCGACGTTGGCGCTGGCCACCTCGGTGAGCAGGCCGGTCACGTTCTTCCACCAGGCGGTGTTGCGCGTGCCGCCGATCCAGTAGCTGTCGTAGATCATGTTGCTGCCGACGCCGCGCTTGCCGGCCTCCTCGAGCCGCACGCTCATCGCCGTCCCCAGCAGATCGGCCTGGCGGAAGATCAGCGAGTGGACCTCGGGGTCGAGCGGGTCGGTCTGCGGCGGCACGAACATCCGCGGCCCCACCGAGCCCATCTGGTGCTCGTCGAGGAAGACCTGCGGGAACCAGCGGTGATAGAGGAGGTCGTTGACGACCTGCGACTCCTTCTGCGTCAGCATGGCGAAGTCGCGGTTGTCGTCGTGTCCGACGTAGTGGTGGTAGAGCCACGGCATCGCACCGCCCTCGTACGGCGTGCCGAGCCACTTCTCGTACCAGTCGACGACCAGCACCTGGCCGTCGGGGTTGATCGAGGGCATCAGCAGGAGGACGACCTCGTCGAGCCAGCGGCGCGTCTCGGGGTCCTCGGCGGTCGCGAGGCCGTGGACCAGCTCCATCGCCATCTGGGTGGAGCCGACCTCGGTCGAGTGGATCGTGCAGGTGACGAGGACGATCGCCTTGCCCTCGGCGACCAGCGCCTCGGCCTCGGCGGGCGCCAGGCCGTCGGGATGGTGGAGGCGGCGCGCGATCTCGCGCAGGCGCGGCAGGTTCGCCTGGTTGGCCTCGGAGGTGACGACGACGACCGGCATCTCGTTGTCGAGGGTGGAGCGGCCGGCGAGCTCGATCGTGACGCGCGGCGACGCGGCGTCGACGAGACGCAGGTACTCGAGGACCTTGGGCCAGGGGGCGAGCTTGCGGTCGGCGCCGACGCGATGGCCGAGGAAGGCCTCGGGGGAGCGGATCTCCACGGCGCCCGCCGGCGCCGCCGCCAGCAGGAGCAGGAGGAGGGCGGTGCGTCGCATGGCGGCGCAGTGTAGCGAACAGGGACTCAGCGCAGGAGCTGAGTGGCGCGGTCGAGGAAGGTCTTGGCCTGATGGGGGCCGAGGGCCGCGGAGACCACCTTCTCCTCCGAGCGCACGAGGTCGAGGATCGCCTCGGTGCCGCGGCCGGCGTCGAGCTCGGCCCGGCTCATGCGATGGGTGGTCTCGAGCTCCCGCTGGCGGTCGTGGCCGGAGAGCAGCTCGCGCGCCTGCTGGTGGATCGCGTCGGCGAGGTGCGCCAGCTCGTCGCCCGCCATGTGGCGGAGCCGCTCGGTGTTGAGGCGCGAGAGGTCCTCCTTGAGCGCCACCAGGCCCGAGGTGATCAGGCCGTAGAGCAGCTTGCAGCACTCGAAGGGGCTGGTGCCGAGCCCGATCGCGATCTCCTCGATCGAGCGCCGCTCGTCGATCTTGCAGACCAGGGACCACTCCTGCGGCGTGAAGGAGACCGAGGTGGTCGCCGCCTGGGTGGTGAAGACCGGCACCAAGCGCGTCGAGGGGATGCGCTTCGAGAGGATCTGCCACTCGTCGATGCGCCGCGCCGCCTCCATGAGCAGGTTGGTGTTGGACTTCTGGATCGTGGTCGCCGGCGCCTCCAGCCCGGGAGTGAAGACGAAGTCCCCCTCGGGCCAGATCGCCAGCTCGTAGACCGCCTCCTCGCCGTCCAGCTCGCCGACCGCGGCGTGGACGATCTGCCCGGCGCGCAGGTAGATCTGCCCCTCGCTCTCGCCGGCGCGGCGCAGCGCGAAAAGTCCCGTTTTCCCCGAGACCGAGACGAGCTGGATGATGTCCGGGAGCGGCAGCTCCTTGAGCGACCCTTGGAACGCCATGGCTAGGCCGGCGATGCTACCACTCCGCGCCCGCCGCGCCGGGGCTCCGGTCAATGGCTAGAGCCGAGAGAGCGTCAACGCTTCCGCAGGAGCTGCTTGCTGCGACGCGGCTATTTCTGGATCTTGGCGAGGTCTGCGGCGGCTGATTTGAGGATGGTGATGGTGAGGCGGTCCTGGCGGGCGGCTTCGGTGAGGAGGAGGAGGGCCATGTTGGCTTCGCGCTCGATCTGGTAGAAGGTGAAGGTGTCGACGGTCTCGAGGACCAGGGCGCGGGCCTCGGCGGTGCGGCCGCGCCGGAGGAGGAGGACGCCGAGGTCGAGGGCGGCGACGGCCGCGGTGTAGAAGAGCTTGTGGGCGAGGAAGCCGTCGCGCGCCGCGCGGAAGGAGCGCTCGGCGCGGCCGTGACGGCCGCGGCCGGCGGCGATGCGGCCTTCGAGCCCGTCCCGGCGGCCGTGTCCTCCGCGCCCAAAAGGCAAGTGTTTGGACTCTCCGGCTAGTTTACCCGGCGGCCCAGCCGACCGCTTCGATCGCGCTCGCGACGCCAGAACCTCCTCCGCAATCACCGTGCCCCTTGAAGGGGAGGTGCAATGCGACGGAAGCGACGGCGGATGTCCCGCTCGGCGGGATCCCCAGCACTTTACCCCTAGCTAAACTCCTGGGGCAGGCACGGCACGCGGCCGAGGTGCCCTCTGGAGGAGCGCCAAACGCCCTGTCGGCTACAGGAAGGAGGAACGATGCTGCAGAGACTCGGCCTCGCCATACTGCTTACTGGGGCAACTGTCACCCTCTTGCCCACCGCGGCCCATGCACAGACTGCCGAGGAAGCGGCGACTACCGCCGCAACAACCTGGCTCCAAAGCTATATCGACACGCCGAGGTACGCGGACGCGTACTCGTGGGCTGCCACGGATTTTCGCGTGAAAGTCGAGCAGGCCGCCTTCGTGGACGCCATGGAGAGATTCCGCCGTCCCCTCGGCAGCTTCATCTCACGATCGCTCGTGTCACGCGTCTACAAGACCACGCTGGAGGGCGCTCCGGACGGGGAGTACGTGGTCATCGAGTTTCAGACGCGGTTATCCGCGAAGGCCGCCGCGAAGGAAGTCATCACCATGCAGAAGGAGTGGTGGAACGGCAGGTGGTGGCCATTGGGCTACACGATCGAATGACCCCGGGATTCTTGATGCCGAGCTGAGATTCAACCTTGAGGGGAAAGACGATGCTCTTCACCGATGCGACGTCGCTCAGGCGCATGTGCTCTATAGTCACCTTGACTAGCTTGCTTGTTTTCACCTCCACAGACAGCTCTCGCCTTCTCGCTGCCGGCACAGAATCGCAACCCCGAAGCGTAGTGCATCCGACTTTCAGCGGCGAGGACATCTATCGAGGCGTTTTCCTGGGACATGGACCTGTTGCCGACCTCCTTCCGGAAGTCCGTAATCACCTCGCGATCGACAATTACGTGGTGGAGCCGCGGGAGCGCGCCACGATTCGCCGCTTTCATGACCGGCTGGTTGGCGCCTTGGCTAATGCCGAACCCACCTTCTTCGACGAGCTCGAGAATGCCTTTACGAGTGGTGACCACCTGGTCATCGAAAGATCCCTTGAGTGGGCAGGGCAAAAGACGCTGCACACGCTCTCCTTGCTTCCCGAGATCCAGGGGCTGCGTCGCGCGATTGAGCGGGATCCGGAAGTGCTGACGGAAGTCAACGAGTCGATTCGGAAAGCTCAGGGGGGAGAAGGGTTCGACCCCGCAACACTGGAAGCTGCGATTGCACTCGCGGTTGGCCAGTCACTCACCGCGGCATCGACCAGCCCTTACACTGCAAACTCGTCGATCGTGGCCGTCCTGGTGGCCGTCGCAGCCGTCGTCGCGGCGATCACGGTCCTGGCGCTCCAGAGCTATGCCGCCATCTTCAATGTGGCTGCTGCCGTGACCTTCGCGGCCGCCGTTGTTGCCCTCATTAAGATTACCGTGCCGAGACGCAAAAAGGCCGCGGCAAGCTTATCCTCCGGCAACCTCCTCCGAGAACAGCTCGTCGACTCGGTCGCCAGGTATCTGGGACCGGCTCCGCAGTAAGGTGGAGGAGGCGATCATGTCGTCATCTGGACACCTCGTTGTGTTCCGCCTGGTGCTAGGGGTGGGGTGGGCGGTCGCTCTCCTCATCGTGCTCAGCGGGAGCATGCCCGAGAACCCGCTGCCGTCGTCGTTAAAGCTCCAACAGAACCTCATCGTTCTGTTTCCCCAGGGCTGGGCTTTCTTCACTCGCGACCCGCGCGAGCCAACGGAGCAGGTCTATCGCCGCAGCGCCGGCGGGCTCCGCGAAGTGAGCTATGCGAATTCCAGTGCGCGGAACTTCTTCGGCTTGCGACGCGACGCACGCGCGGTGCACGTTGAGCTAGTGCACCTGCTTTCGCGGACACCGATACACCGTTGGCAGCCGTGCGACAACCGCACCCCGCAGTGCGCAAAGGAGGTGGCGGAGTCCCCCGTCGTCCTCAGCAACGACACGCCCCTTCAGCAACTCTGTGGCGACTTAATCGTTGTGCGACGACCTCCCGTTCCCTGGGCCTGGAGCCGAGCGCGCCGCACAATTCATATGCCGGGCTCGGTGCTCTCGCTACGCGTACGATGTAACGGGCCGGGCACCCGGAAGAGCCGAACTCCTGAGACGGCGGCCATTTCATGAATCAACCGGGTAACGGCGTCGTGTCATGTCCGTGGACCAATGGGTACGGCCTCGGCCGCTCGCTGTTAGCAACTTCGACTCTCGTCACTCTTTTAGCGCACGATCCAGTCATCCTGTTCCGGCCGCTCGGAATCGGCGTGGCGGATCTCGCGACGACCTTACCCTTGGTCGAGCTCAGCCTTTTTTCCTTGCTCAGTGAGCACCTCGTACTCGCCAAGTGGATTGCGATCGGGGTGCTCCTCGTCGTGGTGAGTGGCTGGCGGCCCCGGGTGACAGGTGTCCTGCACTGGTGGGTCTCCTACAGCTTCACGACATCGTGCGTGATCGTGGAAGGTGGGGATCAGGTCGTTTCGGTGCTGGCTCTCCTTCTCATTCCGGTCACCCTGACCGACCCACGGCGCTCGCACTGGTCGGCGTGCTCGCTGCCCCTCCAGGGAGAGAGCTTCAGGCGGATGCTTGCGGTCTCAGTTCTGTGGGCAGTTCGCCTGCAGGTCTCTGCAATCTACTTCTTCGCGTTCCTCGGCAAGAGCCGGGTGGACGAATGGGCGAACGGGACCGCGATATACTACTGGTCGGTGCATCCCCTGTTCGGCGCATCCGGCGTCGTTCGTGACGGCCTGGAGCCGATTCTGACGAATAGGTTCGGCGTCGTCGTGTTGACGTGGGCAGTGATCGCCTTTGAGGCGCTGCTGGCTGCAGGCCTTGTGATGAAGGATGAGCTGAGACTGAGGCTCCTCGTCTTGGGTTTGGCGTTCCATGCGGCCATCGCGATCCTCCACGGGTTGGTGACGTTTTCCCTCGGGATGGCAGGCGGGTTGATCCTCTACTTGAGACCTGTAGGACAACCACTGGATGTGTCTGGGTTGCTCGTGCGACTCCGAAGACTGAGCCGGCCGTTTCTCCGTTATTCGCTTCCTGAAATCTCGACGCCAGAGGGCGTCTCCGGCAGGGCGCAATGACGAACCGCTGCGCCTGGTGCAACCGTTCGGACGCACCCTTGGAGAGCCTAACGATCAACGAAGTGGAGAGGTTGGGCGAGAGGACAGGGCCAGGGACCGTGCTCGTCCACCCTGATCATGCGCAGGCCTTCTCCCGCTACAGCGATGCGGTGCACCGCCGTGGCAGAACCTTTTTGATCGTTGTTGCCTGCGTGCTCGTTTCCATTGTCGTTTTCAACTTCCTGTTGATTTGGAGCCTTACCTGGGGTCTCCTGGGCATAGGTGCAGCAGTCGTGGCCTTCGGCTGCACGCTGTTCGTGTGGCCGTTCGTCACCCCGGAGACGGTGAGCCTGCTCGGTGCCAAGAAGGGTATCGTCATCGCACGAGGGGCGAGCGTGCTGATCGTAGTTATCGGAATGTGGCTTCTGTGGTTGGCGGTGCGCTCGTGAGGTCAGCCGACGCCCGGGGGTAGAGACATGAACAAAAGGACCCCGAAGGGGGGTCCTCAGAAAGTGCTAGCTGTCGGCGACAGCAGAAGCCCGTGGAAGTGCAGGCGCTCGTGCGCCTCAGCCGACCCACGAAGGACGGGAAAGCCATCGAGCTTCCGTGCTGTCGCTCGCCGCTGTAGGTGGCGGTGCGCGCTCAGTCGCTCGTTCAAGGCGGCCGCCGGGTAGCAGCTGCTGAGGGGTTGCACCCGGGAGGTGGCAAGCAGCGCTCATAACCGTCTCCCCGTAGGCCCGAGCCTTCATCCTTCTCGAATCTCAACATCGTCTGCCCCGAGCGGATTGCTGCCACCTGCTTAAGGGAGCCGCGCGCCTTAAAGCGGCTACTACTTCTGGATCTTGGCGAGGTCTGCGGCGGCGGATTTGAGGATGGTGATGGTGAGGCGGTCCTGGCGGGCGGCTTCGGTGAGGAGGAGGAGGGCCATGTTGGCCTCGCGCTCGATCTGGTAGAAGGTGAAGGTGTCGACGGTCTCGAGGACCAGGGCGCGGGCCTCGGCGGTGCGGCCGCGCTGGAGGAGGAGGACGCCGAGGTCGAGGGCGGCGACGGCCGCGGTGTAGAAGAGCTTGTGGGCGAGGAAGCCGTCGCGCGCTTGGCGGAAGGAGCGCTCGGCGCGGCCGTGACGGCCCCGGCCGGCGGCGATACGGCCTTCGAGCCAGACGAGACGGAGGCGGTCGAGTGGGCCGCCCTCGGCGGCGTAGAGCGGCCGGGCTTGCCAGAGCACCCTGTCGGCTTCCTCGAACTTGCCGCAGTCGGCGTAGGCGCAGGCGAAGTTGTGAAGGGCGGCGAGAGTCAAGTGGGGCTCGCGTGCGAGGTCGATCAGCTCGAGGCTCCGATGAGCGAGCTCTAGGCCGTCTTGCGGCTTGCCCTCGGCGAGAGTGACCCAGGCGCGCTTGACCAGTAGCCTGCCAGCCGCATGGTTTTCTCCATGCCTGAGGTAGAGACCGAAGGCCCATCGGGAAAGGCTCTCCGCATCCTGAAACCGCTGGTGCTCGCGGAACAGTGAGACCGTGAGGTCCATCAAGCGGGCCAGGAGGAGCGGTTCGCCGCTGCCGCGGTCGAAGCTCTGGAGGGCGGATGCGAAGTCGCTGGCGGCGAGCCACGGTTCATCCGCCGCTCGGCGCGCATTGGCGAGCGCGGCGAGGGCGCGGCACTGGAGATCCGCCAGCGCTTGCGGCCCACGCGTTGCGGGATCGATGGACTCGGCGACGAGTACCGCGGCCATGGCGAGACCGATCATTCCTTCGGGGTCCTCGCGCCGCAGCTCCCAGCTCTCGGCGAGCAAAGCCTCGCAAGAAGCCCAGGTTTCCTCACCCCGAAGCGGCTGCGGCGGAACCACCTCCGCCAGGAGCTGCTCAACCGATGGCAGCGGCGCAGGCACCGGCATTTCCTTTCCCTGCTCCTGCTCGCGGACGCGGCGGCAGAACTCGGCGATCGTGCGACGGATCACGAAGTCGCACTTCTCGGCCCCGCTTTCCGGAAGATCGGCGGGGAGCCGCCAGGGGTAGAACATCGCCTCGGCGAGCGGGGCCATCACCTCGCGACACGTGGCGCAGTCTTGGATGAGGTGGCGGAGGACAGCGAGGCGCGGGGACCGCTCGAGCCCGCCCAGGAGGAACGCGTTGAGCTCCTCGCGTGACGGATGGCCTTCTCGCCAGAGCTCCCCGGGCATCCGCTCCTCCCTCAGTTCAGCAATGGCGCGATTCT
Source organism: Thermoanaerobaculia bacterium (assembly GCA_036277075.1). Classification (GTDB taxonomy): domain Bacteria; phylum Acidobacteriota; class Thermoanaerobaculia; order Multivoradales; family UBA5704; genus DASUNQ01. Next base: position 9,368 of record DASUNQ010000160.1, read on the forward strand.
GACACAGAGTTGCCGCGCAAGCCCCCGGAGGCGGGCGGCCGCCGCCCCCGGGTCTACGCGTAGTCTGCTCTAGCCGTCTGGGTCGATCCCAATACCCCCGTCGCCCTGCGGCCGGGCCGGGCAGCCGAGCGGGTCAATCGTGCCGCCGCCGTCGCACTGCGCCGAGGGCGGGCCGCCATTGGGGTCCATCCCGCCTCCACCACGAGCCCAAATAGCGGTCACGCCACCCCAGACCTCGGCGATCAAGTCCCAGACGCTTTCGATCCAGCTCTCCCCGCCGTGGCGGGCGTCGCCCGCCCTCGGCGGACCGACCGCCGCGAGGGGCAGCGCGGTGACGAGGACCGCCGCCAGCGCGAGCGCGGCGGCCAGACGCGGAACGCTTCGTCCGAACATCTCCCTTCCTCCTTCCCGGGAGGCGTCGGAGGGCCCCCATGGCCCTCGGGCCGGCCCGGGGCAACGGGTCCGTTGCGTGCCGCAAGTTTGCCACCGTATGCGCAAACGTCCTTTTTCCTCCAGCCGGGGCACGTACCGGCCTGATGTCGCCGCCGGCCAAAAAGTAATCCCCTCGGCCCAGAAACCCGACGAAACAGGGTGTGGATGGTCTGCCCGCGACCTGCGGACACGCCCCGGGGAGCATGAAAAGGAGCTTTCGTCCTAACGCTTGACAGCGGCCGTGGACTTCGCAGACGCTAAGACTGTGATTCGCAATCAAGTCGAGCAGCGGCGCGGTCCTCACGAAAATCCAGACGCCCCGTCAGACCGCGACGCCCGCGTTCGCCGGGCCCTCGGCGCCCGGCTCGCGCGGCTGCGGATCGAGCGCGAGCTGACCCAGAAGGCCGTCGCCGCGGCGCTCGGCACCACGCAGGAGGTCGTCAGCCGCTACGAGCGGGGCAAGTACGCGCCGAGCCTGGCGGTCCTCCTCGGGCTGCGGCGGCTCTTCGCGGTGACGCTCGACTACCTCGTCGCCGGCGCGGCGCCCGGCGAGCTCGCCGACGCGCGCCTGCGCCAGCTCGCCCTCTTGGCCGACGCCCTCCCTCCCGACCACCGCACGCTCGTCGTCACCGCCCTCAAGGGCCTCGTCGAGGCCGCGCAGGCCGACGTGCGGCGCAGGCAAGGCGCGGAAGACGCCGAATGAGCGCACCCGCTCACCTCGCCGCGAGCGAGGCGCATCTCCTGCTCGCCTATCTCCCCGCGGGACACCGGGCGGCCCTCGCCCATGCCCTCGCCTGCACCCCCTGCCGCCAGCTCCTCTCCGACCTCCTGGAAGCGCTCGCCGCTCTCCCTTCCGCGGAGACGGCGGCCAACGCGGGCGCCCCCGCGGAGCTCGCGGCGGTGGCCGCCGCCCTCGCCGCCGAGTGTGCCGCCGCCGAGCAACCGGTGGCCGAGCTCCTGGCGGCCCCGGCGCGCGAGCGCCGCCGGCTCCTCGACGGCGACCCGCGCTTCCACACCCTGCCGGTCGCCTGGCTCCTCCTCGACCGAGCCGTCGCCGCGATCGACGGGGAGCCGTGGCAGGCCGAGGGGCTCGCGCGCCTCGCGCTCCGCATCGCCGCGCGGCTCGGCGGCACCGACAGGGAGGCCGTCGAGCGCGCGATCCTCGAGACCCGCGGCTGGGCGGTGGTGGCCAACGTCCGCTGGAACCGGGAGGACTGGCCGGGCGCGCGCCTGGCCCTGGAGCGCACCGAGAAGGGGCTCGTTCGGGCGCGGCTCGGAGCGGCGAGCCCGGCGGTGCGCGACCTCCTTGCCGCCATCCGGCTGAGCGAGCAGCAGATCGCGGAAGACTTCGCCCTCGCCGCGCACGCCGTGCGGACGCTGCTGCTCGTGGCGCGCGACCCGGCCGTGATGTTTCCCTCGCCCTCGGAGCACCGGCGTGAGTGAGGACCCGCACCTGGGTTTGGGGGGGCCGGCGCGCCTCGTGGCCTATCTGCCGCCGCGCGAGCGCGGTCCGCTCGCCCACGTGCTCGAGTGCGCGGCCTGCCGGGAGCGGGTGCGGCAGGTGATCGCGGCAGTTCCCGAGGCGCCCCAGCCCGAGGGACCGCTCACTCCGGATTACGCGGCGGTCGTGGATCGGGTCGTGGCGGGGCTCGCCGAGGCGACGGAGCGAGTGGAGGGGCAGCGCGCGGAGGCCGAGGCGGCGGTGACCGCGCTGCTGGCGACCCCCGAGGGGAGGCGGCGCACGCGCATCGATGCCGAGGCGCGGTTCCGCACGCTGGCGGTCGCGACCCTGCTCCTCGACCGGGCGATCCAGCGCTCTTCGGCGTCCCCCCGGGACGCCGAGGACCTGGCCCTGCTGGCCGTCTTCACGCTCGACCAGCTCGACCCCGACGAGGCCCCCGCCCTGCTGGCCGGCGAGCTCAAGGTGCGGGGATGGGCGATCGTCGCCCGCGCCTGCTGGGCGCGCGGCGACCTGCCGGCGGCGCGCGAGGCGCTCGACCGCGCCGAAGAGATCATGGTGATGGACGGCTTCCTCTTCAAGCGCGTGGGGTTCCGCCGGGCGATCGCCGCGTTGCGCCTGCTCGAGCGGCGGAGCAACGCCGTCTTCGCGGCGGCCGCCCGCGCGCTCAACCTGCTGCTCGGCCCGCTGCTCGGCGAGCCGGGGCTCGGGAGCTGAGCCTTGGCGCCGCGCCGCAGCACCCCTCCATCACGCCGCAGGGCCGGGGCGCTGCCCGCGTGAGGGGAGGAAGGCTCCCCGGGGCGCGGGGAAGCTTCTCTCTCGGACGGGGAAGCTTCCCCCGTGAAAAGCGAAGCTTCCCTCTCGGGCGGGGAAGCTTCCCCCGTGAAAAGCGAAGCTTCCCTCCCCGCCGGGGAAGCTTCCCCCATGAAAAGCGAAGCTTCCCTCCCCGCCGGGGAAGCTTCCCCCATGGAAAGGGAAGCTTCCCTCCCGGCGGGGGAAGCTTCCCCCCGCACGTGGCGGGGCTTCCCTGTCGCCCCTCCGCCTCACCCCCGCCGGCCGGATCCTCCGCCCGGCGTTTTCCCCCAGTCGTCTGGATTGAAGGAGAGCCCCATGCCTGACCGGACCCTGACCGACCTCATCGCGGCGATGGACACCCTGAGCACCAATCTCAAGGCTCGCCTCCCGGAGATTCCCCTGCTCGAGCCCCTGCAGACGGACCTCGAAGCCTGGCTGGCGGAGACCCGCGGCCTCGAGAACCAGCAGGAGATCTACACGGCGCGCCTGCGCGAGACCAACGACAAGCGCCGGAAGGCCGAGGCCCGCGGCGTCGAGCTCTTCAGTCAGGCCGACGCGGCCTTGCGCGGCCAGTTCGGCACGAAGAACAAGGTGCTGCACGAGTTCGGCCTCAGGCCGCGGGGCGGCCGCCGCACGAAGAAGGGAGAGACCCCGCCGCCGGCGCCGGCGCCGGCGAAGGCCGCGTCGAGCTAGCGGCGGCTGCGGGGAGGGTGCCGGGGGGTGGCGCGCCCGCCTCCGGCACCCTCCGGCCGCAGGCTCTCTGCAATGGATTTCCAAGGAGGGTGAGCGCATGGCAAGCATCTTCCACCCGGCCTTCCTGGAGTGGCTGGAGAGGCACGACGAGCCGCCCAGCGCGCCCGAAGCCGAGTACGCGGGCGACTGGAAAGTCTTCAGCCTCGCGCCCGATCGCCATCTCGTGCTCCGCGGCTGGGAGGACCCGACGGCAGACCCGCCGACGGCGATCTTCCTCGACCGCTCGGCCGCTCTCCTCTGCGCCGCCGTCCTGCCGCTCGACGCGCGGCCGACGCTCTTCGTCTTGCGGCGCCCGGCACTTCCGCCGGGGGACTACGCGATCCTCGTCCGCGACGGCTACCGCCCCGAGTCGGAGAGCGGGGCCGAGCCGGTGGGAGAGGTGCGGAGCTTCAGCGAGAGCCAGCTCTTCGCCCTCCACCTCGCGGGCGGGCTCACTCGCTCACCGCACTCGCTGGCTCTCGTGCTCGAAGCCGCAGGCCCGGCGGCGATGAGCCTGGTCGGCGGGATCCTCCACCGGCGTCTCGGTCTCCGCGACTGACTGCGCGGGGATTCGCAGCGCCTGCGAACGGAGCTAGACTGCGCCCATGCCAGAAGAGCCGCCGGACGATCAGTGGATTCGAGACTTCCTCGCCAGCGAGCCCGAGCGCGTGCGGAAGCTCCTCGCCGCCGTCATCAAGGCCTCCGGCCAGAGCCAACGCACGCTCGAGAGGCGTCTCGGCTGGACCCACAGCACGATCAGCAACGTCCTCCGGGGCCGGGTCGAGCTCAGGCAGGCTCATGTCAGCGGCATTTTGCTCGCGATCGGGTTCGAGCCTTCGCACTTCTACCGGCTCGTCCACCCGCGGCCCCTCTTGCTCGGCCACCTTCTCTCGGCTGTGGACTTCGAGGCGCGGCTTGCCAAGCTCGGCGTCCTGCCCGAGGAGACCGAGCCCGAGCCGCCGCCGCCGCGGCTGCCGCAGACCGTGGCCGAGCTGGAGGCCTTCGTCGGAGACGCCGTGCGCAAGGCCCTCGCCGGTGGAGGCGCGCCGAAGCGCAAGCGCCGGCGCGCCAAGAGCCGGAGCCCCCGGTCCAAGAAGGCCTGAGCCAGGGGACCCGGCCCGAGGAGGGTCCTTCGCGCTCCGCCCGGGGGCGCCGGCACCCATGTGGAAAAGAGCCGAGCCCTCGACGGTCGGTCTTTTCGGCGGCGAAGGCTTTCGCGACGGGCTCCCAAGGCGCGAAGCCTTTCGCGCCGGGCTCCGGTCAATGGCTAGGAGTGCTGTCCGGCGCGCGCCCAGCGCGCCGGGCTCCTAGCGCCCGGCGAGGCCGTCGAGGCGGGCGCGCTGCGCGGCGCAGATCGCCAGCGCCAGCGCGTCGGTCGCGTCGCTGGCCCAGCCGTCCCCTTCGAGGGCGAGCAGGAGCTTCACCATCCGCGCCACCTGCAGCTTGTCGGCGCGGCCGTTGCCGGTGACCGCCGACTTGACCTCGGCCGGGCTGTATTCGCGCAGCAGGAGGCCGCGCCCGGCGAGGGTGACGAGAAGGGCGCCGCGGGCCTCGGCGAGGACGATGAGCGAGCGGCTGTTCAGGCCGTGGTAGGGCGTCTCGAGCGCCACCAGCTGGGGCTGCCAGCGCTCCAGCAGCGCGGCGAGCCCCCCGGCGAGGTGGGCGAGGCGGTCGGCGAGGGGCAGGCGCGGCGGGGAGGAGAAGCGGCCGAGGTCGAGCGCGCGCAGCGCCGAGCCGCGCCGCTCCACGACGCCGTAGCCGGTGTGGAGGCTCCCCGGGTCGAGGCCCAGGACGAGCATCGAGGGGAGTTACCCTTCCTGCGCCGCCAGCACGCGCTCGTCGACCTCGAGATTGGCCCAGACGTGCTGCACGTCGTCCTGCTCCTCGAGGGCGTCGATCAGGCGCACCACGGGAACCGGGTTGCCGACCTCGATCGTCGAGTCGGGCACCATCGCGAGCTCCTTGGCGAGCAGCGGCAGCTCGCGCCGCTCGAGCTCCTCGCGCACCCGGTTGTAGTCCTCGACCGCGGTGTAGATCTCGAGCCCGCCCGCCTCCGTCGAGACGTCGTCGACCCCGAGCTCGAGGGCGAGCTCGAGGAAGGCCTCCTCGTCCATCGCTCCCGGCTCGACCGCGAAGTAGCCGCGGCGCTTGAACATCCAGGCGACGCACCCGTTCTCCCCCAGGTTCCCGCCGTGGCGCGAGAAGAGGTGGCGGATCTCCGAGGCGGTGCGGTTGCGGTTGTCGGTCAGCCCTTCGACCAGCATCGCCACGCCCCCCGGCCCGTAGCCCTCGTAGGTGAACTCCTCGTAGGACTCCCCCTCGAGCTCGCCGGTCCCCTTCTTGATCGCGCGGTCGATGTTGTCGCCTGGGACGCTGTTGCCGCGCGCCTCGAGCACCGCCGCCCGCAGCCGCGGGTTGGCGCGCGGGTCGCCGCCGCCCAACCGCGCCGAGACCGTGATCTCGCGCAACAGCTTGGTGAACAGCTTGCCGCGGCGGGCGTCGGTCGCCGCCTTCTTGTGCTTGATCGTGCTCCACTTGCTGTGGCCGGACATACGCTCGGCTCCCTCCTCGGGCGGACGGCAGAACCGCGATTTTACTAGAGGCGGCGGCGACGGCCGTAAGTGCAAGATCCTGCGAAGTTTGCCCGTTGACTGAGGGGCCCCGGGATGTTACAAGGATTGCAATTCAGTTCCGCGAGGAGTGCGTATGTCTCTAATCCTGGTGGTCGAGCCGGAAGCCCGGTACATCGAGCGCATCCACGACGCCCTGGGAGCCGACGGCTGGAAGGTGCAGTCCGTGGCCGGCCACGACGAGGCCCTCGCCGCCGTCGCGTCGCACTCCCCCGACCTCATCCTGGTGAGCGCCCGCGCCGCCGGGGCCGAGCGGGTGGTGAGCGCCTTTTCGCGCCGCGCCGGCGGGCCGGGCGTGCTGGTGCTCCTGCCGGAGGGGGAAGAGGCGAACGGCCGCTTCGGCGCCGAGGACCGGCTGGGCAAGCCCTTCACCGCGCAGGAGCTGCGGCTGGCGGTCAAGCGGGCGGCGGCGGCGCGACGCGAGGCGCCGAGCGCCCCGGCGCCGGCGGCCGCGCCGGGCGGGCCGAAGCTCACCTCGCGCCAGATCTTCGGCGACATGCTGGCCGAGGTCGAGGACGAGATCCAGAAGAAGCTGGAGCAGACGCTCTCGGGAATGCTCGCGGCGGAGCCCAAGGCGGCCCCTGCGCCGCCGCCGCGGAAAGCAGAGGCGAAGCCGGCGGACGACGTCGACGCGCTGATCAGCAAGACGCTCACCGGGATGCGTCTCGAGAAGGAGCTGGGTCGAAGCAAGGCGGGAGTGGCGCCTGCGGCGAAGCCGCCGGTCGTCGTGGCGCCTGCGGCCGCGCCGGCCGCCGCGCCGAAGCCGTCGGCGATGGAGCAGCTCGAGGAGCTGACCCGGTCCCGCCGGCCGGCGCCGGCGAAGGCCGCCCCGGCGCCGGCCGAGCCGCC
>DASUNQ010000161.1:0-13190 GCA_036277075.1 Thermoanaerobaculia bacterium
GCCCGGCGCGGGGTGTAGGCTGAGCGCTGTGGAGCGGACGGTCCAAGCTCTCGCCGGAGTCCTCGATCTCGCCCGCGAGATGAGCGACCAGGTGGATCGGGTCGACCTGGCGCTGCCGCCGCTGCGGCGGCTGCTGGCGAGCGCCGGGGTCGCTTTCCGGCTCGTCGGCGGGGTGGCCGTCGTGCACCACGGCTACGTGCGCACGACGCGCGACGTGGACGTCCTCCTCGACCCCGAAGGCGCGGCGCGCCTCGACCCGCTCCTCGCCGAGCACGGCTTCGAGCGCGTCTCCGCCAACCGCCTGCGGCACCGCGCCACGGGCGTCGACGTCGACCTCCTGGTGAGCGGCGAGCCGATGCCCCGGCCGGGGAGCCCGCCGTACCCCTCTCCCGAGAGCCTGCCGGGGAGCCCGGCGGATCCCGAAGTGGTCGGTCTCCCGGGCCTGCTCCAGCTCAAGCTCCACTCCGCCCGCCGCCAGGACCTGGCGGACGTGGTGGCCTTGCTCAAGCCCCTCGACGACGGGGAGTACCTCCGTGTCGAGGCGACGCTCCCCGCCGACCTCCGGCCGCAGCTCGCCGAGCTGCGCCGCGACGCCATCGACGAGCGTTCCTGGGAGCTCGCTACTTGAACCGCACCCAGGTTGCGCCCCAGCCGCCGGCCTCGGCCGGCGCGTCGCCGTAGGCTTCGACGCGCGGGTCGCGGCCGGCAAGGGTGCGCACGGTCTGGCGCTGCACGCCGGTCCCCCGGCCGTGGATGATCCGCACCTGCTTCAGGCCGTTCTCCCACGCCGCGTCGAGGTAGTCGCGCACCAGGTCGGGCACCTCGTCGGGGCGGAAGCTGTGGAGGTCGAGGACGTCGCGGAGCTCGAGCTCGACCGGCTCGTCCTTCCAGCCGTAGAGGTCGTCGTCGCTCAACGGAAGAGCTTCAAGAAGACCACGTAGAGGACGAAGCCGTCGTCCGGCCCCTGGACCGGCACGCCGAGGTCGAGGTTGACGATCGTCTGCCAGGGACCGAGGAAGGTGCCGTTGACCCCGATCCCGGCGAGGAGCTCCTGGTCGAGGCCCGTGTCCTCGTCGGTGGCGAGCGCCGCGTCCGCCACCGCCTCCAGCCGGAAGGCCTCGCCGATCTCGAAGCCGTAGGAGAGGTGCCCGGCGGTGACCTCGGTGGCGCGCACCCGGTCGCTCTGGTAGCCGTGGACGCGGCTGGCGCCGAAGAAGCCGAACTCGACCTTCGAGAAGCGGTCGAGGTCCGCGCCGCCGAGGTAGTTGACCTCGGCGCCGATCTTCTGGAAGTAGGGCAGGTACCAGTTCTTCGACAGGGTGGCGCCCCAGAGCGAGTAGTCGCGCGCCTCCGGGAAGTAGTCGGGGTTGCCCGGCAGCCCCCAGGGCTCCCACTCCGAGCGGCGATGGAGGCTGCCGTCGAGGCCGATCCGCCAGCCGGCGCGGGCGAAGCGGCCGCTGAGCCGCAGCGAGTGGGTGAGGTGGTTGGCCGGAGGCAGGAAGCCGGCGGCGGTGTTGTCGGTCGTGCCGTAGTCGGAGTAGGCGAGGGTGTACTCGGTCGAGAGCTTGACGAAGTTCCCGAGCGGATGCCCCAGCTTGAGGCCGAAGTTCCCCGACCGCACCTCCACCTCCTCCTCGTGCACCTCGTCGTCGTCGCGCCAGACGGTGTCGGCGAGCGGCACGGCGAGGGCGAAGAAGTCGGCCCCGGCGTCGAAGCGGCTGCCGAAGAGGCGCGGCTCGGCGACGTCGACGGTCAGCAGCGCGCCGCCGAAGAAGGCGTTGAGCTGCTGGCCCGAGCCGCGGAAGTCGAAGGAGAAGTAGTTGATGCCGGCGAGCGGCAGCGGGAAGTCGAGGGCGTCGTCGTAGAAGACGCCGCCGAGCGCGAAGAGCTTGCTGGTGTCGAAGCCCTCCTTGACCACCCGCTCGCCGGTCGCCTCGTCCTTGACCAGGTAGCGCAGCCCCTGCGGCGTGTCGCGCACCATCGTCAGGTCGGAGGCGGCCGCCGCCCGCCGCTCCTCCGCGAACCCCGGCGCGTTGATCCGGACGTCGCTCAGCACCGTCTCGCGCTCGACGACCGTCGTCGCGTTGACGACGGAGAGGATCTGCTGCGCCACGATGCGCAGCGGCAGGACGAAGCTCCCGGCCGCCCAGGGCGCCGCCCGCCCCTCGGCGTCGACCGGCGTGTAGTGCAGGGTCTCCTCGTTCGAGATGACCTCGCCCTCGAGCCCCACCTGCACGGCGCGGGTGCGCAGGCGCGAGGAGAGCTGCTTGTCCACCCAGACCGTCCCCTGGTAGAGCTTGCCGCCCTCCCCGCTCTCGGCCGCGGCCGGCGCGAAGTCCACCACCCAGGCGTCGCGGGCGTCGATCTTCTCGCTGCCGCGCAGCCGGTAGCGGTACTGGCGGGTGAAGTGGATCTCGAGCGGCAGCGACGCCGCCTTCTCCGGCTGCACCAGCGGGATCTCGGGGATCGTCTTGTGGCGCCAGCGGACGCCGTTGACGAAGAGGTCCTGCCACACCCAGTCGGCGCCGCCGTCCGGAGTCCAGAAGAAGGGGCCCTGGAGGGTGGCCTCGAAGCTCTGCGCGCTCGCCCCGACCTGGAAACGGAGATGCGTGGTGTTGGTGGCGCGGTAGTGCTCGAGCCGCCGCGCCTGGGCGTCCTCGAAGGCCTGGAGGCGGCGGAGGATCTCCTCGACAGGGACCTCGCGCTCGCCAGCGACGGTGAGCCTCTCCTTGACCGCCTCGAGCTCGGCCTGCTCCACCCGGTCGAGGCGGAGGAGGGTGACGGGGCGCGGCTGGTAGAGGCGGACGACGAAGGCGTCGCCCACCCGGTTGCCGGCCGCTTCGACGGTGCGGCCGGTCGGGGCGTCCACGATCACCGGCTTGCCGAGCAGCGGATCGGGGAAACGGAGGTCGACCTGCGGCGCGGCGGGGGTGAGGGCGATCACCCGCAGCGCCAGGTCCTCGCCGCGCACGAAGGACCAAGCCTCGCCGGCGCCCTGCGGCGAGGAGGTGGGGTCGTAGGCGAGGTCCCCGGCGAACTCCCGGGCGAGGACGGCGAGGGGGGTGAGGGCCTGGAAGAAGGATTCGGGCAAGGAAAGAGGTGCCGGAGGGACGGCGGAAGCTTCCGGCGGTGCCGAGGAGGCTTCCGTAGGTGCTGAGGAAGCTTCCGGAGGCGCGGAGGAAGCTTCCTCTGGTGGTGCGGAAGCTTCCCGAGGTGCCGCGGAAGCTTCCTCCGGCGCTGCGGAAGCTTCCCGCGGCGCGGCGGAAGCTTCCTCCGGTGCTGCGGAAGCTTCCCGAGAGGCGGAGGAAGCTTCCTCTGGCGCTGCGGAAGCCTCCCGAGCCTCGGAGGAAGCTTCCCGAGGCCCCGGGGAAGCTTCCGCAGGCCCTCCGGCGCCTTCGGCGGGCGCAGGTTGTTCCCTTTCTACCCGAAACAGCACCAGGGACGCCCCGCGCACCGCCCAGCGGGCGGCCTCGGCCGGGAGGGTCTGCGGGTCCTCCGGCAGCGGCGGCGAGTCGACGATCACCAGCCGGCCAGGGTCCAGCTTCTCGATCGCCGCGGCTGTCGCCTCGACCGCCTCGGGCGCGCCGGGCAGCACGGCGACCGCCTCCAGGTAGGCGGCGACGTCCTGGGCGTAGAGCGCCTCGACCGCCGCGCCGCCGGCCGGCAGCGGCTGAGTGACCACGCGCCCCTCCGGCCGCGCCCCGGTCACCGCCACCGCCGCCCGCTTGAGCAGGAAGGCGTACTCGGTGAAGTCGAGAGGGCCCGACAGGTCGACCCCCTCCGGCCGCCAGAGGATCTGGAAGAACGTGCCGGCGGGCGCGGCCGCGGCGATCCGCGACAGCGCGTTCAGCTCCTCCTGGAGCCTCCCCGCCTGCTGGGCCAGCGGCGGCGGGGTGCGGAAAGGGAGGGTGAGCCAGGGGACGAGCCGGGGCGCCGGGGCGGCGCTCGCCGGGGCGGCGGTCGCCGGAGGCGCCATCGCCGCGGCGCGCTGGAGCGGCGCCAGATCGGCGGCGCCGTCGAGCGGCGCCTCCCAGGCGAGGACGACGGTCGCCCCCTCCTCGCCGCCGGAGAGCGCCCCGGCCAGCGCCTCCAGGGCGTCGCCGGCGAGCGCCGTCTCGACGCGCAGACCGGCGCAGGGGCGGCAGGGGAGGGGCTGGGCCGCCGCCGGGAGGGCGGCGAGGGCGAGCAGGCAGCAGAGCGTCAGGAGACGGCGAAGCGACGGCATGGGCGGAAGCATACGGGCCGGCGCATGGCAAATCACATGCCGGCGCTCGGGGGGCCGCGGGCTAGGATCGCCGCGCATGCGCCTCGCCGAGCTCGTCGCCACCTCCCGCCAGGTCGCCGACACCCGCGCCCGGTCGGTGAAGATCGCCGCCCTCGCCGGCCTCCTCCGCCATCTCGCGCCGGAGGAGATCGACGTCGGGGTGGCGTACCTGTCCGGGCACCTGCGGCAGGGGCGGATCGGCCTCGGCGGCGCGGCGCTGCGGGCGGCGATGCCCGGGACCGCCGCCGCCGCGCCGGCGCTGACCCTGGTGGAGGTGGACGCCGCCTTCGCCGCCATCGCCGCGGTGTCCGGCGCCGGCTCGACCGCCGAGCGGGCGCGCCGCCTGGCCGCGCTCCTCGCCCGCGCCACCGCCGAGGAGCAGGACTTCCTCGTCCGCCTCGTCTTCGGCGAGCTGCGCCAGGGGGCGCTCGCCGCCCTCGTCGCCGAGGCGCTCGCCGCCGCCGCCGAGGTGCCGGCCGCCGAGGTGCGGCGGGCATTGATGCTCGCCGGCGAGCTCCTGCCGGTGGCGCGCGCCGCGCTCGCCGAGGGGCGGCCCGGCCTCGCCCGCTTCCGCCTCGAGCTCCTCCGCCCGCTCCAGCCGATGCTCGCCCAGCCGGCCGCCGACCTCGAGGAGGCGCTCGGCCGGCTCGGCGAGGCCGGGCTCGAGTTCAAGCTCGACGGCGCGCGCGTCCAGGTGCACCGGGACGGCGGCGAGGTGCGGGTCTTCTCCCGCCGCGGCAACGACGTGACCCACGCGGTGCCGGAGCTGGTCGAGGCGGTCCTCGCGCTGCCGGCGAGCCGGCTCCTGCTCGACGGCGAGGTGCTGGCGCTGCGCCGCGACGGCACGCCGCACCCCTTCCAGATCACCATGCGCCGCTTCGGCCGCAAGCTCGACGTCGAGGCGATGCGCGGCGAGCTGCCGCTGACCCCCTTCTTCTTCGACCTCCTCCACGCCGACGGCGAGGACCTGATCGACCGCCCCGCCGGCGAGCGCTTCGCGGCGCTCGTCGAGGCGGCGCCGGGGCTCGCCGTGCCGCGGCTCGTCACCGCCGACCCGGAGGCCGCCGACGCCTTCTTCGACGACGCCCTGCGCGGCGGCCACGAGGGGCTGATGGCGAAGGCCGTCGGCGCCCCCTACGAGGCCGGCCGGCGCGGCTCCTCCTGGCTCAAGGTCAAGCCGGCGCACACGCTGGACCTCGTCGTGCTCGCCGCCGAATGGGGACACGGGCGGCGGCGCGGCTGGCTCTCGAACCTCCACCTGGGCGCCCGCGATACGGCGAGCGGAGAGCTCGTCATGCTCGGCAAGACCTTCAAGGGCCTGACCGACGAGACCCTCGCCTGGCAGACCCGACGGTTCCGGGAGCTGGCCGTCGCCGACGACGGCTGGACGGTGACGCTCCGCCCGGAGCTGGTCGTCGAGATCGCCTTCAACGACGTGCAGGAGAGCCCGCACTACCCGGCCGGGATGGCCCTCCGCTTCGCCCGCGTCAAGCGCTACCGCGAGGACAAGCCCGCCGCCGAGGCCGACACCGTGGACACGGTGCGGGCCATCTTCACGGCGGCGCGCCCCGCCTAGGCGCGAAAGCTTTCGCGCCGGGCTCCAATCAACCGCTCCGCAGCAGCTCGTACAGGAAGAGCCCGGCGAGGACGAGGAGCGCCGCGCCGGCGACCTGGAACTCCCACGCCCGCTCCAGCGAGACGCGGTGCAGCTTCCGGAGGGCGAAGCCCGGGAAGCAGAGGTAGATCGCGGCCTTGAGCACCTGGGCGATGCCGAGGAGCGTCAGGACCAGCGGGATGCCGCTCCAGACGCGGTGGAAGCCGACGATCACCGAGCCGAAGACGAGGCTCAGGAAGGCGGTGGCGAAGACCCCCGGCGCCCCCTTCTCGCGCAGCAGGATGAAGAACTCCGCCCAGGCCCGCGGCTGGAGCAGGTGCGAGAGGCCGATGATCAGGAGCTGGACGGTGGCATAGACCAGGACGGCGCGTTCCATGGCTCCTCCTCAGACCATCACCGCGCGGGCGGCGAAGAGCGGCGCGGCGAGCGCCGGGTCGCCGGCGATGACCGCGCGCTCCCGGGCGGCGGCCGGAGCGTTGAAGAAGAGGCGCCAGGCGGCGTCGGCATCGAGCCGCACCCCCGCCGCCGGTGCCGGCGCGGCGCCCCCGAAGACCCGCCAGCCGTCCGCCTCGCGCACCACCGACCAGGCGCCCCCCGCCTCCCCCTCCACCTCGAGCACGACCGCGCTCCCGGCCGCCGCGTCGAGGCCGGCGTAGGCACGCGGGAGCGCCCGGACCGACAGCTCCAGCAGCGGGTGCAACCAGCGGCGCTCGAGCAGGAGCGGAGCGCCCACGGCGTCGCGGATCTGCATCTGATGGTGCCACAGCTCGGTGTACTCGCGGCCGACGTCGAACCAGCTCTCCGAGCCGCTCTCGCCGGCCCAGGAGACCGCGAAGAGCGCCGGCGCGTGCGGCGGCAGCGCGCCGACCAGCGCGGCCACCGCCGGCCCCGCGGGCTCGAGGAGGTCCACGAGCAGGCGCGGGCTCAGCCGGCGCGCGGCGCGGACCCAATCGGCGTTCAAGCGGTCGAGGAAGCGGACGAGACCGGCGTAGCCCCGGATCGGCTCGTCCGGCGCCGGGAGGTGCCCGTCGCGCTGCGCCGAGAGCCGCCGGAGCTGGACGTCGAGCAGATGCGCCGCGACGTCGCGCACCCGCCAGGCGTCGGCCGCGGTCCGCCGCTCCCAGTCCGCGGGGGAGAGCCCGCGCAGCAGGGCGATCAGCTCGTCGTGGAGCGGGAGGAAGAGCTCCGCCGTGGCGAGCGGGGCGAGGGGCTCCATGCGCGGCGCGATCGGTCTCGTGCGCGCCGCGTCGCGGGACTAGTCCGCCGCCGCCGCCGCCGTGGCGCGCGCGGACGGCGCCGGCATCCCCATCTTCTCGCGCAGGCGCGCCTCCAGCTCGTCGGCGAGGTCGGGGTTGTCGCGCAGGAACTGCTTGGCGTTCTCGCGGCCCTGGCCGACGCGCAGGTCGCCGTAGCTGTACCAGGCGCCGCTCTTGACCATCAGCTTGTGCTCCACGCCGAGGTCGACCAGCTCGCCGGCGCGGGAGATCCCCTCGCCGTAGTCGATGTCGAACTCCGCCTGGCGGAAGGGGGCGGCGAGCTTGTTCTTGACGATCTTGACCTTGGCGCGCGCGCCGGTGACCTCCTCGCCCTCCTTGAGCGCGGCGATGCGCCGGATGTCGATGCGAAGCGAGGAGTAGAACTTCAGCGCCCGGCCGCCGGTCGTGGTCTCCGGGTTGCCGAACATCACCCCGATCTTCTCGCGGATCTGGTTGATGAAAACGAGGCAGGTCTTCGACTTGGCGACGATCGCCGTCAGCTTGCGCAGCGCCTGCGACATGAGCCGCGCATGGAGGCCGACGTGCGAGTCCCCCATCTCCCCTTCGAGCTCGGCCTTGGGCACCAGCGCCGCCACCGAGTCGATGATCACCACGTCGACCGAGTTGCTGCGCACCAGCATCTCGGCGATCTCGAGCGCCTGCTCGCCGCTGTCCGGCTGCGAGACGAGGAGGTTGTCGATGTCCACGCCGAGCTTGCGCGCGTACTCGGCGTCGAGCGCGTGCTCGGCGTCGATGAAAGCGGCGATCCCCCCCTTGCGCTGCGCCTGGCCGACCACCGAGAGCGCCAGCGTCGTCTTGCCGGAGGACTCCGGGCCGTAGATCTCCACCACCCGGCCGCGCGGGAAGCCGCCGATGCCGATCGCGTTGTCGACGGCCAGCGAGCCGGTGGGGATCGCCTCGACGGCCAGGTGCTCGCGCGCGCCGAGACGCATGATCGAGCCCTTGCCGAACTGCCGCTCGATCTGCAGCACGGCGGTCTCGATGGACTTGAGGCGGTCGAGCTTGGGTTCGGTCATGAGCTGCCTCCCATCGTAGAAGACGGAAACCGCGCCGTCAAAATACTTATGCCCTATTTACGCTACCACAAAGTCGGCGCCAACGCTCCTCCCGGGCGCCACCGTACAATCCCGTGACCGTCATGGAACGTCCGCTCGCCGCCGTCGCCCTCGACGCACCGGAGGCCGCCCTCCCCATCGAGCGGCTGGAGGACAACGTCGCGCAGGTGCTGCGCGGCAAGCGCGAGGCGATCCGGCTGACGACGGTCTGCCTGCTGGCGCGTGGCCACGTGCTGGTCGAGGACGTGCCGGGGGTGGGGAAGACGACGCTGGCCCAGGCCTTCGCCCGCTCGCTCGGCCTCGCCTTCCAGCGCATCCAGTTCACCAGCGACCTGCTGCCCTCCGACATCATCGGCGTCTCGATCTTCAATCAGAAGACGCAGGGCTTCGAGTTCGTTCCCGGACCGCTCTTCGCCCACGTCCTGGTGGCGGACGAGATCAACCGTGCGACGCCGAAGACGCAGTCGGCGCTGCTCGAGGCGATGGGCGAGGGCCGGGTGTCGGTCGAGCGCACGCGCTACGAGCTGCCCGACCCGTTCCTGGTGCTGGCGACGCAGAACCCGCTCGAGTACCAGGGCACCTTCCCGCTGCCGGAGTCGCAGCTCGACCGCTTCCTGATGTGCCTGCGCCTGGGCTACCCGCCGCGCGGCGACGAGCGGGAGCTCCTGCTCTCGGGCGGTGTCGAGGCGGTGCTCGAGGGGCTGCGGCCGGTGGTGTCGAAGGAGGAGCTGCTCGACCTCCAGCGGCAGGTGGCGAGGGTGCGCGTCCCGGAGAAGCTCGCCGACTACATCCTGGCCCTCGCCGAGGCCACCCGCTCCGGCGGCGAGTTCCTGCTCGGCGTCTCCACCCGCGGCACGCAGAGCCTCTACCGCGCCACCCAGGCGCTCGCCCTCTGCGAGGGCCGCCGCTACGCCATCCCCGACGACGTCCAGCGCCTCGCCGCCACCGTCCTCTCCCACCGCGTCGTCCTCCGCCGCGGCACGTCCGACCTCGACGCGGCGCGCGCCGCGATCGAGCGCGTCGTGGGCGGGGTGCCGGTGCCTCTGTAGGGCGCCGCGGGCGGCGGAGGGGCGGCGTTTCCCTCCGCCTCCCGCAGCCTGGCGAACTGACACACGGTCTCCCGCATCGCGGCCCCTGGTCGACACCCGCCGAGCTGGAGCGTATGAACGCCGAAGGGAACTTCTTCGTCCGCTCGGCACTGGCCGAGGCGGTGCGGCCTAGAGGCGGCCAAGCCGCGGCGCGAAGGGCTGCTTAGAATCTCCCCACGAGGAGACGCGATGAACGGCGCGAGCGACCGCGAGGGACAGGGGGCGGGGACCCCCGGAGAGGAGAGGCTGGAAAAGGAGCGGCACGAGCTGCTCCGCCGCGTGGAGGGGGGGCTGGAGACGCCGATGCTGGTCCTCGCCTTCGTCTGGCTGGCGCTCCTGATCGTGGAGCTGATCCGGGGCGAGAGTCCCCTGTTCCAGATCGTCGGCACGATCATCTGGGTGATCTTCATCCTCGATTTCGCAGTGGAGCTCGCCCTCGCGCCGCGCAAGGTCGCGTACCTCAGGCGCAACTGGCTGACCGCCATCTCGCTGGCGATCCCGGCGCTGCGCATCTTCCGCGTCTTTCGGGTGCTGCGGCTGCTCCGGCTGGCCCGCGCGGGGCGGGGGCTGCGCCTGCTCCGCATCGTCAGCTCGCTCAACCGCGGCATGGGCGCGCTGGGCGCGAGCCTGAGCCGCCGCGGCTTCGGCTACGTGGTCGCCCTCACGGTGTTGGTCACCTTCGCGGGCGCGGCAGGGATGTACGCCTTCGAGAGCGGGGTTCCCGGCGGCCTGGACGGGTACGGCGAGGCGCTGTGGTGGACCGCGATGGTGATGACGACCATGGGCTCCCAGGAGTGGCCGCAGACGGTCGAGGGGCGCGTGCTGTGTGTCGCGCTGGCGCTGTACGCCTTCGCCGTCTTCGGTTACGTGACGGCGGCGCTCGCCACCTTTTTCGTCGGCCGCGACGCGGCGAACGACGCGGCCGAGCTGGCGGGGGCCGAGCAGCTCGCCGCCCTCCGCGAGGAGGTGATCGCCTTGCGCGACGAGCTTCGCGCGCTTGCGCGGCGGCCGCCGGAGCCCGGGGCGTGATCCGCTCGCCCGGAGTGACCCGCCGCACGGTCCCCGAAGGCATCCGCATCACCCACGTCGGGCTCTGGTACGTGCTGCTGGCGCTGATCACGGCGGTGGCGGCGACGAACACCGGCAACAACGCGCTCTACATGGTGCTGGCGATCATGCTCGGGGCGCTGCTGGTCTCCGGGGTGGCGTCGCGGGCCAACGTCCGCGGGCTCGCGGTCGAGCTCGATCCGCCGCACGAGGTGTTCGCCAACACGCCCTTCAGCGTCGTCCTGCGCCTCGCCAACACGGGGCGGCTCTTCGGCCGCTGGCTCCTCCTCGTCTCGCTCGGGCGGCAGGGGCAGCCGCTCCTCGTCCCCCACCTGCCGCGGGGCGGCCGCAGCCGCGGGCAGCTCGAGCTGATGCTGCGGACCCGCGGCCGCCACCGCTTCCCGCCGGCGCAGGTCACCAGCATCTTCCCCTTCGGGCTCTTCCAGAAGGGGGTGCGCTTCCGCACCGAGGCGGAGCTGCTGGTCTACCCCGAGCTCTTCCCGGCGGCGCCGCCGCGGCGCGACGGCTCCTCGCCGATCGGCCACCAGACGACCCGCCGGGCCGGCTGGGGGCACGACCTCCACGCCCTACGCGCCTTCCGCCGCGGCGACGACCCGCGGAGCATCCACTGGAAGCAGACCGCGCGCACCGGCGAGCTGGTCTACATGGAGCGCGAGGCCGAGCGCAGCCGGCGCCTGGCGGTGGTCTTCGACAACGGCGTCGGCGAGCTGCCGGACGAGGCGGCGAAACAGCGCTTCGAGCGGCTCGTCTCGGAGGCCGCGACGGCCGCCGTCGACGCCCTGGCGCGCGGCTACGAGGTGCAGCTCGTGACGCGCGAGAAGACCCTCCCCTTCGCCGCGGGAGCGCGGCAGCGGCTGGCGGTGCTCGAGGCGCTGGCGCTCATCGGCCCGGTGCCGCGCCGTCCCGAGCCGCTCGCCGGCGGCGACCCGCGGGTGCCCGAGCTGCGCGTCGCGATGGAGCCGCGGAAGCTGGCCGGCCCGACGGCGCACGCCGGAGCGATGCGGCCGTGACCTTCGCCCGCGAGAAGCGGCTCCTGCTCGGCGCGCTGGCCCTCCTCGCGCCGCTGCCGCTGCCGTTCAACCAGATGGTGCGCTGGCCGATGCTGCTCGCCTACCTGGCGGCCGTCGGGTGGTTCCTGCGCCGCGCCTGGCGCGACGAGCCGCGCTGGCTCCCGGCCTGGGGGATGAACCTCCTCGGCCTCGCCTACCTGCCGTTCTTCGTCTTCGACGTCTTCGCCCTCGGCCGTGGCCGCCTCGTCGGGCCGATCCTCCACCTCGGCCTCTTCGCGCTGGCGGTCAAGCTCTTCGCCCTCGAGCGCGAGCGCGACAAGTGGCAGGCGGCGCTCGGCGTCTTCTTCCTCTTCCTGGCGGCGATGGGGACGAGCGTCCACCCGTCGATCGCGCTCTACCTGCTGGCCTTCGCCGGCCTCGGCCTCCTCCTCCTCGCCCGCTTCGCCTACCTCCACGTGCTCGCCGGCTTCGGCCGCCACGAGCCGGCCGGGCCGCGCCTGCCGCTGCGCGGCTTCCTGGTCGCCGGCACCCTCGCCAGCGCGCTCCTCGCCATCCCTCTCTTCGCCACCCTGCCGCGCCTGCGCTCGCCCTACATCGTCGGCCGCGGCACGCCGCCGATGGGGAGCACGATCGAGGCCGCCGGCTTCAGCGAGGACGTGACCCTCGACTCGATCGGCCGCATCCGCGAGAGCCGCGAGGTGGCGCTGCGGTTGCGCTTCGAGGACGCGGCGATCCCCGACCGCGAGATGCGCTTCAAGGCCGCGACGCACGAGATCTACGACGGCGGCCGCTGGCAGCGGTCGCCGGAGGCGGGGTCGCTGCAGCGCCGGCGCGGCGTGCGCTTCTGGCTGATGCCGGGAAAGCCGGTCGCCTGGGTCGAGGTCTGGCGGCAGCCGATGAAGAGCGCCAGCCTGCCGCTGCCGGTCGAGACGCTGGTCGTCGAGCCGACGGTGTCGCAGCTCTTCGTCGACCGCGGCGGCGCGGTCTCCCTGCCGCACGCGCCGATCGAGACCCTCTACTACCGGGCGGGGCTGGCGGCGCAGCCGGTCGACGCGGCGCGCGGGGCGACTCCGGGGAGCGGGGACGGGGCGCTCGACCTCGCGGGCGTGACGCCGCGCATCGCCGACCTCGCGGCGCGGGTGATGGGGGAGGGGCCGCCCGCCGAGCGCATCCGCCGCCTCGAGCTCCACCTGACGCAGCAGTACGACTACACCGTCGACTTCACCGGCCGCGCGGCCGACAACCCGATCGAGGACTTCCTCTTCACCTACCGCAGCGGCCAGTGCGAGTACTTCGCCTCGGCGATGGTGCTCATGCTGCGCTCGCAGGGGGTGCCGGCGCGCCTGGTGACCGGTTTCCTCGGCGGCGAGTACAACCTCTTCGAGGACTACTTCATCGTCCGCGACGCCAACGCTCACGCCTGGGTCGAGGCCTACCTCCCGGGCGCGGGCTGGCGCACCTTCGACCCGACGCCGGCGGCGGGGCGGCCGGTCGCCGCCGAGGAGGGGGCCTTCGGGCTGATGCGGCAGGCGTACGACTTCCTGCTCTTCCGCTGGGACCGCTACGTCCTGACCTTCGGCCTCTACGACCAGCTCACGATCTTCCGCACCCTGCGCTCGCTCTGGCTGGAGATGAAGGCGCTCTTCGGCCGCCCGGACGGGGCGGAGGCGAGCCCGGCGCAGCCCGCGGCGACCGAGACGCCCGCGGCGGACGAGGGGCCCGGCCTCGCGCCCCCCGGCGCCGGCGAATTCGTGCCCTGGCTGCTCGCCGGGGCGGCGCTCGCCGCCGCGATCGCGCTCGACGTCCGCCGCCG
>DASUNQ010000162.1:0-5599 GCA_036277075.1 Thermoanaerobaculia bacterium
GGAGCTCCAGCGGGTGCTGGCCGGCTACGCGCGCGGCGCGCCCTGCCGGCCGCCCGCGGCGCCCTGACGAGGGCCGCGTCCCCGCGGCGAGTCTCGCTCTCCCCGCCGCCGAGCACTCCATTGGGTAGGAGCCGTATCAGCTCGGTCGTAAAACCCTGACAGCCCGGCGAAGCCGGGACACTGTGCGTGAGGAGGAATCCGATGAGGCATGCCGTCGGCAGGACGGGTCGGATCGCCGGTCTCCTCGGGCTGCTGGCCGCGCTGGCCGGCGGTGCCGCGTGGGGCACGAAGCCCCCCGAGGAGTCGAGCGCCGGCCTGAAGCAGAAGGAGTTCTTCAAGCCGGAGCTCTACATCAGCAGCTCCCACGCCGAGCTCGAGGCGGTCGCTTCGCAGCTCCCCAACAAACAGGCCTGGGACAATTATCAGAAGGGGCGCCAGGACAAGGGCAAGACGAAGGCCAAGGCCTTCATCGATCCGCGCTCCGGCGCCGCCACCAACCTGATGCCGGCCGAGCCGCTGCTGCCCGGGCGCGGCGCCGGCAACGCGGTGACGCTCGAAGAGCTGGGAGCCAAGATCGGCAAGCAGCTCGCGAAGCTCGACGCCGCCGCGGTGGGCGACGCCGGCCTCCTCTTCGTGCGCGACCACAAGGACGTGCTCGCCGTCGATCTCGACCAGCTCGGCGGCATCCGCACGACGCAGATCCACGACGGCCTCTGGCAGATCAGCATCCCGCAGACCTACAAGGGGGTGCCGGTGCGCCACGGCCGGCTGGTCGTCTCGATCAACCACGGCAACGTGGTGGTCGCCGGCACCGAGACCTGGGCCAACGTCAAGGGCCTCTCGGTCAACGCCAAGGTGACCGCCGCCGAGGCGCTGGCGGCCGGCTTTGCCCACGCCGGCGGCGGCTCGGCGATGGACGAGATGCTCCGGCAGCCGACGCTCGAGATCATCCCGGTGGCGGCCAAGGAGCACGAGAACAACGGCAAGTTCGAGGGCCCGATCGGCGCCGGCTACAAGCACCGCCTGGTCTGGAGCTTCCTCTTCCGGCGCGCGCCGGACGAGGCCAACTGGGAGGTCGTCGTCGACGCCCACGACGGCGAAGTGCTCGCCTTCCAGGACGTCAACCACTACGTCAACCAGTCGATCACCGGCGGCGTCTACCCGGTGACCTCGACCGGGATCTGCCCGACCAACGGCACCTGCGGCACCATGCAGAGCGGCTGGCCGATGCCCTTCGCCGACACCGGTCTCGCCTCGCCCAACAACTTCACCAACAGCGGCGGCATCTTCAATTACACCAGCGGCACGGCGACGACGACGCTCACCGGCCGCTACGTCGACATCGTCGACAACTGCGGCGCGATCAGCAACAGCGCCGCCGGCTCGATCAACCTCGGCGGCACCAACAACCAGCACGACTGCACGACCGGCGGCGGCTCGGCGGGCAACACCCCGGCCTCGCGCACGGCGTTCTACGAGGTCAACAAGATCGTCGAGCAGGCGCGCGGCTGGCTGCCCACCAACTCCTGGCTGCAAGCCCGGCTGACCACCAACCTCAACATCAACCAGACCTGCAACGCCTTCTGGAGCCCGGCGGCGGGGACGATCAACTTCTACCGCTCGGGCGGGGGCTGCCGCAACACCGGCGAGCTGGCCGGCGTCTTCGACCACGAGTGGGGCCACGGCATGGACGACAACGACGCCGGCGGCGGGCTGTCGAACTCCAGCGAGGCCTACGCCGACATCGCCGCGATCTACCGCCTGCAGGACTCCTGCGTCGGCCACGGCTTCTTCCAGACCCTCGACGACGGCTGCGGCATGACCGCCGACGGCACCGGCTTCAACTCCAACGAGGCGCAGCAGGGCGCCGCCCACTGCGACCTCAACTGCTCGGGCGTGCGCGACGCCGACTACCTGCGGCACAACCCGAACACGCCGGACACCGCGCTCGGCTTCGTCTGCACCTCCTGCCTGTCGAGCACCGGCCCCTGCGGCCGGCAGGTGCACTGCGCCGCGGCACCGTCGCGGCAGGCGGCCTGGGACCTGGTGGCGCGCGACCTCCAGCAGGCGCCCTTCAACTTCGACAGCCAGACCGCCTTCATCGTGGGGAACAAGCTCTTCTACCACGGCAGCGGCAACATCGGCACCTGGCACGCCTGCACCTGCGGCAGCTCGTCGTCGGGCTGCGGCGCCACCAACGCCTACATGCAGTGGATCACCGCCGACGACGACAACGGCAACTTGAACGACGGCACGCCGCACATGACGGCGATCTTCAACGCCTTCAACCGCCACGGCATCGCCTGCGCCACGCCGACGGCGCAGAACAGCGGCTGTGCGGCGGGACCGAGCGTGGCGCCGACCTTGGGCGGCACGGCCGGTGACTACCAGTCGTCGCTGTCGTGGAACTCGGTCTCCGGCGCCACCCGCTACTGGGTGTTCCGCACCGAGGGGCACGCCGGCTGCAACTTCGGCAAGACGCTGGTCGGCGAGACGACGAGCACCAGCTTCGTCGACGGCAGCGTCGCCGCCGGGCGGAACTACTACTACAACGTGGTGGCGGCGGGCTCGTCGTCGGCCTGCTACGGGCGGGCGAGCAACTGCGTCACCGTCACCCCGACCGCCGGCACGCCGACGCCGGATTTCAGCATCTCGTGCAGCCCGTCGAGCCTCACCGTCACCCAGGGGAGCAACACGACGTCGACCTGCACCGTGACCTCGATCAACGGCTTCTCGAGCGCGGTGACGCTGTCGTGCGCCAACCTGCCCTCGGGCTCCTCCTGCGGCTTCAGCCCGACCAGCGTGACGCCGCCGGCCAACGGCACCGCCAACAGCACGCTGACGGTGACGGCGACGGCCGGGGCCGCGACCGGCACCTTCACCATCCAGGCGCAGGGGACGAGCGGCGCGACGACGCGCAGCACCAACCTCTCGCTCACCGTCAACCCGAGCGGCGGCGGCGGCGCGCAGACCGCGGTCTTCGACACCGCCCTCCAGGCCCCGAAGTGCGCCACCGTCGGCATCTCCTGCGACTCCGGCGCGACGCTGCTCCTCGGGCGCGACAACATGAGCGGCGGGATCGAGCCGAACCAGCCGAACACCATCAACGACTCCTGCGCCGACGGCACCTCGGGCACCTTCCACGTCGACGAGTCGAACGACCGCATCAAGGTCTCGACGACCGACGGCACCAACTTCGCCCCGGGCAAGACGGTGCGGATCGACGCCACGGTCTGGGTGTGGACCGGCGGCCCGACGAGCGACCACCTCGACCTCTACTACGCCGCCAACGCCAACAGCCCGAGCTGGACGTTCCTGACCACCATCAACCCGACGGTGGGCGGCGCCCAGACCCTCAGCGCCAACTACACGCTGCCCTCGGGGGCCCTCCAGGCGGTGCGCGCGCGCTTCCGCTACCAGGGGTCCGCGTCCTCCTGCGCCACCGGCTCCTACATCGACCACGACGACTTGGTCTTCGCGGTCAGCAGCCCGCCGGTG
This sequence comes from Thermoanaerobaculia bacterium, assembly GCA_036277075.1. Classification (GTDB taxonomy): domain Bacteria; phylum Acidobacteriota; class Thermoanaerobaculia; order Multivoradales; family UBA5704; genus DASUNQ01. The sequence goes on from DASUNQ010000162.1 coordinate 3,499, forward strand.
ACGACGGTCTTCTTCGACGACTTCGAGACCAGCCTGGGGTGGACGACCAACCCCAGCGGCACCGACACGGCGACGACCGGCCTGTGGGCGCGCGCCGACCCGGCGCAGACCGACTCGAGCGGTCCGAAGCAGCTCGGCACGACGGTGTCGGGGCTCAACGACCTGGTGACCGGCCCGCTGGCCGGCGCCACGGCCGGCGACCACGACATCGACGGCGGCACGACCTCGATCCGGTCGCCCGCCATCACTCTGCCGTCCACCGGCACGCTGACGCTGTCGTTCAGCTACTACCTGGCGCACGGCACCAACTCCTCGACCGCCGACTTCCTGCGCGTCCGCGTGGTGGGGACGACGACGAGCCTGGTCTTCGAGGAGCTGGGGGCGGCCAACGACGACGATGCGGTGTGGGCGACGCACTCGGTGAACATCAGCTCGTTCGCCGGCCAGTCCGTCCGCATCCTCATCGAGGCCGCCGACGCCTCGACCGCGAGCCTGGTGGAGGCCGCGGTGGACGACGTGAGGATCACGCAGCAGTAGGGGAAACAGAGAACCGCAGCGAAGCAGCACCCTCGGGGGCGTTCCGGAGCAAGGGCTCCGGACGCCCCCGCAGTATTCTTGGGCGCGATGCAGATCCAGGTCTGCCCCCGCTGCGGCTCGGAGTTCCAGCCGCACGTCACGGAGTGCCTCGATTGCGGGACCGCGACCGAGGCGCGGTGGGACGTGCCGGGGGCGCCGCCGGCGCCGCCGCCTCCCGCGCCCACCGACTTCTCGCTGCCGCGCGACGTGGAGGCGTGCAGCGTGCGCTTCGGGGACCTGCAGGCGGCGACCGAGCTGGCGGTGTTTCTCGAAGAGCGCGGCGTGCCCTGCCGCGTCGATTCCACCCAGCCCGCCCGCCGTCGTCACTACCACGTCCTCGTGGCGCCGGAGGACCAGGAGCGGGCGCGCGCCCTCGACCGCGAGCATCTCGCGGCGGTCGTGCCGGAGGGGGAGGCGGTGATGACCGAGCCGCCTCCCGGCCACTGTCCCGCCTGCGGCTCCCGCGTCCCGGACGAGGTGCTCGAGTGCCCGGACTGCGGGCTGGTCGTCGACGGCGGGCCGGAAGGAGCCGAGAGCGCGAGCGAGTAGCTAGTCGAACGCGCCGAGCCGTGCGGCCGCTACTCGCTGCGCAGCACCGCCGACGGGTTCGTGGCGCTCGCCGCGCGGGCGGGGACCAGGTTGGCGGCGAGCCCCACCGCGGCGAGCAGCGCCGCGGTCGCGGCGAAGGTGGCCGGGTCGAGCGGACTGACGCCGAAGAGCATGTTGGCGATCAGGCGGGTGGCGCCGGAGGTGAGGAGGAGGCCGGCGGCGAGGCCGAGCCCGACGACCGCCATCCCGCGGCGCACGACCAGCAGGAGCACCCCCCGCCGCGCCGCGCCCAGGGCCATGCGGATGCCGATCTCGCGGGCGCGGAGCTGGACCGCGTAAGCCATCACGCCGTAGATCCCGATCGCCGCCAGCAGCAGCGCCAGGAAGCCGAAGAGGGCGAGGAGCGAGGCCCCCATGCGCGGCGCCCAGAGCGAGTCGGCGAGCAGGTCCTCGACCGTGCCGGCGGCGACCAGGGGCAGCGTGCGGTCGAGGGCGCGGAGCTCGCGCCGCACCGCTCCGAGCACGGGCTGCGGATCGCCAACCGCGCGCACCACGAGGGTGACGCCGGAGTAGTGGCGCTGGGCGAGCGTCTGGTAGATGTAGGGCTGCGGCTCCTCGCCGAGGAAGTTGTACTTCTGGTCGCGCGCCACCCCGGCCACTTCGACCAGGTAGGGGTCGCCGAAGAAGCGGAAGCGCTTGCCGAGCGCCTCCTCGCCGGGCCAGAAGGTCTTCGCCATCGTCTCGTTGACCACCACCATCTTCGGCGTCTCGGCGCGGTCGGTGGGCAGGAAGGCGCGGCCGCGCAGGATCGGCACCCCGAGAGCGTCGAAGTAGCCGGGCCCCACGGCGTTGACCTGCACGTGGCGGCCGTCGGCCTCGCTCTCCTGCCCCTCGCGGAAGACGGTGCGGGTCATCGTCCCCTGCATCGGCCCGGCCTGGGCGACCGCCGCGGCGGCCACCCCGGGGAGGGCGCGGA
>DASUNQ010000163.1:0-20821 GCA_036277075.1 Thermoanaerobaculia bacterium
ACCTCCTTCAACAGGCCGGCGGCCTCGCGCGCGGGCTCGGTCGAATTGGCTGCGGCATCACCGCCGCCAGCGGGTGTCGGGCGGTGCAATCTCGTCGGGAGCCAAGCCGATGAACCTGCCCGCCGTGTCCGACCCTGCGCCCCTCATCGCGGCCGACGACGGTCGCGTGATTCGGGTGCGAGGGACGCGCGTCACCCTCGACACCGTGATCGGTGCCTTCAAGCGTGGGGCGACACCTGAGGAGATTGCCCAGGACTATTCGGCCGTTTCGCTGGCAGACGTCTACGCGGTCATCGCCTACTACCTCCGCCACCGTTCAGAGGTGGAGCACTATCTGGAGGGGCGTGCCAGAGACCACGTCGAACTGCGACGCGAGATCGAGGATCGGCCCGAGTATCAGGAGCTTCGCAAGCGTCTTCTTGCCCGTGTGCAAGGGGTGAGGGCGACGAGAATTTCGACGGCCGCATCGTTCGGGGGTTGCTGCGAGTCCTCCCCACGTTAGATCTCGTTCGCGTCCAAGACTCCCCGATTGCGGGAGCTCCTGACGAAGTCGTCCTCGAGTGGGGCAGCACACGAGGACCGGCTGGTGCCGACCCACGACCTCACCACGATGACAGCGGCTGCCTGGGGTCGCGTGCGGGCCGGTCTTCCGATGCCCGGTGTCATCGAAGTGAGCTCGGAGCAGTCTGTCGGGCGGGCAATCGCCGAGATCCAGCTCGTCGTGATGGGCATCCCGGCCAGAGGAGCACGAGGGGCAGGTGCTCTTCCTCCCTCTCTGACCTCGCCGAGCGGGTGGTGGCGCAGGAAGGACCGGCGAAGTAGAGGTTGCCGGAGACCCGCTGGTGCTTCGTGTTCGGCGACGGGCTCACGACGTGCTCGCCGTCGATCAGCTCGTGGCGCAGGCCGTCCTCGGGGAGGGCCAGGAGGTCGTCGTAGGTGAGCGGGCGATCGGCCGGGAGCACCATGAGAGCTTCTCCTCGGAGTCAGTGTAAATCAGCCACGGGAAAGCCCTGCCAGCTCCATGCAGGCCTGCGGCGTAGCGCGAGTGGACTGACTGCGCGCTTCTCCGAAGCTAGCGCCGCACGCCATTGGCGGCCGACACCATCCAGGCTGACATCCGCCGCCGCCTGCAGCTCGCTGATCGACCACCCCACGGGAGGTACACTTCACCCGTGCCTCCCGATACCGCGCACCAGCACCTGTCGATCGACTCCTCCGCGCTCGCGGAGCTCTGCCGCCGCTGGGGGATCCGGGAGCTCGCCCTCTTCGGCTCGGCGCTCCGGCCGGACTTCGGGCCGGCGAGCGACGTCGATCTCTTGGTCGACTTCGCGCCCGGCGTCGTCCTCGGGTTCCGTTACCTCGAGCTCGAGCGGGAGCTTTCGGCACTCTTTGGCGGTCGCCGGGTCGATCTCGTGCCGCGGAAGTACCTGCATCCCCGGCTCCGCGACCGCGTCCTCGCCGAGGCCCAGGTCCAATATGCAGCACGATGATCTCGTCTATGTCGGCCAGATGGTCGATGTGGGCGCGAAGATCGAGGAGCGCGCCCGTCGCCTGGATCGGCCGGGCTATGACGAGGACGAGGACGTCCGGTTCGCGTTAGCGCACCTCGTGCAGACGCTCGGGGAGGCCGCACGCCGTGTCTCCAAAGACTTCTGCTCCTCACACCCCGAGATCCCCTGGGCGGAGATCATCGGCATGCGCCACAAGATCGTCCACGACTACCTGACGGTCGACTTCGACCTCGTCTGGGACGTCACGACCTACGAGATCCCCAACCTCCTGCCCAAGCTGCGTGCTCTTCTCCCGGACGAGTAGCGAGACCGGCCGCCAAGTCACCTCGGCGCGAGGAGCGCCACGGCTACACCTTGCGCCGGCCCGGCGTAGCGGGCGAGCTGCGCGTCGGCGGTGAGGAGCGTGATCCCCTCGGTCAACGCCTGCGCCAGCAGCAGGCGGTCGAAGGGGTCCTTGTGCAGCGGCGGCAGGCCGTCGATGCTCACCGCGTGCTGGCTGGTCACCGGCAGCTCGCGGTAGCCGTTGTCGAGCAGACCGCGGCGCAGCAGCCGCGGCTCGACCCGGAAGTCGTCGCGCCCGAGCGTCTTCTTGATGGCGATCTCCCAAAGGCTGGCGGCGCTGAAGAGCAGCTCGTTGCGCGCGTCCTGGAGCAGCTTCCGGGCGCGCGCCGAGAGCCGCTCCGGCTGGCCGGCGGCCCACAGCAGGAGCTGGGTGTCCAGGAGGAGCTTCACTCGACGCCGAAGAGCGCCGCGATCTCGGCCTCGCCCATGCGGTCGAAGTCGTCGGGGACGGCGATCTCGCCGGCGAGGAAGCCCAGCCGCTGCGGCGCCGCCGGCGCGTCGAGCGCCGCCACCTTGACCAGCGGCTTGCCCGCCTTGGCGATGACGAACGCCTCGCCCTTGACGGCGCGGTCGACGAGCTTCGAGAGCTGGGTCTTGGCTTCGTGGATGTTGACGGTGACCATGTTGGAATCCGAATGGACTAGGCTGACTAGACTAAGCCTAGGGGCTCGAAACCGAGCCGTCAAGTTCGGGGAGAGTTGACGAGCGATGGAGCGAATTTCACGTAGGATCACCCCGGACTTTCGGCCCGAGGAGCCGAACGGCTGACCCGCAAGGCGAAACCCCCTAGACCATCAGCGTCCGCCGGGCGCCCATCCCCGGCCTTGGTCGTCGGTATCGGCGCGTCCGCCGGCGGGCTCGATGCGTGCCAGCGGTTCCTCCAGGGCGCTCCCGCCGACCAGGGCATGGCGTTCGTCGTCGTGCTCCACCTGGCTCCGGCCGAGGAGAGCCACGTCGCCGGGATCTTGCAGCGGGCCACCCGCATGGCGGTCTCGCAGGTCACCGGCCACGAGCGCGTCGAGCCCGACCACGTCTACGTCATCGCGCCGGCGACGTCGCTCGGCATCCGCGACGGGGCCCTGGCGGCGGGCGCGCCCGAAGAGCCTCACTTCCGCGCCCGGCCCATCGACAGCTTCTTCTCCGCGCTGGCGGCGGAGCGGCAGGAGGGCGCGGTCGGCATCGTGCTCTCCGGGACCGGCGACGACGGGTCCGCCGGCCTCAAGGACATCCGCGCGGCCGGCGGGTTGTGCCTGGTCCAGGACCCCGAGACGGCCGAGTACGACGGCATGCCGCGGAGCGCCATCGAGACGGGTGCCGCCGACGCGGTCGTGCCGCCGGGAGAGATGGGCGAGATCCTCCTCCGCTACGCCGCGGCGCCCCGGGTCCGCCCCGCGGGCCGAGAGCCCGAGCCGCAGACCGCCGCCGAGCCGGGCGAGGGGCTGCCGGCCATCCTGGCGCTGCTCGGCAAGCGCTATCGCGTCGACTTCCGCGACTACAAGACCGGCACTCTCGAGCGCCGAACCGAGCGGCGCATCGAGCTCAAGCGCCTCTCCGGCTGGCCGGCCTATCTAGAGTGCCTGCGGGCGGATCCGGCGGAGGTCGAGGAGCTCTACCGCGACCTCCTGATCGGCGTCACCAGCTTCTTCCGCGACGCCGGGGAATGGGAGCTCCTCGCCCGCGAGATCGTGCCGGCGCTGCTCGAGAAGCGGGACGACGCCACCGAGGTGCGGGTTTGGTCGGCGGGCTGCGCCACCGGCGAGGAGGCGTACGGCCTCGCCATGGTCTTCCTCGAGCAGCTCGAGGCCGCGGGAAGCCGCCGCAAGCTGAAGGTGTTCGCCTCCGACGCGAGCGACGCGGCCCTGGCGTTCGCGCGGCGGGGGCTCTACCCCGCCGCCATCGAGGAGCAGGTTGGCGCGGACCGCCTGCGACGGTTCTTCCGGCGCTCGGGCGCGGGCTTCGAGGTCGAGCGGGCCCTGCGCGACGCGGTCACCTTCGCCGCCCACGACCTGCTTTCCGATCCGCCGTTCGCCCACCTCGATCTGGTGAGCTGCCGCAACGTGCTCATCTACCTCGAGCCCGCCGCTCAGGAGCGCCTGCTCGAGCTCTTCCACTTCTCGCTGCGGCCCCAGGGCGCCCTGTGGCTCGGCGGCTCCGAGACGATCGGCCGGCGGATCGATCTCTTCCAAGAGATCTCGGGCAAGCATCGGGTCTATCGCTCCATCGGGCTCGCGCGCCCCCACCGCCACCACCGGGCGCGCCGGGCGGCCGAGGTCGTGCCGGCACCGGTAGAGACGCCGAAGGTCGCCCGCCGGCTCGAGAAGCTGGTGCTCCAGCGCTACACCGCGCCCTGCGTGGTGATCGACCAGCGGCTCGAGATCCTCTACTTCTTCGGGCCGACGGACCGGTACCTGACGCAGCCCCAGGGCGAGGCGAAGTTGGACCTGCTCTCCTGGGTGCGGCCCGAGCTCTACGCCAAGCTGCGGAGCGGCCTCGCCGAGGCCCTCGAGCAGAAGCGGCAGGTCACGGTCACCGGCCTGCGGCTGGAGCGGGAGCGGGCGGCCGCCGGGGTCGAGATCGTCATCGAGCCGATCCCGTCCGTCTCCCCGGCCGGCGGGCTCTTCCTCGTCGCCTTCCGCGACCTGCCGCTGCCGCCTCGGCCCGCCCTCGCAACGGAGGAGGGCGAGGGGGACGCGGGGCCGCTCACCGGCCAGCTCCAGCAGGAGCTCCAGGACACGCGGGAGGAGCTGCGGGCCGCGGTGGATCAGCTCCGGACCGCCACCCAGGAGCACAGCGCGAGCTACGAGGAGATCCTCTCCCTCAACGAGGAGTTCCAGTCCAGCAACGAGGAGCTCGAGGCTTCGAAGGAGGAGCTCCAGTCGCTCAACGAAGAGCTGACGACCATCAACCGCCAGTTGGAGGACCGCAACGAGGAGCTGCGCACCCTCACCTCGGACCTCAACAACCTGCTGGTGAGCGCCAACGTCCCGACCGTCTTCCTCGACCGCGAGCTGCGGATCCGGCGCTTCACGCCGGCGTGCGCCGCGGTCATGCGCATCGTCCCGGCCGACGTCGGCCGCTCGCTTCTGGACATCAAGATGCAGGTCCGGGACGAGAGCCTGCTCGCCGATGCCCTGCTCGTGCTGGCGCAGCCCGCGCCCATCGAAGCCGAGGTGTCGAGCGACGACGGTCGATGGTTCGTGCGGCGAGTCCTTCCCTACCGCACCCAAGAGGAGGAGATCGACGGCGTCTGCCTGACCTTCCACGAGATCACCGTGCAGAAGCAGGCGGCCGCCGCGAGCGAGTACGCCCGCCTCTACGCGGAGGCGATCATCCGCACTTCACGGACACCGCTCCTCGTGCTCGACATGGACCACCGCCTGGTCTCGGCGAACGCGGCCTTCTACGCCACCTTCCAGGTCGACGAGAAGGAAACGGAGGGCCGGCGGATCCACGAGCTCGGCAACGGGCAGTGGGACATTCCCCGCGTGCGCGCTCTGTTGGAGGAGGCCCTGCTCAGGGGGCGCGAGATCCGCGACTACGACGTGGATCACGTGTTCGAGAGGATCGGCTGGCGCAGCATGCGACTCAATGCCCAGGTGATGGCGGGCAAGGGCCGCCCCGACCTCATCCTGGTGTCGATCGAGGACGTGACCGACCTGCGCCGGGCCGAGATGGAAGCGCAGAGACGAGCCGACGAGCTGGCGAAGGACGACCGGCGCAAGGACGAGTTCCTGGCCATGCTCGGCCACGAGCTGCGCAATCCGTTGGCGGCGCTCACCAGCGGGCTCGATCTCCTCCGCCTGAGCGGCGACGGTCCGGTCGAGCCGGTCCGCGCCATGATGGAGCGGCAGACCCGGCGCATGACCGCCATGCTCGACCAGCTCCTCGACGTGGCGAGGGTCATCTCGGGGAAGTTCGTGCTGACGCGCGAGGCGGCCGACGTCGCGGAGGCGGCGCGGGCGGCGATCGAGAGCGTGAAGCCGACGCTCGAGGCCGCCGGGCACGAGCTCACGGTCGCCTTGCCGCCGGCGGGAACGGTTCTCGTGCTGGGGGACGCGGTGCGCCTGGCGCAGGTGACGGAGAACCTGCTCGGAAACGCGGCCAAGTACACCGAGAACGGGGGCCGGATCTGGCTCACCGTCGAGGCGACGGAGGAGACGGTCAGACTCTCGGTCCGCGACACCGGCATCGGCCTCGAGCCGGCCGTGCTCGAGCACATCTTCGACCTCTTCACGCAGGCCCCGGTGAGCCTCCACCGCGCCAAAGGGGGCCTGGGGCTCGGCCTGGCGCTCGTCCGCAGCCTGGCGCGGATGCACGGCGGGGACGTCGAGGCCTTCAGCGCCGGGCCGGGCCAGGGCGCCGAAGTCGTGGTGACGCTGCCGCGGCTGCGCCTCGGACGTCCCGCGGCGCCCGAGGGGCAGCCCGTCGCCCGGCCTCCGGCGACCGCCCGGCGGATCCTCGTCGTCGACGACGAGGCGGACGCGGCGGAGGCGCTGGTCGAGATCCTGACCCTCCAGGGGCACCAGGCCCGAGCGGTGGCCGACGGGGCCGGCGCCCTGGCGGTCGCGGGAGAGCTCGATCCCGAGGTCGTGCTCCTGGACCTTGGGCTGCCCAAGATGAACGGCTACGAGGTGGCCCCCAAGCTGCGCGAGGTGCTGGGCAAGCGGGCGCTGATCGTCGCCCTGACCGGGTACCAGGACGACAAGGCCCGCCTGCAGGAGAGCGGCTTCGACGCGCACCTGCTCAAGCCCACGTCGCTCGAGAAGCTGTCCGCCCTGCTGGCCGGGATCGACCGGAGAGACGAGATTCCCCTACCGTGAGCGGTCGATGTCCACTTCGATCGCGCGCCACCGTCCCTGATTGAACCGCAGCACGCTCAGGGCGCAGCGGGTGGCGTGACCGAAGAGGATCGCCAGCCAGATGTCGAGCGGGTCGAGCTTGCCGGCCTGCTGGATCACGAAGCAGATCCCGAGCGGGACGACGACCTGGGAGACGATCGAGATGTAAAGCGGGCTCTTGGTGTCGCCGGTGCCCTGGAGCCCGCCGGTGTAGGTGAGGGCGACGGCGATGAGCAGGCCCGAGACGCTGAGGACACGCAGGAGCTCGACGCCGATGCCGACGACGACGGGCTCGTTCATCCCGAAGATCGCCAGCAGCTGCTCGGGGAAGAAGAAGAAGAACGCGCCGACGAAGGCGGCGCCGATCAGGCCGAGCTGCGCCGCGATGTGCACGGCCTGGGCGGCGCGGTCCGGCTGGCCGGCGCCGAGGTTCTGGCCGGCGACCGCGGCCGCGGCGCCCATCAACCCCACCGACGTCCAGGTGATGAGCGAGAAGAGCTGGGTGTACGAGACGGCGAACGCCGCTTGCGCCGCCGCGCTCTGCGCCAGCGAGCCGATGAAGGCGAGGAGCAGCACGCCGCCGACGTTCATGGCGATGCCCTGGACGCCGGTCGGCAGCCCGAAGCGGAAGAGCGCCCTGATGATCGCCCAGTCCGGCCGGAGAGCGCGGCCGCGCGGGAAGGCGACGACCCAGCCGCCGGTCCAGAGCTTGAGCACGGCGTAGACGGCGACCAGGCCGGACGCGATCGCGGTCCCCATCGCCGCGCCGGCGGTGCCGAACCCGGAGATGGGCCCCAGCCCGCGGATCAACACCACGTTGAGCACCAGGTTCAGCACCGTCATCGTGACGCCGAGGACCATCGGAGTCCGCGCGTCGCCGGCGGAGCGCAGGGCGCCGCTCAGCATGAAGAACACCAGCATGCCGCTGCTGAAGACGAACATGATGCGCAGGAACGGCAGCGCCTCGGCCTGCACCGCGGGCGCGGCGTTCACCAGATCGAGCAGCCAGGGCGACAGGACGTAGCCGAGCGGCGCCATGATTCCGAGCGAGATGCCGACGGCGGTCAGGAACGCCTGGTAGACGGTGCGGTCGACCTTGTCCTCGTCGCCCGCCCCGGCGAAGCGGGCGACGAGCACGCTCATCCCCGTGAACAGCGACGTGATGAAGATGATGACGACGAGGAAGATCTGAAAGCTGACGCCGATCGCCGCGTTGGCCGTGAAGCCGACGAGGTTCCCCACCAGCACGTGGTCGACGATGCCCTGGAGCCCGCCGATGACGTTGGTCAGCATCGTCGGCCAGGCGATCTTCCACACCGCGGGGCGCAGCGGGCCCTCGACGATCGAGCGGTCGTAGCGGCGCTTGTCCGGCGGCGCGGCCGGAACGGGCAGCTCGGCGACGACCGCTGGCGCGACGGGCGCGGAGAGGTCCGTCATCCAGACGCCGGGATGTTCCTCAGCTTGGCGTCCAGGCTCCAGGGTCCCGGGCCGGCGGCCGAAAAGTAGAGAAACACGAAGCAGAAGAGCGCCGCGGGGATGCCCCCGTTCATGGTCGAGAGCTTCATCGTGCCCGACGGGATGAAGATGAACGCTGCCACGATGCGGAGCACGCTGAGCAGCTGCGGGGCCCAACTGATCCACTTCGCGACGATGTTCGATGCGGGCATGACGGCGTCTCCCTAAGGGGTGACGGCGGTCGTGATTCTTCCATGAGCGGTAGCTCGCCAAGTCGCCGGCGCAAACAGGCGCTCTGTGATTCTGCACTCACGAGGGCCGGGAATGCACGGGAAAACGCCAGGTACAAACGTCCTAGATGAGTTTATGCACTCCTTTGGTCTGTCGATACACCTTCCGAGAGTCCGTACGGCTTCCCCGCAGCCTGAGAAGGTCTCCCTCGCAGGGTTAAGGTCCGCTCCTACAGCGAAATGGTGTATCTGAGATGAGAAATAGTGTAGTTCTAGAGCCGGTACGCCTGCCCCAATCCCGGGGGTGCACTTCCTCGACGTTTTCCCGTGCGTTTTATCGATCGGGACGCTTGCCCCAAACGCCATCCCGCTTGTCCAAAGGCCGCGGACGGTCTCCACACCTTCCGGGGGGTGCATCCCCGCGGTCGGGGGGTGCATCCCGCTCGTCGGTACGCTTGCCCTGAGGGCGCGGGCGCACTCCCCCGACGTTTTCCCGTATGTCCCGCCTGTCGGGCCGCTTGCCCCCGACGCCGTACCGCTTGTCCAAAGACCGCGGACGGTCTCCCCATCTTCCGGGGGGTGCGTCCTTGTCCCCGAGCCGCCCTCGATGACAGCATGGGACGATGCACTCCAGGCTGGCACTGGGCGTGGCGTTGGCCGGCAGCCTGGCGATGGCGTGCGCCGGCGAGCAGCGAGCCGCCGACGAGCAGCGACCCCCCGACGCGCAGTTGGTCGCGGAGCAGCGGCCCGCTGGCGACCCGCCGCCCGCTGGCGAGCAGCCGGCCGCCGGCGAGCAGCCGCCCCACGGGGAGCAGCGGACGGGCGAGCCGCCGGCCGGCGGGCCCCCGTGGCTGGCGACCCCGGGCTGCGAGCTGCAGACGACGTCGATCTACTACACCGGCATCCTCACCAGCATGACCACCGGCGAGGCGAGCTGCAGCCGCCAGATCCTCGTTTGCGGCGACACGATCCGCACCGACAAGACTTACAACACGAAGCAGGGCGAGAAGTGCCCCTTGGCGGAGGGGAGGGGGACGTCGATCGCCTACCGCGAGGATGGCGGCACGGTCTGCTGCGACGAATGGGTGAAGGCGAAGCAGTCGAAGGTCCCGTGCGATCCCCTCGCCGACGCCGACTGCGACGGCATCCCCAACGACGACGACGTGGACACGCTGACCGCCCCGGCGCCCAGCCCGGGCTGAGGCTCGAGCCGCGGGTCGGCTCGACGCGCAAACCTCCAGCCTCAGCGGCTCTTTGGCTCCTTGAGCCAATAGGTGGCTACGACGGTAGCCGGCAGTGTTACTCGCCGGCGTCAGGCACGATTACGCGCTTGCCGATGATCGCGGCGTAGCGGCGCTCAATGACGCGGTCGACGTCGGTACGGTCTGCGCCTTCGGGCTCGATCTCGACAAACTTTACGCTGCTCTCGCGACGCGTAGGACCGCTCGCGTCGTGCTCGCTCTCGCCCGCGTCCCGATGCCTCTTGGGAGCCGCAGCAGCCTCTGCCGAGGGTCTGCCCGACCGACGGTCCGACGGCGAATCTCGCAGCACCGCCGCCTCACGACCGACGCTCGCCTGGTGCACTCCGACGATCCGCATGCCAGGAGCTTGCCTGCGGAGCGCTGCCAGCTCCGTCTCGTCGAGCTCGCCGGATAGGTCGTCTCGACCCACCCGACCACCACCGACGTCCTCCTCATCGTTTAGCCGCGCGGTTCTACCAAGCATAGAGTCGACGAGGTCGTCGAGCACATCCTGCCCGGGCGCTGGCTGCTCTCCCTTGACGCCGGTCCTTCTCGGTGCTCTTGCTCGGGGAGTCATCGTTCCACCTCCTGCGTCTCGTAACCTAGCACAAGGCCTACCAGCCGAGCCCTAGGCAGGTGAACTGAAATGTGTGCTTGATCTCGATGGCGTCGTCGAGCCGCGAGCGATCTGCTTCCGGGTCGCCGGCGCTGAAATAGGGTCTGCCGTCGCGATAGGCCTCCTTCGCCCGCAGCAACGCCAACGCAGGAGCTTGCGGTTGGCGGCCGTTGTGCCCCAGGAGATGGGACCAGAAGGCAAGGTGGAAGGGCCCTCCGGAGTTCGCGACCGTGTCGGTTGGATCGGGTGGATAGTGCACCCCTGTCGTGCCGACGAAGGCGCGGGCCCCGTAGCGCAGGAATGAGACCGCGATTGACTCGGCCGGAGTTAGCGAGGCGAGCGGTAGCCCGGGACGCCATTTGACGGCCGGACGCGCGACGGGCAGAGCCCCCCAGCAACAGGCGCAAAACACCACGTTACCTGCGGCGACATCGGAGATGTTGCTGCACGCGAAGGCCTCTCCGCCGGGTTCGCCGCTCTCCCGGTCGGTGTCGCCGGTAAAGACATGGAGCTCGTCGTAGCGTCCGTGAAGTACGAGGTAGACATGATCGCAGCCACAGACATCGGCCGGAACGTCCTGTGGACGCGTCGGCGCCGAGATCAGGAGATCTCCTTTGCCTCCGACCAGGCGTTGCAGAATTTCGTCGGCATAGGGCCGCGCCACGTTGCGGACACCACCACGAGTCTTAAGCTCCCTCCGATCGCCCGCCGCGAGCGCGTTGATCACCACGTCGGCGCGCTGGCCGTCGGGAATCCTACTCACCGGCAGCTCGGGAAACCCGTTGTTGTCCAAATCGCCGTAGGCGTCGTCGGACCAAATCAGCCAGTCATCCGGATCGGAAGAGCGACTACCGGGAGCGGGCAGCTCGGCGCGGGTCGCAGCCTCCAGAAGATCCAAATGCTCTGAAGGGATCAAGTCGTAGCCGCCGATCAGCACGACACCTTTCGGCTGCTCCTTCGCTACGGCGGCCAGGACCTCGCTGCGACAGGACTCGAAGTCCTCGGGAGAAGAGCCAAGCCGCACCACCGGTTGTTTTGCGTCCTCGATTATGCGGCGAACGGCGCTCGTTTGGTCTTCCCCAACCCTGCGGGCGAACCGCTTCTCCTCGGGGAGAACAAACAAGAGCTGCGGCAGCTCCCGACCGCCTCCGAGCTTCTTCTCGCCTGGCGAGATGGAAGGGCGTCGCTCTCCCAGCAAACGAGCGCTACGCCTGCGGTGGTCCTCTACCTGCAAGCCGCTCCTGCCCGCGCCGTCCTCTGCCGGCTCGACCTCGATTGTCACTTGGACGCGCGTACGGCGATGTGGAACGCGAGCGATGACCTCTACGGTGTCCCTCGTCGGTGCGCCACCGCTCACCACCTGCTCCTGGGGAAACTCGGAGGCGGCTTCGAGAGTCTCCTCGGCGGCGTCGTATGCGGCATTGCGCCGGTCGTCGTTGAACACCCCACGCTGCTTTTTCATGGTGGTGGGACCGTTCGCGGGCAGCGATACGGTGATCCGTCCGTTGCGGTCCGTGCGTGCCCATCGCAGCTCGTCTGCGTGCTGACTCAAGACATCGAGGACGGTGCCGGCGGGGTGCGGCGTCTTCGCCACGCCCGTGGAGACGCCGAAGTTCTTCGTCCCCTGCCAGGCGTCCAGCACGTCCTGGTCGAAACCGTTGTAGCTGCCGTGGTGAGACAACTTGACAAAACTGAAGGGAGCCCATTGCGCGGTCTCTTGGAGAAGCGCGTCCATGGACGGTCCGAGCCCCGTGATCTCCGGCTGTGCGAACTGCATGTCCGCACCGAGCAGCACGCGATGTCCGTTGGCTTCGATCACAAGAACGATGCTCTGGTCGTTTTTCGCCGGGCCGGGAGAGTCCACGTCGCCATCGAAGAGGTCCCCTGAATCCGTACGCCGCGCCGGATCGGCAACGGCCCGGTAGAGGGCGACCCGATCGGTCGCGCTGTCGACCCGCTTCCGTGACTCGAAATCCGCCAGGTCGTGCCGCTTCTTCTTGACGTACGTCGCGATCCTGTCCTGGCAGGTCTCCAACATGGCGATCGACGGTCCAGGAACGTAAACGCCGACATCGGTGAAGAGCGGGGCCAGCCACTCGGTCGCCTCCTCAGGTCCGAGACCGTCCCTACCGTAGAAGACCACCTCAGCGCCGGCATCGCTCAACGCCGTGAGCAGCCGCTCGTAATCCTCGCGGTAGATCGCGACGCCATCCAACACACGCGCGATCTCGGCGTCAGGCAGGCTCGTCAGGGCTTCCTCCTCCAGAGCCCGGAGAATCCGCTCTCCGTCTCGGGAAAGAGCCGGCTCGTCCGTGTCCCTCTTGGCTGGAAAACCGAGCTCCGGATCGGCAACGAGGGCATTCTTCACGCCGATGACACCGTCGACGATCAGGTCCTCGAGACAGCCGATGTGATCGCCGTGGCAGTGAGTTACGACGAGGAGATCGATAGAATGGGGCTGTGATTCGTTGAGCAGGGTCCCGAGCTGCTTGGCGATGCGCGCGTTCTTGAACGCGTCACCAGGATGCCCGCCATCGATTAGGATCCGCTTGCCTCCCACTTCCACGAGCACACAATCGCCGTAGCTGACCCTTCCCATGTCGAGAAGGTGCACCCGGAACGCCTTCGCCGCGTCCATGCCGTCCTCCTAAATTGAGATACGCCTTGTCTATCCCTGCCTTCTGCCGAAGTCAAGTAGGGCACCGCAGCTCCCCCGTACCGATTTAGTCCACGGCGCCGCTGCCCGGTGCCGTGACCACGTAGCCCAGCCCGCGCTCCGCGGCAAGCGCCTGCAGCCGTGCCAGCTCGCCGCTCGTCAGCTCGTCGAGCGCCTTGCGTTGCGCCGCGAGCTCCGCGTCGAGCGCCGCCTCGACCTCCAGCATCCCCTGGGTGGGCGGCCCGGGGTGGGCTTTCGACCCCCAGTAGAGCCAGGCGTAGCGGGAGTGGAGCATGGCGCCGCCGTCGCGGCCGGCGAGGATGTCGTAGGTCACCTCGGCGCGGGGGTTGTGGAGCTTCTCCTCGACGGCGGTGAGCTTCGCCGCGAGCTGCTTGCCCATCTCCACCAGCTCGGCGCCGCGCGCGTCGCCGGCGAGGAGCGCGGCGCGGGCCTCGAGCTGGCCGCGGACGGCGCGGATCGTCTCCACCCGGCGGGCGATCTCGGTCATCCGCTCGCGCAGGCGGATGAGAAAGGCGAGCTGCGCCTCCCCGTCGGCGGCGGCGACCGCGAGCCGCGGGTCGGGCTCGACGCGCAGCGGCTGCTCGAGCGCCGCGCCGTCGACCGTGAGCCGGAGCGTGTAGCTCCCCGGCGGCGCCGGCGGCCCGCCGTGCGGGTCGCCGGTGTCGACCATCGCGTTGGGGATGTCGGGCGCGCCCTCGAGCGCCAGGTCCCAGACCGCGCGGCGCACCCCCGGCTCGGCCGAGAGCGCCGGCTCGAGCTTGGCGCTCGGGTTCCAGTCGGGGTGGTCGGGGCCGATCGGCCGCGTCTCGACCTCGCTGGTGAGCGTGCGGACCACGGCGCCGGCGACGTCGAGCACCTCGAGCTTCAGCGGTCCCTTGGGCTTCTCCTTGAGCCAGTAGGTGACGACGGCGCCGGCCGGCGGGTTCGACGCCGATCCGGCGTCGCTGCCGAACGGCGGGTCGGCGACGCGCCAGGCGGTCACCGGGCGCGGCGGGAAGAGGTGGGCGGCGCTCCGCACGACGGCGTCGCTCCACTCGCGCACCGGCGTCAGGTCGTCGAGGACCCAGATCGAGCGGCCGGTGGTGCCGACGACCAGGTCGTCGCCCTGGACCACCAGGTCGTGGACCGCCACCGTCGGCAGGTTGAGCTTGAGCCGTTGCCAGCTCGCGCCGCCGTCGCGCGACACCGCGACGCCGCGCTCGGTTCCCAGGTAGAGCAGGCCGCGGCGCGCCGGGTCCTCGCGCACGACGTGGAGGTAGACGTCCTGGTCGAGCCCGCGCACGAGGCTGCGCCAGCTCGCGCCGTAGTCCTTCGTCACCCAGAGGTAGGGGCGGGAGTCGTCGAGGCGGTGGTTGTCGGCCACAACGTAGGCGGTGCCCGGGTCCCAGCGCGAGGCCTCGATCGTCGCCACGGTGGCCCACTCCGGCATCCCCGGCGGCGTCACCTTGGTCCAGTGCGCGCCGCCGTCGCGGGTGACGTGCACCAGGCCGTCGTCGGTCCCGGCCCAAATCAGGCCCTTCGCGAGCGGCGACTCGGCGAGGGCGAAGATCGTGTCGTAGAACTCGACGCCGGTGATGTCGCCGGTGATCGGGCCGCCGGACCACTTCTGCTTCTCGGGGTCGTCGCGTGTCAGGTCGGGGCTGATCGCCTGCCAGTGCTGGCCGCCGTCGGTGGTGCGGAAGAGGACGTTGCCGGCGTGGTAGACGGTCTTGGGGTCGTGCGGAGAGACGAGGATCGGCGCCGTCCACTGGAAGCGGTAGCGGAGGTCGGCGGCGGGGCGGCCGCTGCCGCTGTCGGGGTAGATGCCGACCGCCGGCGCGAGGCCGGTGCGCGCGTCGTAGCGCGAGATGAAGCCGAGGTACTCGCCGGCCCAGACCACGTTGGGGTCGGACGGATCGACCGCGACGTGCCCCGCCTCGCCGCCGCCGACGCCGTGCCAGTCGGAGAGGAGCACGCCGCCCGAGTGGAGGCTGCGGCTCGGCCCCGAGATCGTGCCCCAGTCCTGCACCGCGCCGTAGATGCGGTAGGGCACGCGGGTGTCGGTGGTGACGTGGTAGAGCTGGGCGATGGGAAGCGGCGGCACGAACCAGGTCTCGCCGCCGTCGCTGGAGAGCGAAACCCCCGCGTCGCTGCCGGCGATCATCCGCCGCGGCTCGAGCGGGTCGATCCAGACGTCGTGGAAGTCCCAGCCGCCGCCCTTGACCGCGCGCACCTGGCTGCCGCCGTCGACGGTCTTGAGCATCGACACCTGCGGGAACCAGACGACGTCGGCGTTCTTCGGGTCGACGGTCAGGCAGGTGTAGTACCAGGCGCGCTGCCGCAGGCCGCGCGACGGGTTGACCAGCTTCCAGCTCTCGCCGCCGTCGTCGGAGCGGAAGAGGCCGCCGGCCTCGGCCTCGATCAGGGCGTAGACCCGCCGCGGGTCGGAGGGGGCGACGCGCACGCCCACCTTGCCCCAGATCCCTTCCGGCAGGCCGGCGCCGCTGAGGCGCTTCCAGGTGTCGCCCCCGTCGCGCGACACCCAGAGGCCGCTGCCGGGGCCGCCGCTCTCCATCGTCCAGGGGTAGCGCCGGGCCTGCCAGAAGCCGGCGAAGACGATCCGCGGGTTGCTCGGGTCGAGCTCGACGTCGGAGGCGCCGGTCTTCTCGTCGACGAAGAGCACGTTCTTCCAGCTCGCGCCGCCGTCGCGGGTGCGGAAGACGCCGCGCTGGCGCCCGGGGCCGAAGGGGCTGCCGAGGACCGCCGCGAAGGCGACGTCGGGGTCGCGCGGATCGACGGCCATCGTGCCCACCTGGCCGTCGAGCGCCAGCACCTTGCGCCAGCTCTTGCCGCGGTCGGTCGACTTGTAGAGGCCGTCCCCCTTGCCGACGTTGCCGCGGATGTTGGCCTCGCCGGCGCCGGCGTAGAGGACGTTGGGATCGGAGGGCGCGACGGCGATCGCGCCCATCGACGACACCGGCTGGTCGTCGAACACCGGCTGCCAGCCGTGGCCGCCGTTCGTCGAGCGCCAGACGCCGCCGGCCGCGGTGGCCGCGAACCAGGTCGAGGGATCGCCCGGCACGCCCGCCACCCGCGACACGCGGCCGCCGATCGCCGGACCCAGCAGCCGGTACTCGAGGCCGTGCAGCGGGTCCTTGGGCGGCTCCTTCTCCTCTCGCGCCGGCGGCGGCGCGGCGGGAGCGCCGGCGGCGAGGCAGAGGGCGAGGGCGAGCAGCGTCGCAACGCGGCGGACGTCGGGCATCGCGGGGGATCCTCCTGCGCGGAGCATTCCACAGAGCGCACCCGCTGCGTCCAGGTCACGTGGCCGCGCGCAGGGGCCGGAAGAACTCGCGGAGGTCGCGGGCGAGCAGCTCCGGCTCCTCGTGCGCCGCGAAGTGCCCGCCGCGCGGCATCTCGGTCCAGCTCTGGACGTTGTAGGCGCGGCGGCCCCACTCGACCGGCGGGCGGTCGATGTCGGCGGGGAAGATGGTCACCGCGCAGGGGACCTCGACGCGCTGCCCCGGCGCCAGGAAGCGGGGCGCCCGGTCGCGCTCGAAGTAGAGGCGGTTGGCGGAGTTGATCGTCTCGGTGACCCAGTAGAGAGTCACCAGGGTGAGGATCTCGTCCTCGCTGAAGCGGCGGGTGACGTAACCGCCGCAGTCGCTCCAGGAGCGCAGCTTCTCGACGATCCAGGCGAGGAGCCCGACCGGCGAGTCGTGGAGGCCGTAGGCCAGGGTCTGCGGCTTCGTGCGCTGGACGTGGTCGTAGGCGCCCTCGGCCTCCATCCAGCGGGCCTCCTCCGCGAGGAACGCCTGCTCGGCCGCGGTGAGCGGCGGGCTCTCCGGTCCGAGCCCCGGCCGGAGGACGTCCGAGACGTGGATGCCGAGCACCTGCTCGGGGTAATCGACCCCCATCCAGGCGGCCACGCCGGACCCGATGTCGCCGCCCCGGACGGCGAAGCGGGCGTGGCCCAGCCCCTCGACCATCAGGCGCGTGAAGAGCGCGCCCATCCGGGTCTTCGTCATGCCGGGGGCCTGCGGGCGGTCGGAGAAACCGATCCCGGGGAGCGAGGGCACGACGACGTCGAACGCGTCGCCCGCGGCGCCGCCGGAGCTCGCCGGGTCGGCCAAGCGCGGCGCCAGCCCGACCATCTCGAGGAAGCTGCTGGGCCAGCCGTGCAGCAGCAGGATCGGCAGCGGGTCCGGCCCGCGCCCGCGGTAGTGGAGGAAGTGGATGCCGAGCCCGTCGATCTCGGCGCGGAAATGGGGAAGCCGGTTGATGCGCTCCTCCTGCGCCCGCCAATCGAACCCGTCGCGCCAGGAGGCCGCGAGGTCGCGCAGGGCGCCGAGATTCGCTCCGTAGTCCCACCCGCTGCGCGGGACCTCGTCCGGCCAGCGCGTGGACTCCAGCCGCCGCCGCAGGTCGGCGAGGACCGCCTCCGGGGCGTGGAAGCGGAAGGGACGGATCGTCATGGCGGCCCCTCTCCCCCGCCGGCGGCCTGCCGGCCGTCGCGGGAGGGTTCATCCTTTCACCGACTCACTGACCCAGGAGGTACCGCAGCGCCACCACGGCGGCGACGACGGGGAGCGCCCAGCGCCAGAGCAGGAAGTCGCCGAGCCGCACCCAGAGGGCGTTGGCGCGGGCGAGGAAGCCGACGAAGAGCGGGAAGGTCCGCTCGGCGAGCGCGAAGCGGATGGCCCAGCAGACCTGGCGCGCCGCCGCCGCCGGCGAGAGCTTGGGGGCGAAGCGCACGATCGGCGGCAGCCGCGAGGTGGCGATCGCGGCGTCGTTCCAGAAGGGAGTCCGCACCGATCCGGGGAACATGCAGGAGACCTTGACGCCGGTGCCCGCGAGCTCGCGCCGCAGCGATTGCGAGAGGCCCGCGACCGCGAACTTCGAAGCGCTGAAGCCGTTGGTGATCGCGAGGGCGAACTTGCCGGAGCCCGCGGAGATGTTGACCAGGCTGCCGCGCCGGCGGCGCAGCATCCCCGGCAGCACCGCCCGCACGGTGTGGAACGTCCCCCAGTAGTTGGTGTCCATCATCCGCCGATGGTCCTCGACGGCGACCTCGAGGAACGGCTTCCAGACGGCGCTGCCGGCGGCGTTGACCAGGATGTCCGGCGGACCGAGCCGGCGCTCGATCTCGGCGAAAGCCTCCTCCACCTCGGCCGCGGAGGCGACGTCGCAGGGAACCACCAGGGCGGCGCCTCCGGCGGCCTCGATCTCACCGGCGACCTGCTGCAGCCGCGCCGCGTCGCGGGCGACCAGCGCCACGCGCGCCCCGCGGCGCGCCAGGGCCAGGGCGACGGCCCGCCCGATGCCGCTCGACCCTCCGGTGACGACCGCCACACTGGCCTTGATTCTCATGGTCCGCCCCTCTCCTTAGTGCCCGGGCCGCGGTGTCGCGACCCGATGACGGCAGGATGGCAGGCCCCACCGGCCGGCCGCATGTGCCGGAGGTCGCGATCGGGAACGTGACCTTCGACACCCCGCGGCGGGCCGGGGCGTACACTGGCCCGGTGACCCCCCTGCCCGCTTCCCGGCTGCTGCGCTGGATGGGCGTCCTGGCGGCGCTGGCCGCCGCCGTGCCGGTGTTCCTGCGCGCGGCCGAGGACGCCGCCTTCGCCGGGCCGCGGCTCATCGCCTGGGCGCTGCTCCTGGCCGCCTTCGTGGCTCTCTTCTGGTGGCTCGGCGGCGGCGCTTGCGAACGCCTCTCCCCGCGCCTTCGGCTCGCCGCCCTGGGCGCCGCGAGCGGCACCGGGCTGGCCCTCGCCTGGCTCGGCCGGAGCGCCTTCGGCGGCGTCTTCATGGTCCTGGTGGCGGCGCTCCTGGCGGCGCTGCCGCCCCGCCAGGCCGCCGCGTGGCTGGCCGTCCAATCGCTGGCGCTCGCCGGGGCCCTCGCCGCGCACTTCGGCTGGGTGGACGGGCTGGTGCTCGGCACGGCGTTCGGCGCCCTTCAGCTCTTCGCCCTGCAGACCGCCCGCACCGCCCAGCGCGAGCGTGCCGCCCGGCAGGAGCTCGAGCTGGCCAACCAGGCGCTGCGCGAGGCGCGACTGCGCCTCGACGCCGCCGCCCGCGACACCGAGCGGCTGCGCATCGCGCGCGAGCTCCACGACCTGATGGGCCACCACCTCACGGCCCTCGGCTTCTCGCTCGAGGCCGCCACCCACTGCCCGCCGACCCAGGTCGCCGCGCACGTGGCGGCGGCGCGCGACCTGGTCGGGGAGCTGCTCCACGACGTGCGCGAGGTGGTCTCGGCGTTCCGCGGCGAAGCGGTCCTCGATCTCGCCGCGGGGCTGCGGGTGCTCGCGGCGTCGGTCGACGAGCCCCGGGTGCACGTCGAGGTGCCCGCCTCTCTGCTCGCCGCGCCGACCGGGGCCCACGCGCTGCTGCGCTGCGCGCAGGAGGTGGTCACCAACTCCATCCGCCACGGCGGCGGGCGCAACCTCTGGTTGCAGCTCCGGGACCTGGACGGCGGTCTTCTCCTCGCCGCCCGCGACGACGGGCGCGGCGCGGCGGGCGCGGTCGAGGGGCACGGGCTGCGCGGCATGCGCGAGCGTCTCGAGGAGCTGGGCGGATGGATGCGGTGGCAGTCGGAGGAGGGACGGGGCTTCCGCCTCCAGGTGTGGCTGCCGCCGCCCGCGAGCGGCCCGTGATCCGGCTCTGCCTGGTCGACGATCAGCACCTGGTGCGCCGCGGGATCCGCGCCCTTCTCGGGCTGCTCGAAGACATCGAGGTCGTCGCCGAGGCCGCGGACGGAGACGCGGCGGTCGCGGCCATCGTCGAGACGGCGCCGGACGTCGTGCTGCTCGACCTGCGGATGCCGGGGCGGGACGGCCTCGGCGTCCTCGCCGAGCTGCGCGCCCGCGGCAGCCTGCCGCCGACGATCATCCTCACCACCTTCGACGAGGATCAGTTGGTGCTCGACGCCCTCCGCGCCGGCGCCCGCGGGTTCCTGCTCAAGGACGTCTCGCTCGAGCGCCTGTCGGCGGCCATCCGCGCGGTCGCCGCCGGCGGCACCGCCATCCAGCCCGGTCTCACCGAGCGCCTGCTCGAGTCCGGCGGCCGGGGCGGCTGGGACGCCGGCAGCCTCGCGCCGCCGGAGCCGCTGACCGAGCGCGAGACCGAGGTGCTGCGGCTGGTGGTGGGCGGGCTCAGCAACCGCGAGATCGCCGGAGCGCTCGCGGTGGCCGAGGGCACGGTCAAGAACCACCTCTCGACGATCCTCGCCAAGCTCGGGGTCCGCGACCGCACCCGCGCCGTGCTCAAGGCGCTGGCCGAGCGGCTGGTCTAGGGCGCGGTGCGGCCGCCGGAGAGGCCGCCGGGGTCACTTACGGGGGAGCGCCGGGATTGTTCGGCACCCGGCTTGCACGCCGCCAACCGGCAGGAAGGCGGCGGGGCGGGGTGGATGCGCCGGCGTCGCCATCGACCTACTCAGAGAGGAGGCCCGATGCACACCGTCCGTGTCCGTCACCTGTTGCTCGCCGGCTTCGCCGTCCTGCTGCTCGCCGGCGCCCTGACCCCGGCGCAGGCGCTGCCGGCGCCGTCCAAGACCGCCCCCGACCAGACGCTGGCCGACCGCGAGGCCGACCTCGCGACCGTCACCGGCGTCCTCGAGCAGGAGGAGGTCATGGCGGTCCTCGCCGCGCAGGGCTTCACCCGCGAGGAGGCCAATTTGCGTTTGGCCCAGCTCGCCCCCGAGGAGCTCGGAGCGCTCGCCAACCAGGTCGAGCAGCTCCAGGCCGCCGGGCAGGTGCCCTACTGGATCTGGATCCTCGTCGGGGTCCTCGTCATCGTGGCGATCGTCGCGGTCGCCTGAGGAGACGCGATGCACAACGCACGACTCCCCCATCTCGTCCTCGCCGGTCTCGCGCTCCTGCTGCTCGCCGGCGCCCTGACCCCGGCGCAGGCGCTGCCGGCGCCGTCCAAGAC
>DASUNQ010000164.1:0-2388 GCA_036277075.1 Thermoanaerobaculia bacterium
CACCCGCTCGATGCCCAGCACCCGCTCCCAGATCTCGGAGATGCGGCGCTCGAGGCCCTCGGTGGGCGGCGTGAAGGCGGTGCTCACCTCCGGCCGGGCGTGCGCCGCCGGGACGGCGAGGCTGGCCACCGCTTCGGCGAGACGCGTGCGGTCGAAGGCGTCAGCCTTGTCCATGACTGCCTGCAGCTCGCGGGTGGAAACCACCAGGTGCGGCACCGCACCGTCGCGCAGGATGCGGCGGAAGGCCTGCGCCCCCTGATTGGGTAAGATGCCGTCGCCGCTGCTCCGCCGCTCGCCAATCGCGAAGAGGCTCGCCGCCGCCGCGCCGCTCTGGAGCTGCGCCACAGCCTCCCGGCCCACCCGCTTCATGGAGAAGCCCGCGACCTCCACCAGCACGCTCCCCTCTTCGTCGAGGATCGTGATGTCGCAAGTGAGGATCTCTCCGGGCTCACCGCGCAGCCGAAAGTGGCTGAAGCTCTTGCGCGGCAGCGGAGCGTGCACCACCAGGCGGTCGTAGGCGAGCGGCAGGTAATCGCCGTCGCCCAGGAGCTGCACCGCGCCGGCCGCCACGTCGAGGAGCGCTGGATGGAGCCAGTAGCTCGCGAGCTCGCCGGCGAACCGCTCCGCGAGCTCCAGAGCCGCCAGGCTTTCGCCCTCCCCCAGCCAGATCCGCTGCAGGCTTCGCCAGCGCGGGCCGGTGACCAGGAAGCCTCCCGCGCGGCCCCACTCCGGCCCCTCGGTCCTCTCCGACATCTCGCGCTTCGAGCAGGCGGCGCGCAGGGCAGCCAGGTCCCTCCGCTCCGGCCCGCCGGCTGCGGCCACCGCGATGCGGCCTTGCGCGTGCTCCTGCCACGGTTCCTCGTCCAGCCGGCTGACCACCCGGAAACCACACGCCTCGCCGGCGCCTTCGAGCACCGTCAGCACCTCGCGCCGCTGCCCTTCAAGCACCACCAGCGGCGACGGGAAGACCACATCCCGGATCTCCACCGGCCGCCCCGGGGCACGACGCGCGAAGGCCGCCCGGGCCATCTCGAGGTAGGTCGTGCCGGGCACCGTCGGATGGCCGGCGATGCGGTGCTCGGAGAGGATCCAGTGCCGCTCGACGGTCATCTCGGAGGCATAGACCTCGCGCTCCGGCGTCGTCTCGACGCAAGCGTCGAGCAGCGGGTGAACGAGGTCCCCGCCCGGCCGCACCCCCCACAGCGCAAGCGGCGAAAGCGAGCGTGCCGCCATCCCCACCTCTTCCCAGCGGTCCCAACCGATCGACACGGTGTAGAGGTCGCGCCGGCGGAGATGACTGGCTTGTGCAAAGGCGTCGAGGAAAGCGTTGGCGGCGCAGTAGCCGCTCTGGCCGAAGCCGCCGACGACCGCGTTGAGCGACGAGCAGAGGACAAAGAAGTCGAGTGGGCGGTCGCCCAGGGCGGCCTGGAGGACGAGCGTGCCGCGCACCTTGGGCGCCAGAACCCTCTCGGCCGCTGCGGGCGTCGCGAGTTGCAGGATGCCGCCGCCCGGCACCCCCGCCGCATGAATGACACCGCGGATCGGCCCCAGCTGCTCCTCGGCGATCGCGACCGCCGCCGCGACCGCTGTCTCGTCGGTGACATCGGCCGCGAGGGCCAGCACCTCGGCGCCAAGCGCCTCGATCGCCTGGACCTTGCGGATCCTCTCGGCCACCTCGCCGCCTTCCGCCAGCCGCTGCGGCCAGGTCTGCCACTCGGGGAGCGCCGAGCGCCCGAGGAGCACCAGCTTGACCCGCGCCCTGCCGGCCAGCTCCTCGGCGAGCGCGAGGCCGATCCCACCGAAGCCGCCGGTGATCAGATAGACGCCTCCCTCGCGCACCCGCGGCACCGGGCCGGTGTCTCGCTCCAGGCGCGCGGAGTCGAAGCTGCGCACCCAGCGCTCGCCGCCACGCCAGGCGACGACCGACTCCGCGCGCCCGGGAGCGGCGGCCACCTCGGCGAGGAGGTCCTCGACCAAGCCCTCCTCTTCCGGGCTCCCCACGGCCGGCAGCAGCAGATCGATGCTCTGACAGGGGAGGGCCGGGATCTCTTGCGGGATCACCGCGACCGGTCCGAGGAGCAGCGCCTTCTCCGGGCAGAGCTCCACCTCGCCAGCCACCCGCTGCAGGCCGTTCGACAGCACGGCGATGCGCACGGCGGCACCGTGCCCGCTCTCCAGCGCCTGTGCCAGGTAGATCAGGCTGTCGAAGGCGAGCACCCTGCTGTCCGCGAGCCCGGCGAGCAAGGCCGCAGGCGTCCGGTCCCGCGCCGGCGTGGTCACGTTCCAGGCGTGGACGATGCGCTCCGGCAGCCGGCCTTCACTGCGCAGCGCGGCGAGCAGAGCGTCCCAGTCCTCGCGCCGGCCGGGCGCGAGCGTGTAGACACCCTC
>DASUNQ010000165.1:0-7173 GCA_036277075.1 Thermoanaerobaculia bacterium
TGAGGAAGTCCGTCACCCAGCCGACTGCGTCGGGCGC
The DNA here is from genome assembly GCA_036277075.1 of Thermoanaerobaculia bacterium. Taxonomy (GTDB): domain Bacteria; phylum Acidobacteriota; class Thermoanaerobaculia; order Multivoradales; family UBA5704; genus DASUNQ01. Next base: position 38 of record DASUNQ010000165.1, read on the forward strand.
GCTGATCGAGGTCCCGCTCATCCGCGCCAGCTGCACGGGCTGCGAGCGCACGGCGCGCCGCGCGGCGATGGCGGCCGCGCTGGCGCGCGCCTTCCGCCGCGCCGCGCCCGAAGAGCTGACGCCGGCGGAGGAGGCGGGTTATACTGCCAGGCCCCGCGCTGGGGACCCCGGGTCCATAGCTCAGCGGTGAGAGCGTCCGGCTCATAACCGGCAGGTCCCTGGTTCGAATCCAGGTGGACCCACTCGTCGCCTGGGGTGGAAAGGAGGCGTTGCGATCCTTGCGATGACTCAAGTCCTGGACACCGTCGTCGAGCTGCAACGCGCGGTCGAGCGGCTGCAGGACGCGGACCGGCGCCTGCACGGGATCCCGGACTGGATGCGCGAGCTGCACGACCAGCACGCCGCCGCGCAGGCCGAGATCGCCGCCCTCGAGGTCGTTGCCGCGGCCGCTACCCACGACCGGCGCACCGCCGAGGCGGCGGTCGCCGACGCCCAGATCAAGCTCAAGCGCTACCAGCAGCAGATCAACGCCGTCACCACGCAGCGCGAGTACGGCGCGCTCCTCCAGGAGATCGACACCGTCAAGGCGTCGATCGCGCAGCAGGAGGAGCAGGGGCTCGCCGCGCTCGAGCGGCACGAGAAGACGCAGGCAGACCTCGCCGCGCGCCGCGACGGCTTCGCCGACCTCGGCCAGCGCTACGGCGAGGAGCTGGCGCGCTGGGAGGCGGAGAAGCCCGGCGTGGCCAGCCAGGTGGCGGACCTGAGCGCCGAGATCGAGACCCTTCGCGCGCGCCTGCCGCGCGCCGTCCTGGCCCAGTTCGATCGCATCCGCGAGCGCCACGGCGGCGACGCCTTGGCGCCGGTGCGCCGGATCGAGCGCGGACCGCGCGGCCCGCAGGAGTGGCACTGCGGCTCCTGCAACTACCGCGTGCGCCCGCAGGTGGTCGTCGAGATCCGCAACAGCGGCACCCTCATCCAGTGCGACGCCTGCAAGCGCATCCTCTACCTCGAGGCCGCCGAGGGCTGAGCTGAGCGGCCAGCGCGTCGCCGACCGCCTGCGGCGGATCGAGGCGCGGATCGCCGCCGCCTGCACGCGCGGCGGGCGGCGGCCCGAGGAGGTGCGGCTCCTCGGCGCCGGCAAGGGTCAGCCGCCTGACGTCCTGCGCGAGGCCTTCGACGCCGGGCTCCGCCTCTTCGGCGAGAACCGGGTGCAGGAGGCGGCGGCCAAGATCCCGGAGCTGCCGCCCGCGGCCGAGTGGCACCTGATCGGGCCGCTGCAGACCAACAAGGCGCGGCGCGCGGTCGACCTCTTCGCGGCAGTCCACTCGGTGGACCGGCCGAAGATCGCTGCGGCGCTGGCGCGCGAGGCCGCCGCCCGCGGCGCCGCCCTCCCCGTCTTCCTCGAGGTCAACCTCGCTGGCGAGGCGAGCAAGCACGGCTTCCCGCCCGACGGCTTGCCGGCGGCGGCGCGGCCGCTCGCCGCGCTGCCGGGGCTGCGCGTCGTGGGCCTGATGGCGGTGCCGCCGCTCGGCGGCGCGACGGAGGCCTCCCGCCCCTGGTTCCGGCGCCTGCGGGCGCTGCGCGACGAGCTCGCCGCGCTCCCGGAGTGGCGCGGCTGGCCGGGGTGGCTCTCGATGGGGATGAGCGACGACTTCGAGGTGGCGGTCGAGGAGGGGGCCACGCATGTGCGGGTGGGGACCGCGCTCTTCGGCCCGCGCCGGCCCGCCGCGGGCGCGTGAATGTCAAGTCGTGTCAAGGCGTTGGCGGAAGCGATGCTAAGATGACTATCCTTCTTTCGGCCGACCGCAGGAGACGCACCCATGTCGCTGACGCCGCTCGACGTCCAGAAGGCCCGTTTCCCTCAGAAGGTGCGCGGCTACGACACCCGCGAGGTGGAAGACTTCCTGGCGCTGGTGGCGGAGGAGCTGTCCACGCGCCTCTCCCAGGTCGACCGTTTGGAGCGCGAGAACCGCTACTTCCGCCAGCGGCTCGACGATGCCGACGAGCGCGAGCACCAGCTCCAGCAGACGCTGCTGCGGGCGCAGAAGGTCTCCGAGGAGATCACCGCCGCCGCCCGCCGCGAGGCCGAGCTGCTGGTCAAGGAGGCGGAGCTGACCGCCGACAAGGTGGTGCAACAGGCGGTCGAGCAGACCACCCGCTTCGAGGGCAAGATCCAGGAGCTGCGCACCATGCGGCGCGAGCTGCAGCTCAAGTTCAAGAACACCCTCGACCTCTTCCAGAGCATCCTCGACGCCGAGATGGAGGAGGAGCGCTCGACCGCCACCGTCCGCATGATGCCGCGGCGCAAGAAGGAGGCGTGAGCCCGGGCCCCGCCGCCGCCGCGCCGCTCCCCGCCGCGGCGCGCCGCCTCTTCCCCCATCACGCTGTCGAGGACCTGACGCCGGAGCGCGCCGGAGCGCTCCTCATCGCGCGCCTCTTCGAGGACGGCGACGGCGCCGATCTCGCCTGGCTGACCTCCGCCTTCGCGGAGGAGCGGCTGGCCGCCTGGCTGGCCGAGCGCGGCGGGCGCCAGCTCTCGGCGCGCAGCCGCGCGTTCTGGGAGGTCGTGCTGGGTGAGCGGGCTCCGCTGCCGGTAGCATCCGGTTTGTGGCCGCTCTGACCCCTCGACACCTCGACGCCCTCACCTCCCGCGGCGTGCTGGGCCGATTCGCCGAGAGGAGCTGGGTGGAGGAGTTCTACCTCGCAGGCTCGGCAGCGCTCGCGCTCTATACCGGCCACCGACTCGTGCGCGACCTCGACCTGATGAGCAACGTCAACCGCCTCACCCCGCCCGAGCGGCGCGATCTGCTCGCGGACCTGCTGGAGCTCGAGCCTGCGGCCGAGGTGGAGACCGCGCGCGACGGCTACCTCTTCGCGCGCGTGAACGGCGTCGGGCTCCGCCTCTTCTACTACCCGTATCCGCTCGTCGAGCCGCTGGCGGAGGTGGAGGGCGTGGCCGTCGCGTCGGCCGCCGACCTCGGCCTCATGAAGCTCGCCGCCATCATCAGCCGCGGCACCCGCCGCGACTTCGTCGACCTCTTCCTCCTCTGCCGCCTTCTGCCGCTCGCCGAGCTCCTAGACCGCGCCGAGGACAAGTTCGGCCACGTCCGCGACTTCCCGCTCCAGGCGCTCAAGGGCCTCGCCGACCTCTCCCTCGTCGCCGGCGAGCCGATGCCGAGCCTCGCCGAGCCGCTCGCCTGGGACGAGGTCGAGTCCTGGGCGCGCGCTGAGGTCCGCAGCCTCGGCCGCGCGCGGGTGGGGCTGCCGGTCGGATGAGCGCCGCCGACCTGCTGATCGAGAACCTCGCCGTGGTGGCGACGCCGGTGGGGGCGGCGCCGCGCCGCGGGACGGAGCAGGGGCGGGTGCGGCGGCTGCGGGACGCCGAGGTCCTCTGCCGCGACGGGCGGATCGCCTTCGTCGGGTCGCGCGAAGAGCGCGAGCGGCTCCACGGGCCGCTGCCCGAGGCCGAGCGGCTGGACGGGCGCGGCGGCACGCTCGTCCCCGGCTTCGTCGATCCCCATACCCATCTACCGTGGGCGGGGAGCCGGGAGGAGGAGTTCGCCCAGCGCCTCGCCGGCCGGAGCTACCAGGAGATCGCCGCGGCCGGCGGCGGCATCCTCTCGACCGTCGCCGCCACCCGCGCCGCGAGCGAGGAGGAGCTGGCCGCCAACGTCCGCCGCCGGCTCGACCGCATGCTCGCCCACGGCACCACGACCGCCGAGGCGAAGAGCGGCTACGGCCTCTCGCGGGCCGACGAGCTCAAGCAGCTCCGCGCCCTGCGCCGCGCCGCCGCCGAGCACCCGGTGGACGTCGTCCCCACCCTGCTGGCCGCGCACGAAGTCCCCCCGGAGCACCGCGCCGACCGCGGCCGCTACCTCGACCTGGTCTGCGAGGAGATCGTCCCGGCCGCCGCCGGCGAGGGGCTCGCCCGCTTCTGCGACGTCTTCTGCGAGCGCGGCGTCTTCTCGGCCGACGAGTCGCGCCGCGTGCTCGCGGCCGGCGTCCGCCACGGCCTCGCGCCGCGCCTTCACGCCGACGAGTTCGAGGACTCGGGCGGCGCCCTGCTCGCCGCCGAGCTCGGGGCGCTCTCGGCCGACCACCTGATCGCGGTCTCGCCGCGCGGTGTCGAGGCCCTGGCCGCCGCCGGCGTCACCGCCGTCCTCCTCCCCGGCACCAGCTTCTTCCTGATGAAGCACCGCTGGGCCCCGGCGCGCCGGCTGATCGAGGCGGGGGTCCCCGTCGCCCTCGCCACCGACTGCAACCCCGGCTCCTCGCACACCGAGTCGATGCCGACGGTCGTCACACTCGGCGTCTTCGAGCTCGGCCTCTCCATCGAGGAGGCGCTGACGGCGGCGACGCTCAACGCCGCCTGCTCGCTGGGCCTGGGCGCGGAGATCGGCTCCGTCGAGGCCGGCAAGCGCGCCGACCTCCTGCTCCTCGACGGCCCGAACCTCCTCCACCTCGCCTACCACTTCGGCGTCAACCCGGTGGCGGCGGTGGTCAAGGACGGGTGCGTGGTCTACCTGGCGTAGAATCCGCGCGCCAATGCTCCCCCAGACCGCTTGCGCGCTCGCCTGCGCCCTGCTGCTCGCGCAGGCCGGGTCCGCCCAGGAGCCCGTCGCCAAGGAGGAGAAGCCGGTGCCGCCGCAGGAACAGCCGAAGGAGGTCACGCTGCCGTCCGGGCTCCGCTACGTCGATCTCGAGCCGGGCGACGGGACGCCCGCCAAGGCGGGGGACGTCGTCGCGGTGCACTACACCGGCTGGCTGGCCGACAAGACGGAGTTCGACTCGAGCCGCAAGCGCAACGTGCCCTTCCGCTTCCGCCTCGGCGAGGGCATGGTGATCAAGGGCTGGGACGAGGGCGTCGCGGGGATGAAGCCGGGCGGCAAGCGGCGGCTCCTGATCCCTTCCGCGCTGGGCTACGGCAAGCGCGGCGCCGGCGACGTCATCCCGCCCGACGCCGATCTCGTCTTCGAGGTCGAGCTGCTCGGGATCGGCGGCGCCGCCGGACAGCGCTAGCGGCCCGCCGGGCTTTCACTCCAGCACCAGCTCGGCGGTCTGCAACGGCGCCAGCGTCACGCCGCCGGTCCAGACGCGCCCGTCCGGCGCCCGCACCTCGATCGTCCAGGCGCCCGGCGGCAGGCCGTCGAGCCGCCGGCGGCCGGAGGTCATGTTCCACTCGCTGTCGACCCGATCGCCCCATCCGGGGAAGCGCAAGGGAGCCCCGTCCGCGCCGCGCGCCACGACCTTGACCAGCGCGGGGTTGCCGGCGAGCGCCGGCACGCGCAGCTCGACGGCGGCCGCCGGCGGGAGCGCCAGGCGGACCGGCGCCCCGGGCACCACCGCCGCCGCCCGTCCCACCGCCAGGCCTTCGGCCAGCGCCAGCACCTCGAAGCTTCCCGCCGGCACCGTCTTGAGGCGCACCCGCCCTTCGAGCCCGGTCTCGAACCAGCCGGCCAGGATCGCCTTCCCCGCGCCGTCGACCACCGCGAGCCGGACTCCCGAGGGCGCGCCGCCCGCGGCCCCCACCACCTCCACGACCAGCCCCGAGGTGCCCTCGAGCGCCACCTCCACCTCCTCGACGTCCACCCCTTCGCGCATCGTGACCTCGCGCGCGGCGGCGGCGTAGCCGTCGCTCTCGAACCGCAGCCGCCAGCGGCCCGCGGCGACCTCGGCGAGCCGGAAACGCCCCTCCCCGTCCGTGGTGACCGCGGTGCGGTTCAGCCACCAGAGGCTGCGTGGCTCCTCGTCGGCGCTCTCCAGGCGGACGGCGACCCCCGCGAGGGGTGCGCGGTCGGCCGCGTCCACCACCCGGCCGGCCACCGCCGCCCCCGCCAGCTCGAGGACGACCTCGCGGTCGGCCTCGAGCGTCAACTTCTGATGGACCACCGCCGTGCCGGCCTGGGCCGCGACCTCATAGCTGCCGGCGTCGAGCCCGGTGATGCGGAAGAGGCCGTCGCGGTCGGTCTGCGCCTCCCCGCCGTCGGCGACGTCGCTCCCCTCGGCGGTGACCACGGCGCCCGGCGCCGGCGCGTCGCCGCGCACCACCCGGCCCGAGAGCGTGAAGCCGGACGTGAAGTCGAGGTCGAGCGTCACCTCCGACGCTCCCGGCGGCAGCGTCACCCGGCCCTCGGCCCGGCGGCCGGTGCCGGGAACCTCGGCGCTCACCCGCCACTCGCCGGGAGCGACCGCGGCGAGCCGGAAGCGCCCCTCGAAGTCGACGCGGGTGCTCCTGCGCTCCATGGCCTCGCGGCGGAAGGCGCCGACCTCGACGTGCGCCAGGGCCTCGGGCTCGAGCCCGAGCACCCGACCGACGATCGCGCCCCCGGCCGCGAGGCGCAGCTCGAGCCCGCCGACGGGCGCCGAGGCGATCCGCAGCGGCTCCGAGTCGACCGTGGCGTATCCCCCCTTGCTGGCCCGCGCGCGATATTCGCCCGGCTCGATGCCCTCGAAACGGAAGGCGCCGTCGGCGCCGGTCGTCGCCTGCAGGCGCGTCCACTCCCGGCCGGCCGGCAGGAGCTCGACCGCGGCGCCGGGGACCGGAGTGCCGTCCGCGTCCACCACCCGCCCGGCCACTTCGGAGCCGCCGGCGAGACGGAGGTCCAGGCGGTTGTCGCCCGGCCGCACGTCGAGCTCGCCCACCGCGCGCTGCCCCTGCTCGTCCTCGGCGGCGATCGAGCGCGGGCCGGTGGCGAGGCCGTCCAGCACGTACCAGCCGTCGCCGTCGGCGGTGGTGCCGCGGTACACCTGCGACGTCCCCGGCCGGACGTCCTCGACCGGCTGCACCGTGACACCCGCCGCCGGGCGCCCTTCGGCGTCGAGCACGCGCCCGGAGACGCTCGCCCCCGGCGCCAGCATCAGCTCGAGGTCGGCGACGTCGCGCCCGGGCAAGGCCTGCACCCCCGCCAGCTCCGCCGGCTGGCGCCCCTCGGCCGAAGCCATGACCCGGAGCGTCCCCGGCTCGACCTCCTCGAACAGGAACCTTCCCTCGTCGTCGCTCGTCGCTCGGCCGGCCGTGCGCATGCTCATCGCGCCGCCGCGCCGCCGGTCCGCCGAGAGGATGACGCGGGCGCCCGCGATCGGCTCCCGGGCCGGGTCGACGACCCGCCCGCCGATGCGCACCGCCGGCTGGAGCG
>DASUNQ010000166.1:0-10223 GCA_036277075.1 Thermoanaerobaculia bacterium
CGCGAGCACCGCCAGCAGCTCGTCCTGTCGCCGGCGCGCTTCGGCCGGCGGCAGCAGCAGGCGCCGCCCGCGGTCCCAGAAGAAGCGCGGCCCGGCGATCGCGGCGCCGTCGCGCAGCCGCGCCAGGAGCGCCGGCACGCACCCGGGGAGGACCAGCACGTCGGGGTTCATCAGCAGCAGCGCCTCGCCGCGCGAGCGCGCCGCGCCGAGGTTCACGCCTCCCGCGTAGCCCAGGTTCTCCCCGGGGTCGAGCCGCTCGACCCCGAGCCCCGCCAGCGCCGCGCGCCCCGCGGCGTCGCTGCCGTTGTCGACGAGCAGCCATTCGGTGTCGACCCCGCTGCCGGCGAGGTCCGCGCGCAGCGCCGCGACCGCGTCGCGGGCGAGCTCCGGCGCGTGGTAGTGGACGAGGACGACGGCCAGGTGCATGGTCGGGCGGGGGCGGAGCGGCGGCCGCCCGGCGTCGGAGCTCCTACGCCGGCCGGGTCAGGGCAAAGGTGCAGCCGCGGCAGATGAAGTCGGCGGGGGCCTCCTCGAGGCCGTAGACCCAGCGGCGGAGCCGCGCCATCTCGGAGCCGCGCAAGACCTCCGCGACGCTGCTCTCGGTCAGGTCGCCGACCACGTAGCGCTCGTCGTAGTCCTCGCAGCAGAGGACGCACTGCCCGCGCGGCGTGATGTGGAGGTGCTGGAGCGGCCGCGAGCCGACGTTGTCGCAGCCGCAGAGGCGGCGCCCGTCGCGCGCCGGACGGGCGCCGATCTGCATGTACCCGGCACGGTCCATGACCTCGTAGAACTTCACCTCGAAACGGCTGCCGGCGAAGAGCGCGAGGATCTCCTCGTGGTCGCGGCGGTGATTGGCGTCGCCGGTGCCCAGCACCACCATGTCCATGCGCTCGGCGACCGGCAGGTGCTTCATGTAGTCGAGGTTGGCGAGCACCAGCTTCAGGTGGTCGCCGCCGCGCTCGTCGCGGTAGCGCTCGCGGTCGACGGTCGAGAGGTTGACGGAGAGATAGCGCAGCCCGCCCATGGCGACGAGCGCGTCCACTCGCCGCGGCGTCAAGCCGGTGGCGTTGGTGAGCACGGCGGGCGGCAGGCCGGCGTCGCGGATCGTCCGCACCTGCTCGACGAACCGCTTGTCGAGCGTCGGCTCGTTGTAGTTGATCATGAAGACCGCTTCGATCGTCTCGCGGAAGGCCGCCAGCTCCCCCACGATGCGCTCGTAGAGCTCGGTCGGCATGAAGTAGTCCTCGCGCGGCGCCACCGAGACCGGGCAGAAGTAGCAGGTCTGGTTGCAGACGGTGTGCGCCTCGAGCGAGACGTATTTCAAGAGGAAGCGACGCGAGGGGTCCTCGGCCGCCGGCAGCAGCCAGCCGCCGGCGGCTAGGATCTCCCGCTCCCCCGGCGGCAGGTCCTCGACCCCTGCGGCGCCGGCGAGGACCCGCGCCAGGGCCGCGAAGCCGGGCTCGCCGCTCGCCAGCATGCGGTCGGTGAGCGGGTCGTAGGCGCGCTCGGGCCCCAGATGGAGGAACGGGTTGAGGCGCAGGCCGGCGGCGGCGCCGCGCGGCGCGGCAGGCTCCTCGCGGGGGGCCAGGATGGGCAGCGTTTCGAGGCTCATGAGCGCGCCCGCGCTACCGCCCGCGCGACGGGCTGGCGGGAGGGTCCGTCCATCTCCCAGGTGTGCTCGAGGCGGACGAGGCCGAGGGTGTAGGAAGGGCTCTCGACGGCCAGCGCGGCGCGCAGCACCCGCCGGTCGTAGATGTGGAGCCCCTCGGCATCCAGGAGGAAAATATACAGCGTGAACTGCCCCTTGACGATGGGCAGGCGCGGCACCCGGAGGCGGGCGCTGTGGCGCCGCGCTCCGCGCGCCGGCGGCAGGCCGCTGGGCAGCGTGCCGAAGGCCGCGACCTCCACCTCGTCGAGCCGGTTGAGCCCCACCCCGAGGTGGAAGCCGAGCTGGAGGTCCTCGCTCTCCCACTCCACCTCGAGCTCCAGCGGGTCGTCGGGGTGGACCAGGCAGGGCAGGGTCTCGGAGCCGCCGATCCGCACGGCCGTGATGCGCGCCGCGCCGGGGAGCGCCTCGGCGCCGGACGCCGGCGGCTCCGCCGCCGTCGGCGCGCTCTTGGCGAGCAGATAGTCCTCGTAACGCCGCACCACCTCGTTGGCGTCGCCGAGCGCCGCCACCCGCCCCTGCCGCAGCCACAGCGCACGCCGGCAGAAGGCGGTCACGTAGTACATGGCGTGGGAGCAGAAGAGCAGCGTGCCGCCGGCGGCGAGGAAGGCGGTGAGCCGGTCGATGCACTTCTTCTGGAAGTAGCCGTCGCCGACCGACAGGGCCTCGTCGACGATCAGCACGTCCGGCTCGACCTGGGTGGCGATCGAGAAGCCCAGGCGCATCGCCATGCCGGTCGAGTAGGCCTTGACCGGCTGGTCGAGGAACGGGCCGAGCTCGCTGAACGCCTCGATCGCCGGCATCTTCTCCTGCAGCTCCCGTTCGGTGAGGCCGAGCATGGCGGCGTTGAGGACGATGTTCTGGCGCCCCGTCAGCTCGGGATGGAAGGCCGAGCCGAGCTCGAGGATGGAGGCCACCTTGCCCGCCACCTCGACCCGGCCGGCGGAGGGCGCCGTGATGCCGGCCAGGATCTTGAGCAGCGTGCTCTTGCCCGCCCCGTTCTCGCCGATGATGCCGATCCCCTCGCCGCGGGCGACCGTGAAGCTGACATCGGCGAGCGCCGCGAAGTCGCGGTGACGCGGGCGCCGCGTCAGCGCCTCGCGCAGGCGGTCCCAGGGAGTGGCGTAGACGCGGTAGGTCTTGGCGAGCCCTTCGGCGGCGATGACTTGGCCGTTCATCCAACCCTGATTGTACGGCCCCGCCCCCCGGCGCCGTTGGGTCTGCGGGCCGCCGAGAAGCGGAACGGGCCGCCGGAGGACACTCCGGCGGCCCGATCGCGGACGAGTGAGTCGGAGGTCAGCGCGTCTCGCCGTCGATGAAGGCCGGGTCGTTGGTGCGGTTGATGACCACCTGCCCACCGATGAAGAGCTGCCCGGCCTTGACCTTGACCTCGATGCTGAAGCCGTTCACCACGCCCGCGGCGGGCAGCGGGTGCTGGCTCGGGTTGACCTGCCGCGAACGGCCGGGGGCGAGGCTGAGGTTGGCGATCGTCTGGATGACGTTGCCGCCGAGCCCGCGGTAGATCAGGTCGTACGCCGCGGGCGCGGTCCCGGGGTTGAACAGCGACAGGGTCGTGCGGTACTCGGCGTCCTGCCGCAGCCCGACCAGGTGCTGCGACTGGCCGGCCGTGGCCGCCTTGTCGAGCGCCCGGGCGGTCATCGCCTGGCCGAACCGGCGTCTCGGGTTGGCGTTGTCGTAGACCTCGCCGACGATCGTCGGGTAGACGCCGTTCGGGCTGTCGCTGTCGAAGCTCAGCACGCCGACGGCGCTGGACAGCCCCCAGAGCGCCTGCAGCACGTTCTCGATCCGCTTGGTCTCGCGCGGCTGCAGCGTGACACGCACCGTGTCATAGGTCGGCGGGGCGACGCCGACGGAGCGGAAGCTGACGTCGGTCAGCACCACCTGGTCGCTGCTGTTGGCCAGCAGCACGTCGGTCTGCCAGCGGGTGTTGTTGAGCCCGGCGGTGCCGAAGACCCCCACCAGGTGCACGAGCGCGTCCGTCGAGCGGCCGCCGCCCACGAACGAGGGGTCGACGGTGGAGGTGCGCAGGTTCGCGCCGTAGGGGAAGAGCTCCCCGCCGACGACCGACTGCACCTCGACGCGGTAGTCGTCGAGGTTGTTGATCCCCCAGTTGGCGGCGAGCTGCTTGGCCTGCCACTGCTGCTGGCCGAAGCTCGGCAGCACGATCGGCTCGGTCTCCGCCACCTTGCGCCCGAGCCGGTCGAAGAAGGCGAGCTTGTAGTTCGCCGTCTCCAGGTTCGGGTTGCTGACGCCGAGGTAGGCCAGCTTCTCGCTGTTGGCGTTCAGCCCCACGAGGTGGTGCTTGCGGTCGCCCAGCGTCGAGGCCGCGGTGGAGCTCGACAGCGTCGATCCCGGCACCGTCTGGCCGAACTTGCTGCCGTCGGTCTGCAGGGTGCTGTTGAAGGAGGTGATGACCGGCAGCGCGCCGTCCCCCTCGGGGTCGACCATGATGAAGCCGGCGGTGTTCTCCTTCTTGAACAGGTCCTTGATCACGTCGCCGTAGAACAGCGTGGCGTGCGGCGCGATGGTGAGCGCGGCGGTCGGCGGGTTGGTCTCCGGCATGCCGCGGCGGAGGAAGGTGGCGACCACCTTCATCTCGACGTCGCCCGGGTTGTGGAGGTAGAGGTCGCTCGACTGCACCAGGGCGCCGCGGGTCTGGGCGATCCAGGGCAGCACGACGGCCCGGTTCTTGGGCACCGGCTGGCCGGTGACGACGAAGAGGCGGGCGGTGTTGGCGGTCACCTGCCCGTTGCCGATCGTGAGCTGCACGAAGTAGGCCCCCGGGGCGCTCCACTTGTGGCTCACCTGCGGGCCGCTGGCCGTGCCGCCGTCGTTGAAGCTCCACTGGAAGGTGCTCGGCCCGCCCGTGCTGGTCGAGGTGAAGGTCGCCTCCTCTCCCACCTTGACCTCGCAGCGCTCGCCGGTCAGGTCGGCGGAGCAGGTGGCGCTGGTGACGAAGCTCGCCACCAGCGTCGGTCCGGAGGCGACCGGGACGATCTTGCTCAGTGTGTGCTGTGCCGCGCAGACACCGGCCACGCAGTCCTTGGCCACGGTCAGGCGGACGTTGTAGGCGCCGCCCGCGCCGAAGACGTGGCTCACCTGGACGCCGTCGCCGGTGGCCCCGTCGCCGAACTCCCAGAAGTAGATCCCTGGGCTGCCGCTCGAGGCGCTGGCGTTGAAGCTGACGGCCTGCCCCGCCAGGGGCTGGTCCGGGGCGAAGAGGAAGTCGGCGCGCACCGAGCCCGGAGGATCGACGATGGTGACCGTGCGCGTCCCCTGGGCGCTGCCGCAGCCGCTGTTGGTGGCGCGCACCGTCTTGGTGCCCAGCGTGGGCCAGGTGATCGAGGCCTGCGACCCGCTCGGGGTCACCGCCCCGTCCGGCTGCGCGCTCCAGGTCCAGGCGCCGCCGCCGGTGCAGTTGCTGGCGTTGGCCGTGTAGTTGATCGCCTCGTTCGGCCGACCTGTGACGGCACCGGCGATCGTGATCGCCGGGGTGCTTCCACCGCTGCCGCCGCCCCCACCCCCGCCGAGGTTGCGGATGTTGATCGGCGCGAAGTGCGGGTAGGCCGCGGTCGTCTCGCTGCCGCGCTTCAAGCGCATCGCCGGCAGGAAGGTGCCGTTCTGGGCGTAGGTGTGCGAGGTCACCGGCGTCGCGCTCGTCTCCTCGTAGGTGCCGTCGCCGTTCCAGTCGTACTCGTAGCTGTCCGGACCACCGGTCACCGCTTGGTTGAAGGTGATCGCGGTGTTCGGCTCGAAGTCGCAGAAGAGCTGGCAGTTGGCCCGGAACTCGGTGATCTCGAGGGGCGACACCTGGGTGATGTTGATCGCCAGGTCGGCGCTCTGCACGCCGTTGAGGTCGAGGCAGTTGCGCACCTTGACCCGCACCGTCTTCGGCCCCGTCGAGGTGTAGCTGTGCGCCGGATTGGGGCCGGCGATCGGGTCGGAGGTGAAGGGGCGGAAGCCCTGGCCGTCGCCGAAGTCCCAGCTCCACTCGGTGCCGCCGGGCGCCGCGACGTGGAACTGCACGGTGCCGGCGACGAACGCGTCGTTGGTCGGCGCGAAGGTCAAGTTCGCGGGCAGCGCCGGCAGCGCCGCGAGCGTCACGCCCACGACCTTGGAGGCGTTGCCCGCCCCGTTGCTGGCGGTGAAGGTGGCGCTGTAGGGGCCCGCCGGATTGCCCGCCGTCTGCCAGACGAACGGGTTGGTGCTGCCGGTCGCCACGGTCGTGCCGCCGCCGGTCTTGACCACCCAGGAGAGACCCAGCGGAGCCTTGCCCGTCACGCCGGTGGCGGTGAGGGTCACCGGCTGGCACACCAGCGGGCTGCCCGGCGAGGCGCCGGCCGCGGCCACCGCCGGCGCGGGGTCGAGCACGACGACGTTCTGCGTCTTCGCGCCCGGGCCGTTGGCGTTGGAGACGTTGAGCGACACCGCCTTGGTGCCGGTGCCGGCGAAGGTCACGCCCACTGGCGACGTCGTGCCGCCCGCGGGCGAGCCGTCGGGGAACGTCCAGCTGCGGCTGGCGACGTTTCCGATCGAAGTGTCGGTGAAGGTCACCAGGTCGCCGGGGTAGATCTCGGTCGGGCTGTAGACGAAGTTGGCGATCGGCGGCCCGCCGCCGCCCATCCACTGGTGCACGTCGAGGATCGTGCCCCCGGCGCGGTAGAAGTACTCGCCGTTGAACTTGCCGGCGCGCGGCGAGAAGTGGCTGAAGCCGCGCGCGAAGTCCGAGTAGTACCAGCTCCAGTAGTCGACGTTGACCCCTTGGTCCTGGACCGTCCCGTTGGGCGTGATGTCGCGCGGCGCCGCGGCGTTGCTGACGTCGAACAGGTACTCCGTCCGCCCCGCGGCGTCTCCCTGGCGGCAGGAGTCGCCGTTGCCGAAGTAGAGGAACGGCACGCTGCCGCTGCGCGAGAAGGAGACGGTCAGCCAGTGCACCGCCTCCGGCACCGGCTCGAGGTTGCGCGTCCAGATCGGGTCGGGCAGGCTCTGGCAGCCGCTGTTGAGGCAGCTCGTGACGTCGACGATCTTGGCGGTGTCGTTCTGCCGCAGGCCGAGGTAGTGGCGGCTGCTGTGGGTCCACAGCCCCACGCCGTGGACGCCGCCGCCGCTCTGCAGCCCGCGCACCACGAGCGACGGGGCGGCGGGGTTGCTGACGTCCCAGATCTCGGTCCCCAGCCCGCCGCTGGCGCCGCTCTTGACGACGAAGTAGCGCGAGCCGACGGCGAGGCCATGGACGTACTTGGTGGTCTCCTTGGCCCCCACTCGGCCGACGTAGACGTTGGGGCAGCTCCCCTCCCCCATCGTCCTGTTCTCGAGGCAGGCGGTCGCGAAGCCGCGCGCCGCGGTCATGTCGTAGACGTGCAGGCCGGGATCGCCGGCGAAATCGGCGCCGAAGGCGTACTCCCGGTTGCCGATCTTCGCGGCGTGGACGTGGTACATGAACTTGGCGCCGTAGTCCTGGTACAGCGGGCGGACCAAGGCTTTGTTGCTGGCGTCCCAGATCGACAGCCCGGCCGGGGGGATCGCCGCCACCGCGAAGATGTTGTCGGTGTCCGGCGGCGCGTCGATGCCGTAGACGATCTGCGTGAACTCGGTGATCGCCCCGGCCGTCCACTTCGGGAAGGCGCCGGCGAAGCCGTCGGCGAGGAAGAGCCGGGTCGGGGCGCCGGGCGTCTGCCGCGTATCCCAGACCATGAAGCCGGCGTAGTAGGAGCTGAAGAGGAAGCCGTTCTCGACGTCGACGCCGGTCGAGACCGGGAAGCGCGAGTTCGGCAGCTGCGACCCGGTCCAGCCGGTCCCGTCGAGGAGGACTTCCCCCGGCTTGAGCTCACCCCAGAGGGAGGACGGCACCTTGACCGCCGGGCTCCCCTCGGCGCACCCCTTGGCGTACACCGGGACGGGGCTGGCGAGAACGGCCGCCAGGGCCAGGAGCCCCGCGGAGAGTCGAACGGTGAGGGACGGGACACGAGGCAGCTGCGGCATCTACTTCTCCTCTGAGACAGACGGCCCGGAACCCCGGCCGCACGATCCGACGAAGAACCTATAGAGCTTTGGCGATGTTACCTGCCGGCCGGCGCTATGGCAAGGCGACATGCAGGGGCCGGAGTTGGCTCCGGCTTGGCGCGTATGCGTCGAGAAGACCTCTGCAGGCATCCGGGGCTACGGGATGAAGCTGACGTTGGTCGGGTTGCACGCGGTGTCGAGCTTGATCGCGTCGAACCCGACGCTGAACCGCCCCTCCGCGCTCATCATCGTCGTGACCCAGTTCTGCGCCACGCCGGGGAAGGGGTCCGACCCGGCGGCTGGCGACAGGGTGTGGTTGAGGTTGATGTACATCCACCCGAAGTCTGCCGACGGCGTCGGATCGGCGCCGATCAGGTTCCCGCCCTCCAGATGGACGCGCTGCGCCTCGAGCGGGAAGCAGGTCTGCGCGCCGCCGATCGGCGGCGACACGACGTCGCCGGTGAAGCACAGGTCCTCGGGGTTCTCCTGCTCGTCGAAGGCCACCACGTCGGTCTGGTTGAGCGGGAACCAGGCCGGGCGTGAGCCCTGGAGGGCGCAGTTGTAGGGACCGTTGATGCCGGTCGGGATCGTCTTCGAGTCGCGCCAGACGATCAGGTCGGTGCCGCCGGTGAAGGCCCCGCCGTTGAGGTACCGGGAGGCGAAGGTGGTCGAGAGCGGCTCGCGCTGGTCCTGGCCGGCCACCGCCGCGTAACGCCCGTAGAAGGTGTACTCGCCGGGCGCGAAGGGGCAGTCCGGGTCCGGCGGCACGCCGACGCTCGGGGTCGGGCAGGACTCGATGTGGACCAGCGTCTCGCCCTGCGCGAAGTCCTCGAAGGGGACGACGTAGAAGTAGTCCCCCCAGAGCACGTTGCGGGTGTCGGCGATGCCGCTCGAGAAGTAGCCGGGGCTCGAGGGGAAGAGCAGGTTGCACTGCGTCACCACGTCCACCGTGACGTAGCCGCGCTCGATCCAGTCGTGGCCGTGCTCGGCCGCCAGGCAGCCGCCGTAGGCCGGCGCCTCGACGCCGATGTGGGCGTACTGCAGGTTGGTCAGCCGGAAGTTGTCGAGCACGGGGTTGTTGTACGGCGCCACGCAGGGGCCGGTGCTGCCGGGGAAGTTGATGTCCTGCGACAGCGACCCCTGGTTGCTGATGCCGTCGTTCGGGTTGGCGGTGTCGCCCGGGTCCGCCCCGTCGTCGGCGGTCACCGGCAGGCGCCCGAACATGAAGATGTCGCGCAGGTTGATCGTCTGGACGTCGTAGCCGGTCAGGTAGACGTCGAAGTCGAGCGTCGGGATCGACTGGTCGGTCCACAGGGTGACGTGGGCCACCACCGCGGTGGCCGAGGCGTTGTTGATCGAGAAGATCGTGGTGATCCCGTCCGGCTCGTCCATCGCGACCTCGAAGTACGGCAGCAGCAGCGTCGCCGCCGGGACGTCGTCGATGGTGCAAATCTCGGCGCTTGCGGGGGCGCCCAGGGCGAGCAGCCCTGCGGCGAGCAGGAAGACGGAGCACCCTCGGATCACGACCCTCTCCTCAACCGATCGGACGCGCGGCGCTACACCGCAAAGACAAGACCGGGCGGGCCCGTGAGGGCCCGCCCGGCGGAGAAACCGACTACGGGATGAAGATGATGTTGCTCGGGTTGCAGGCGGTGTCGAGCTTGATCGCGTCAAACCCGACGCTGAACCGCCCCTCGGCGTCCATCACCGTCGTCACCCAGTTCTGCATGATGGCCGGGTTCGTCGAAGGATACGAGACCCCGGTCACCGTGCTGTTGAGGTTGAGGTAGATCCAGCCGAAGTTGGCGGTCGGGATCGGGTCGGACCCGGCCACGTTGCCGCCGTTCAGGCTGACCCGCTGCGCCTCGAGCGGGAAGCAGGTCTGCGCCCCGCCGATCGGCGGCGAGACGATGTCCCCGGTGAAGCACAGGTCCTCCGGGTTCTCCTGCTCGTCGAACGCCACCACGTCCGCCTGGTTCAACGGGAACCACGCCGGACCCTGCAGCGCACAGTTGTACGGGCCGTTGGCACCGGTCGGGATCGTCTTGGCGTCGCGCCAGACGATCAGGTCCGTGCCGCCGGTGAAGGCGCCGCCGTTGAGGTACCGGGAGGCGAAGGTCGTCGCCAGCGGCTCGCGCTGGTCCTGACCCGCCACCGCGGCGTAGCGGCCGTAGAAGGTGTACTCGCCGGTGACGAACGGGCAGTCCTCGGTCGGCGGCGTGCTGACGCTGGGGGTCGGGCAGGACTCGACGTGGACGAGCGTCTCGCCCTGGGCGAAGTCCTCTTCCGAGAAGACGTAGAAGTAGTCGCCCCAGAGGATGTTGCGGTTGTCGGCGATGCCGGTCGAGAAGTAGCCCGGGCTGCTCGGGAAGAGCAGGTTGCACTGGGTCACCGAGTCGACCGTGATGTAGCCGCGCGCGATGTTGTCGCCGAAGTCGAAGCCCAGGCAGCCGCCGTAGGCCGCGGCGTTCTGGCCGGTGTGCGCCGCCCGCAGGTTGGTGACGCGGAAGTTGTCGAGCACCGGGTTGGTGTA
>DASUNQ010000167.1:0-2512 GCA_036277075.1 Thermoanaerobaculia bacterium
CAGCGCGGCGCGGTCCACTTTGCCGGAGGGGCTCCGCGGCAGGACGTCGAGCAGCACCCAGGCGGCGGGGACCATCGCCTCGGGGAGCGTGCGGCGGAGGTGGCGCCGCAGACCGGCGGCGGTCGCGCCCGCCGCCGCCACCCAGGCCACGAGCTGCCGCTCGCCGGGGCGGAGCTCGCTCGGCAGCACGACGGCCTCGCGCACGCCCGGACAGGCGGCGAGCGCCGCCTCGACCTCGCCCGGCTCGACGCGCACCCCGCGCACCTTGACCTGGTCGTCGAGCCGCCCGAGGAACTCGAGCGCGCCGTCCGGGAGGAGGCGCCCGCGGTCGCCGGTGCGGTAGAGGCGCTCGCCGGGCCGCCGCGGAGCGGGATGCGGGACGAAGCGCTCGGCCGTGAGGTCCGGCCGCGCCAGGTAGCCGCGCGCCAGGCCGGCGCCGGCGATCGCGATCTCCCCCGTCTCGCCGGGCCTTGCCGCCGCGCCGTCGGCGGCGAGGAGGAGCACGGCGGCGCCCGCGATCGGGCGGCCGATCGGCACCACCGGCCCCGCCGGCGGCTCCCCGTCACCCGGCTCGTGGAGCGTGGCGGTGACCGTCGCCTCGGAGGGCCCGTAGGCGTTGAGCCAGCGCACGCGCGACCCCACCCGCCGGCGCCAGACCGCCAGCCGCTCGGCGAGGACCGCGTCGCTCCCGACGACGACGAGGCGGAGGTCGTCGGGCGGCGGGTGGCGCCCCCCGTCGAGCTCCGCCACCCACTGGTGCCAGAGCGGGGCCGGGAGGTTTGCCACCGTCACCCGCTCGCGCCGGAGCAGCTCGGCGAGCGCGGCGATCGACCCCGCCCACTCCTCGGGCCGCAGCACGACGGCTCCGCCGGCGAGCCAGGTGGGGAACAGCTCCTCGGCCAGCACGTCGAAGCCGAGCGCCGCGAGCTGCAACACGCGGTCCGCGGGGCGCAGCGCGAAGGCGCGGGCGGCGGCGAAGGCGTGGTTGGCGAGCGCGCGGTGCGGGACGAGGACCCCCTTCGGCGCGCCGGTCGAGCCCGAGGTGTAGACGACGTAGGCGGCGGTCTGCGGATCGATCGCCGCGGGCGTCGCCGCACCGCCGTCCGCCGCCGCGCGCGTCGCGTCCACCAGCACCTGCGGCAGCTCCGGGGCGATCTCGGCGGCGAGCGCCGCGAGCCGCTTTTCGGTGAGCAGGGCGACGGCGCGCGCGTCGCGCAGCATGGCGGCGAGCCGCGCCGCGGGGAGCGCCGGGTCGAGCGGCAGGTAGGCGCCGCCCGCCTCGAGCACCGCGAGCAGGGCCGGGCCCAGCTCCGGCCGCCGCTCGAGGCAGACGCCGACGAGCGATTCCGGTCCGACGCCGAGCGCGCGCAGCCGGCGCGCCAGCCGCGCCGCGCCGGCGGTGAGCTCCCGGTAGCTCAGCCAGCGGCCGCCGCCGCCGATCGCCGGCGCCTCGGGAGTGCGCGCCGCCCGCGCCGCGATCAGGCGGTGGACGGGCACCCCGGGGTCCCCTGCGGCGGCGGTCACGACCTTACGGTCCCCGCGGGCTGCCGAGGAGCCGGCGCACCGCGTCCGCCAGCCGCTCGCCGTTGAGCCGCTGCGCGGCGGGCAGCCGCTTGTCGACGTGCATCACCGCGCTCGGCGCCGGCGGCCGCTCGCCCCAGCGCGCCTCCGGCGCGAAGAGCAGGAAGGTGTCCCAGGCCAGCTCGTCGGTCAGCCCGGCCGGCCCGCGCAGCCGCTCGGCGAGGGTGTGGACGCCGGTCCAGAAGTGGGTGACCCGCGGATCGGAGAGGAGCGCCGTGACGCCGCGCGCGTCGGTCTCGGTCTCGGGACCGAGCATCGGCCCCCAGACGACGTAGACCGCCAGCCGCGGATCGTCGATCCGCTCCATCAGATATCGCTGCACCACCCGGGCGCTGGCTAGGCAGACCCCTCACGTCGGCGAGAGCAGCATCAACAGGCGCACGCGGCCGGCGTCGCGGTCGAAGGCGGCGGCCATCTCGTCGCCCGCGGGAGAGAGCGGGCGCAGCGGCGGCGGGGCGGGGACGGCCCGCTCCATGCCGGCCTCGCCGATGCGCGTCAGCTCGAAGGGGAAGCGGTTGCGGTCGCCGTGGTAGAAGCCGACGAAGGTGCCGCGCAGCGTGCGGCCGGCCTCGTCCAGCTCGCCGTGGAAGTCGAAGGGGGCGTTGGGGCCGCGCGCCTCCGAATCGCGCCGGAACTGGAGGAAGACCCGCGAGCCTTCCTGGCGGACCTCGGAGAGCGGGTGGTACTCCATGCGCTGCGTCGGCAGGTCGATGGTGCCGACCAGCTTGCCGGCCGCGTCGCGGGCGATCTCCACCGAGAGCTCGAGCTCGATCTCGGCCGGCTGGTAGAGGATCACGCCGCGCCAGAAGCCCTCGACGCTCGGCGCCGCCGGCGCGCCGGGAGCGGCCGCGCCGCCGCCGGCGCAGGCGAGCGCCAGGACCGTTCCAGCGACGAAGTGTGCGAGGTACGACAGGGAGGGTCCTTTCGGCGG
>DASUNQ010000168.1:0-15066 GCA_036277075.1 Thermoanaerobaculia bacterium
GCCAGCAGCAGCAGCCGGCCGTGCCGCGCCGGCGGGGCGGCGAGCCCCTCCAACCGGTACCAGTCGTGCGCCGCGAGCGCGCCGCGCAGCCGCGCCCGCGCCGGCTCGTCGAGCGCCAGGTGCGGATGGAGCACCGCCAGCAATCCCAGCTCCTCGAGCCGCTCCAGGCCGCGCAGGGCGATCGCCGGGTCGTCGAGGAGGAGCGCCAGCTCGTCGCGCAGACGGGCGCCGGAGAGGCGGTCGAACGCCCCCTCCCCCACCGCGACGCCGAGGAGCCGCTGCGTCTCCGGGCTCATCTGGAAGCCGAGCCGCAGCTCCAGCCGCACGGCGCGCAGGCCGCGCGTGGGGTCGTCGATGAAGGAGAGGCTGTGGAGGACGCGCAGCACGCCGTCGCGCAGGTCGCGCCTCCCGCCGAAATAATCGATCAGCTCCGGCGTCTCCTCGGGCCCGAGCCGGAGGGCGAGGGTGTTGATCGTGAAGTCGCGCCGGTAGAGGTCCTGGCGCAGCGGCGACATCTGCACTTCGGGGAGGGCCGCCGGCGCGCGGTAGAACTCGCTGCGCGCGGTCGCCACGTCGATCGGGAAGCCGTCCGGCTCGGTGACGACCGCGGTCAGGAACGCCTCGTGGACGCGCACCCGCGCGCCCAGCTCCGCCGCCAGCTCGCGCGCGAAGGCGGGGCCGTCCCCTTCGACCACGACGTCGAGGTCGCGGTTCTCGCGCCCGAGGAGGAGGTCGCGCACCAGGCCGCCGACGAGGTAGGCGGGGACGGCGAGGCGCCGCGACACCGCGGCGACCCGCTCGACCCGCGCCCGCAGGCCGGCGGCGAGGCCGGTGTCGAGGAGCTTGCGCACCTGCTCGCGCCGCTCGCGCTGCCGCTCCGAGCGGCGGTCGATCGCCTCCTCGAACTCCTCGAGGCGGCCGTGGAGGTGCCGGAGCACCTGCATCCGGGTCACCAGGCCGAGCGGGCGGCCGCTCTCCGGGTCGCCGACGAGCACGAGGCGCGAGCGGTGGTGGGCGATCCGCTCCGCGACCTCGTCGGCGGGCGCGTCGGGGGCCACCCATTCGAGCTCCGGCGCCATGACCCGCTCGACCCGCCGCTCGCCGAGCCCGTGCTGGAGCGCGGCGTCGAGAAGCTGGCGGCTGACGATGCCGGCGACGCGCCCCTCCGCCTCGACGACCGGCGCGGCGTTGATGCGGCGCGCGATCAGCTCCTGCTTGGCGGCGGCGACCGGCAGGTCGGCGGCGAGGGTGACGAAGCGGCGCACCGCGAGGTCGGCGGCGCGCGCCGACGGCGGCAGGGCGCGGCGCAGGAAGTCGAGGAGCCGCTCGCGCGCCTCGAGCGTCGTGCCGTCGAGGCGCGCCGAGGCCGCTGTCGGGTGGCCGCCGCCGCCGCCGAACCCGGCCAGCGCGGCGCCGAGGTCGAACCCGGGCAGCTCGCCGCGGGCGATGAGCGTCACCCGGTCGCCTTCGCCGAAGAGGGCGAAGAGCAGCGGCAGCTCGAACAGCTCGAGGCAGCGCGAGACCAGCGGCGCCAGCTCGTCGACGTACTCGCCGAGGTCGAGCTCCACCAGGCCGACGCGGTGGCCGCGCAGGCGGTGGACCTCGAGGTCGCGGGTCATGCGGTGGAGCACCTCGATGCGCGCCGGGTCGAGGCGGCGCGCGGCGAAGCGGCGGACGGCGGCGAGGTCGGCGCCCTGCTCGAGGAGCCAGGCGGCGGCGCGGTGCTCGCGCGGGCCGGTCGTGGGGTAGGTCAGGAGGCCGGTGTCCTCGTAGACCCCGAGGAGGAGGGCGGTCGCCTCGGGGGCGGAGACGGCGAGGCCGCGCTCGCGCAGCAGCTCGACCATCAGGGTGGCGGTCGAGCCGGCGCCGGGATCGACGAGCCCGCCCGCCACCGGCAGGTCGGCCTCGGAGTCGGGGTGGTGGTCGTAGGCCCAGACCTCGACCGCCGGGTGGCGCTCCAGCCACTGGGCGAGGATGCCGATGCGGTCGCGCTGGCGGATGTCGCAGAGGACGACACGGGTCAGCGCCGCCGGCTCGACGTCCTTCTGCCGCAGCTCCTCGAACTCGACGAGGCCCCCGTCGAGCGCCCGGCGCAGCGACTCCTCGCGCGAGCCGGGGAAGAAGAGCCGCGCCTCGGGGTGCAGCTTGCGCGCCGCGAGCATCGCCGCGAAGCCGTCGAAATCGGCCCCGACGTGGGTGGAGATGAGCTCCATCGCGAGGGATTGTAGCGCCCGTAACCGAACGAACTGCACGGCGCGCTCGTGCTGCTCGGCTTCGGCGCGGGTCGGCCTATTTCTTCTTGCGCGTGGCGGCGGCCTTCCTGGCGGCGCGCGAGCGGTCGGCCTTGGTGCGGCGGGCCGCGGCGCTCTTGGCGTGGCGCGACAGCGCCTGGCTCGACGCCGTGCTGCGCGGTTCGTCGTCGAGGGCGCGGGCGGCCGCCCGGGAGCGCTTCGGCGACGGCTTGCGCTTGGAGGGGGGCTTCTTGCCCTTCGCGAGGTCGCGCGAGGCCTGCTTGCGCGTCCTCTCGGAGGCTTTCCCCTTCTCCGGCGGCGGCAGCTTCACGCCGGCGCGCCGCGCCTTGGACAAACCGATGGCGATCGCCTGCTCCGGCGAGCGGGCGCCGTGCTCCCCCTCGCGGATGTGCTCGATCTCTTCGCGCACGAACTCGCCGGCCTGCGTGCTCGGCGCCTTGCCCTCCCGCTTGGCCTTCTGCGCGCGTCGGACGGTTTCCTTCTCCGGCATGGCAACTCCTTTCGCTGCAACGAGGTGCAATGCCCGTGCCCCGAGCGCGTGGGGCTGGTATCGTGCCCGGAGACCTGCGACGAGGAGGAGCGCGCATGATCCGCGGCGTGCACACGATGTTCTACACCTCGCAGCCGGACGGCCTGCGGGCGTTCCTGCGCGACGTCCTGGGCTTCCCGGCGACCGACGTCGGCGGCGGTTGGCTGATCTTCGACCTGCCGGAGGCGGACATGGGCTGCCATCCGACCGAGCCGGACGGGCCGCCTTCCGGCGCCCCGGACATCTCCTTCTACTGCGACGACATCGAGGCGACGATCGCGGAGCTCAAGGCGAAGGGCGTCCGCTTCACCGGCGACATCGAGGACCACGGCTACGGCCTGGTGACCCACTTCCTGATGCCGGGCGACATCCAGGTCCAGCTCTACCAGCCGCGCTACGGCAAGTCGGGGGGCCAGCCGCCGCGCTAGGACGGGTTCCGCTGCACGATGCAGCAGGCCAGGATCCCAGCCCGTCCCATCAAGCCCTCTCTTTGACCGCCTCCCGCCGCAGGAACTCCGGCGTCGTCCCGCTCGTCGTCTCGATCGGCGGCAGGTCCATGCCGCGGAGGACCTCCTCGACGGAGTCGAGGCCGACGGTGGCGGCCTTGACCTCGGCCTCGACGAAGGCCGGGTCGCGGCGGGTGAGGGCCTGCTCCTGGACGAGCAGGATCGAGTTCTCGATGCGCACCAGCCGCGCCCGCAGGCCCTGGAGGTTCTCCTCGGCGCGTTGCAGGTTCTCGAGCCGCTTCCTGAGCACCTCGACGTTCTCGGCCAGCGCGGCCTTGAGCGGCTCCGAGGCCGTCGCCTGGTCGCGCTCGGCGCGCTGGAGCGATTGCTCGATCTCCTTCTTCGGCACCGCGGTGCAGAGGCCGTCGAGCATCTGCTCGTAGGCGAGCGTGCGCAGGAACACCCAGAGGAGCTTGTTGACGCTCTCGGTCTGCTGGTCGCCGAGCAGATCGCCGAAGCCTTCCTCGCCGGTGCGCGCGGCGGCAAGCGAGCGCTGCAGCTCGCGGCAGCGGTCGCGCACGGCGTCGAAGCGCTGCCGGCGCGAGGCGTTCAGCCCCTTGACCAGCTGCTCGGCCGCCTCCTCGGTGCTCAACGCCTTGCGGTAGTCGCGCCGCGCCCGCACCAGGTTCTGGAAGCGCGGGTTGTGCGACAGCCCCAGGAGATAGACCAGCTCGACCGCGGCCACCAGCGGCCAGACGACGAGCGGCTGCATGGTGACGACCCCCGCCAGCACGCCGCCGGCGAGCAGGATGACGTTGTAGGGAACCTTGAAGGCTTCCTGGATGTAGTCGAAGATGCCGGCGCGCGCCATGTCAGTCGGCGGTGCCGGCGGCGCCGCCCTGCCGCCCGAAGACCTTCGCCTTGAGCGTTGCCACCACCTCGCGGAAGTCGGCCCGCGTCTCGACCACCAGCGGCGACTCTTCCGGCCGCGGCAGCTTGTACTCCTCGACCAGCCGCCCCGGGTTCGCCTTCATCAGGTAGAGGCGATCGCCGAGGTAGGCCGCCTCGGGGATCGAGTGGGTGACGAAGAAGACCGTCGCCTGCGCCTCGCGCCAGAGCCCGATGAGCAGCTCCTGCATGGCGTAGCGGGTCTCGGGATCGAGGGCGCCGAAGGGCTCGTCCATCAGGATGATGCGCGGCTTGAGCACCAGGGAGCGGGCGATCGCGACGCGCTGCCGCATGCCTCCGGAGAGCTCGTGCGGGTACTTCTCCTCGTGTCCCGCGAGCCCGACCTTCGCCACCCAGGCGCGCGCCAGCTCGCGCCGCTCCTGGCGCGGCATCCCCTGCACCTCGAGGCCGAACTCCACGTTCTCCAGCACCGTGCGGTTGGGGTAGGAGGTGTAGTCCTGGAAGACCATGCCGCGGTCGGCGCTCGGCCCGGCCACCGGCTGGCCGAAGACCAGCACCCGGCCGCTGGTCGGCGGGTGGTGGGGCTCGAGGCCGCCGATCAGTCGCAGCACGGTGGACTTGCCGCAGCCGGAGGGGCCGAGGATGGTGATGAACTCGCCGACCTCCGGCAGGTCCTCGACGACGAAGCTGACGTTCTCGATCGCCGTCGACCAGGTGCGGCCGCGCCGGAACTTCTTGGTCACCTTCTCGAACTGCACGACCGGCGGCCGCGGCCCGTGCGGCGTCTTCTCGACCGGCTGCGGCGCGGGGCTCCAGGCCCCCGCGGCGGGCTCTGCGGCGACCGTCTCGGCGGGGGCGCTCACCTCAGCCCTCCGCGAACCGGTAGGGGAAGAGCCGCCGCTGCAGCGCCAGCAGCAGCCGGTCGGTCGCGAAGGCGAGGAGACTGATGACCAGGAGCACCCAGTAGATGTGCTCGCGCGGGCCCCGCCGCTGCGCCACCTGGATGATGTAGCCCAGCCCGAACTTGGCGTCGATCAGCTCGGCCAGGACGATGTAGCCGAAGGCCAGCCCGAAGAGCAGGCGCAGCGAGTTGAAGATGTCGGGCAGCGCGATCGGGATCAGCACCTTCCAGACCACGTGGCGGCGCTTCGCACCCAACGTGTAGGCGGTCTCGACGTAGCGCTCGTCGACGTCGAGCACCGCGCGCGTCGTGTCGAAGATGACGAAGGCGACGCAGGCGATGAAGAGGAAGAACACCTTCTGCGTCTCGCCGAGCCCGAACCAGACCAGGGTCAGCGGGATGAGCGCCGCGATCGGGACGTTGCGCAGGAAGAGGGTCGAGGGGCGCAGGAACGCCTCGACGGCGCGGAAGCAGCCGGCGAAGATGCCGAGCGGCACGCCGACCAGCGTCGCCAGGCCGAAGCCGAGGACGATCCGCCCCAGGCTCCAGCCGGTCGAGCGGGTGAGCGCGGCGTCGAACCAGAGGCTGCGGAAGCTGCGCAGCACCTCGCCGGGGCTCGGCAGGGTGAGCGGCGAGAGCACCCGTTCCTCCGGCGCCCCCCAGGTCAGCGCCCACCAGAGGAGGAGCACCAGGGCGACCGAGCCGAGCTGGATCCCCCAGGTCCAGAGCCAGGGGAGGCGGCGGCGCAGCGCCGGCAACCGCACCTACTCCTGCTCGAGCGGGAAGACCTTGATCTCCACCCGCCGGTTGAGCGCGTGGTTGCCCGGCTCGAGCTCCCGCTCCCAGCCCACGCCGTCCACGGAGAACTGGTTGGGCTGCAGCTTGAAGCGCTTGACCAGCTCTTCCTTGACCGCGTTGGCGCGGTTCATCGACAGCTCGCGCACCGCGCCGAAGTCGATGTAGCCCTTCATCGAGGAGTCGGTGTGCCCCTCGATCGTGACGCGCGCGGCGCCGAACTGCCCCGCCAGCCGCGCCACGTCCTCGAGCACCTTGAGGGCATTGGGGTCGTAGAGCGTGCCGTCGGCGTTCTTGTGCAGGATGTCGTAGGAGTTCGGATAGAAGTGCACGCGCTGGATGTTGGTCAGGATCTCGGTCGCCTCGGCCTTGATCGCCGAGACCCCCTTGGGCGTGAAGGAGACGGTGTACTCGTCGCGCGAGCTGGCGTAGGGCTCGACGCCTTCGAGCGCCTTGATGAAGGTGAAGTCCATCACCTGGTCGAAGCGGACGGCGCTGCCGATCGAGCCCAGCTTGAGATACAGCGTGCTCGCCGTCTCCCAGTAGCGCTCGAAGTTCGTCGGGTTGTTCTGGTTGAGGAAGAAGTCCTTGTTCTCGGCGTAGTTCGTCGAGTGGGCGTCCCCCAGCATCGCCATCGCCTCGTCGGCGGGCAGGTTGTAGGCCTTGCCCATCATCTCGGCGGCCCGGCGGCGCTTGCCCTCGTCCTTGAGCTCCTCGACGGCGTCGAAGAAGCCGCGCACCATGCCGTCGACGATCTTCGGGTTGTCGCGCACGAAGTCAGCGCGCGCGAACAGGACGTCGGAGATCAGCTTGTTGGCGGTCGCCGTCGAGACCAGGAGCTTGTTGCCCGGCTGCTCCGCGAGCTTGTAGATGTCGGGCGCCCAGGAGACGCAGGCGGCGAGCGAGCGGTCGGCGTTGAAGGCGGCGGCGGCCTGGAAGGCGTCCTCAGTGAAGCGGAAGGTCACGTCGCCGGGCTGCAGGCCGGCGTTGATCAGCAGGTTGAGGATCAGGTAGTGCGACGGCGAGTGCTCGGCGAGGGCGATCGACTTGCCCTTCAAGTCCGCCACCGAACGGATGTTCTGGCGCACCACGATGCCGTCGCCGCCGTTCGACCAGTCGACCTGGAGGAAGACACGCGGCAGGGCCCGCGAGTCGGCCTTGAGCTGCTCGTAGAAGAGCGGGATCATGTCCAGCGTCCAGGCGGTCGCGTGGACGTCGCCGGAGGCGAAGGCGCCGAGGGAGGCCGCCGGGCTGTCGATGATCTTGATGTCGAGCTTGAAGCCGTACTTCTTGGCGAAGAGGCTGTCGGCGTTCGGGGCGGCGCCGCCGTTGGCGTAGAAGATCGGCGCCCAGCCGGCCCAGACGTTGAGCCCCACGACCACGGTGTTGTCGCGCAGCGGCTTGTAGCTCGCCGCGCCGCGCACCGGCGGCAGCCGCTGCGCCGGCACGTACTTGTACTCGGACACCGTGGTGATGCCGGTCGCGTCCGGCGCCTCGACCTGCCCCTCCGGCAGGTCCTCCTTGGCGATCGTCTCGCCGTCCCCCCTCCCGCTCGGGAACAGCCAGCCGCGGGCCGACCAGAGCCCCAGCGCCACCAGGCCGAGGACGACCAGGACCATCAGGATCCAGGCCGCCGGCTTGAGCCTCACCTCCGAGGAATCCGCCATCGATCGAGCCTCCGGCCTCCGGCAGGCGCCGGGGCGAACAGGTTGAAACGGCAGCGAGGGATTATGACACGGGGGTGCGGGGGGCCAATGGTAACCTTGTGATGAACGAGCCCTGGCGGCGAGCGCGGCGTTGCTCGTCTCGATCCTTTCCGTCGCTGTGGGAGCACCGCATGAAAACGGTCACGTTCACCACGCTCTACCCGAACGCCGTCCAGCCCCGGCACGGGATCTTCATCGAACAGCGACTCCGGCACTTGCTCGCGACGGGGGAGGTCGAGTCCCGGGTGGTGGCGCCCACCCCCTGGTTCCCGTTCGGTCACTCGGTTTTCGGACGCTACGGCGTGTTCGCCCGCGTTCCGCGGTACGAGGAGAGGTACGGGATCGAGATCCACCACCCGCGCTACCCGCTGCTCCCCAAGGTGGGCTTGAGCTCGGCGCCCCTGTCGATGGCGCTCGCCGCACGGCCTGTGCTCCGCCGACTGATCGAGCGCGGCTTCGAGTTCGACGTGATCGACTCTCACTACGCGTATCCCGACGGCGTGGCCGCGGCCCTCCTCGGCCGCTACTTCGGCAAACCCGTCATCACCTCGGTCCTCGGCGACGACGCGATCACCTATCCCGACTACCCGCTGCCGCGGGCGCTGCTGCTCTGGGCCATCCGCCGCATGGCGGGGGTGACGACGGTCTGCGAGGCGCTCAGGCGTCGCCTGATCGCATGCGGAGCGCCGGCGGACAAGCTGCAGGTGGTCCTTCAAGGCGTGGACCTCGACCTCTTCCGCCCCGTGGACCGGAAGGCGATCCGGAGCCATCTCGGCCTCTCCGGGACCGTCCTCCTCTCGGTGGGCCACGCGACGCCGCGCAAAGGGCACCACCTCGCGATCGAGGCTCTCGCCGAGCTGCCGGAGACGACGCTGCTGATCGCCGGCGACGGCTGGTACGAGCCGCGCCTGCGGGCGCTGGCCGTCTCGCTCGGCGTCGCCCACCGCGTCCGTTTCCTCGGCCACGTGGAGCAGGAGGACCTCAAGGAGCTCTACAACGCAGCCGACGCGCTGGTGCTGGCTTCGAGCCGCGAGGGCATGGCCAACGTCCTGCTCGAGTCGATGGCCTGCGGCACCCCGGTCGTCGCCACCGCCGTCTGGGGGACCCCGGAGGCGGTCAACGTCCCGGAAGCGGGAGTGCTGATGCGCGCCCGCAGCTCCGACGCGCTGGTCGAGGCGGTGCGGCGGCTGGCCGCGAGCTATCCCGATCGCGCCGCCACGCGCCGCCACGCGGCGCGGTTCGGCTGGGACCGGATCAGCCGCGAGCACCTGGAGGTCCTACACGCGGCTCTGCGTCACGAAGGCGGCACGCGGGCTGGCCACGGTGGGCGCGGAGAGCGAGTGGGGGGCCCTCGGCGCGGGCCGCCCCCCACGGCACACCCCGTCGGATAGGCCAGGACGCGAGAACGTCCTCCGAAGCCCTCGGAACCGCTTCCGACCGCCGGGGAATCGATTCCGGAGCCCTGGGAACCTGTTCCGAGCGCCTTGGGATCCATTCCGAACGCGCCGCGGACGTCCCCGGACGCCGCCCCGAGGACTCCCACGCGGCGCAGGTGCCGGGCCGGGCTAGGGAGCCGCCGCCGCCCCGGGCGGGAGGATCAGGCGCCGGAGCAGCAGGGTCTCGATGTCGACGGTCGGGCTCGTCTGGCTGCAGTCGATCGCGGTCTCGCTGCAGTTCTCGGCGTACTGCCAGAGCAGGATGTCGCAGGGCGGGGTCACGCGGGGGGCGCCGATCGTCTCGTCCCAGTCCGCCATCGCAGCTGCCGGAGTAGTACCGCGCCATCCAGGCGCCGTGGCAGAGGGTGCCCTGGGCGCTGGCTGGCTCAGTACGTTCCAGGTCGTAATACCCCACGCTGAGGATTCCACGCCACTGTAGACATACGCGAGAATTCATCGCCAGGGCTTGCGACTGAAGGCGCGGTGTCAGGTTGACCGTCTCATCCATTTCAGCTAACCTGTAAAGGCTGCTAATTGTGCCCTCACTGGAATGTCTCTTCCACGAACAGACAAGGAGATACGCCATGCCCTGCACCAAGAAATGCCCACAGTGTGGTGAAACCTGTGTCGGAGGGGCTCATCCGGGGGGTCAACACGGCTGCCCCAACGGCCATCCTTTCTAAGAATATTGAACTGCGCCGCAACGCCGCCGGCGGTGAGCGGCAGCCGGGCGCAAGTGGCTGCGGGCGCTGAGCCGCGGTAGCGCCGGGCGAGCTGGGGCCGAGACCACCGTAGCTGCACAAGTGGCGCAGCTAGAAGGGCGCCGGCGCGGGGCCGAGCGGGTCGGGGGCGAACGGCGTCACCGGCAGGGTCACGGTCGGCGGCTCGGTGCGGCGCTCGCGCAGGCGGCCGGGGCCGAGGAGGGTCTCGACGGCGGCGGTCAGGCCGCGGTCGTAGGCGACCTTGAAGCTCCCCGACGGGGCGATCGTCACGCTCTCGGCCCCGAAGTCGAGCTCGAGCGTCACCGGCACCTCGCCGTGGTGCTCGAGGAGAAGGTCCTTGAGCTCCAAGAGCTTGGCCGGCGGCGTCTCGGGGTCGAGCACCAGCTCGACGGCGAGGAGGGGTCCGGCGGCCGCCGGGGCGAGCGCCCGGATCTCCTCGACCGCCAGCTCCACCTCCCCCCCTTCGCGGCCGCGTTCGCGCACCGTCCCCTTGACCAGCACCAGCGCCTCCTCCTGGAGGAGGTGTCCGAACTGTTGGAGCTGGTTGGCGAAGAGGGTCACCGGCAGGCTCCCTTCGAGGTCCTCGAGGGTGAACCGCCCCATGTAGCGGCCGGCGTTGGGGCCGCTCTTGATCTTGACCCGCCGCACGCCGGCGACGAGCCCGCCGAGCGTCACCGGCCCGTCCATCGCTTCGGCGAGCTGCGCCGTGGTGTGCGTCGCCAGCCGCCGCAGCGTCGCCTCGTGCTCGGAGAGCGGATTGCCGGTGAGGTAGAAGCCGAGCGTCTCCTTCTCGTAGCGGAGCTGCTCGCGGAGCGCCCACGGCGGGGCGAGCGGGTCGGGGGAAGGCTCGAGCGCCTGGCCGCCGGCGACGGCCGTCGCGCCGCCGCCGCCGAAGAGCGTGCCCTGGCCGTGCTCCTTCTCCTCGCGGCACTTCTGCGCGTAGGCCAGGACGTCGTCGAGGCCCGCGTAGAGGGCGCCGCGGTGGAGGCCGAGGGTGTCGAAGCACCCCGCCTTGATCAGCGCCTCGAAAACCTTGTGGTTGACCTGCCGGAGATCGACCTCGCAGGCGAAGTGGGTGAGGCTGCGGAAGCGCCCGGCGCGCCGCCGCGCCTCGAGCACCGCGTCGATCGCGCCCTCGCCGATGCCCTTCACGCCGCCCAGCCCGAAGCGGATCGCCGGTCCGTCCACGGTGAAGCACCAGTGGCTCAGGTTGACGTCCGGCGGCAGCACGTCGATGCCCATGTTGCGGCACTCGCCGATGTACTTGGCGATGGCGTCGGAGCTCGACAGCTCGGAGTCGAGCATCGCCGCCATGAACGCCACCGGATAGTGCGCCTTGAGGTAGGCCGTCTTGTAGGCGAGCATGGCGTAGGCCACGCTGTGGCTCTTGCCGAACCCGTAGCCGGCGAAGGGCTCGATGTAGTCCCAGAGCTCCCTGGCCTTCTGCCGGGTGATCCCGCGCGCCGCCGCGCCAGCGACGAACTTCTCCTTCTGCTCGGCCATGACCTCGGCCTTCTTCTTGCCCATCGCCTTGCGCAGCACGTCGGCCTCGGCGAGCGAGAAGCCGGCCACGTCGACGGCGATCCGCATCACCTGCTCCTGGTAGACGATGACCCCGTAGGTCTCCTCCAGGATCGGCTTGATCTCGGGCACCACGTACTTGGTCGGCCGCTTGCCGAGCTTGCGCTGGATGTACTCCTCGACCATGCCCACCGAGAGCGGCCCCGGCCGGTAGAGGGCGTTGAAGGCGGCGAGGTCCTCGAACTTCGAGGGGCGGGCGCGGCGCATCATGTCGGTCATGCCGCGCGACTCGAACTGGAAGATGCCGCTGGTGCGCCCCTCGCAGAAGAGGCGGAAGACCGCGGGGTCGTCGAGCGGCACCTCGTCGAGATCCAGCTCGACGCCCTGCTGGCGCAGGATCTTGACCGTGTCGTCGAGGACGGTCAGGGTGCGCAGCCCCAGGAAGTCCATCTTCAGCAAGCCCAGCTTTTCGACGACGTTCATGTCCCACTGGGTCATGACCTGCTCGTCGTCGCCCTTGGTCACCTTGTACAGCGGCACCAGCTCGGCGAGCGGGCGCGGCGTGATGACGACCCCCGCGGCGTGGACCGAGGCGTGGCGGGTGAGCCCTTCGAGGCGGCTCCCGACCTCCACGATCCGCCGCACCTCGGGGTCGTCCCGGACCTCCTGCGCCAGCGCGTCGACCTCCCGGGCCGCCGCGGCGAGCGACTGCGTCATGTCCGGGACCAGCTTGGCGATGCGGTCCACCTTGGTGTACGGGAGCCCCATGACGCGGCCGACGTCGCGGACCACCGCCTTGGCGGCGAGGGTGCCGAAGGTGATGATCTGCGCCACGCGGTCGCGCCCGTACTTCCCCTCGACGTAGTCGATGACCCGCCCGCGGCCGCGCATGCAGAAGTCGATGTCGATGTCCGGCATGCTGATCCGCTCGGGGTTCAGGAAGCGCTCGAACAGGAGGTCGTACTGGAGCGGGTCGATGTCGGTGATGCGCAGCGCGTAGGAGACCACCGAGCCGGCGGCCGAGCCGCGCCCGGGGCCGACCGGGATGGCGTTCTCGCGCGCGTAGCGGATGAAGTCCCAGACCACCAGGAAGTAGCCGGCGAACCCCATCCGCTCGATGACCTGGATCTCGTAGTCGAGGCGCTGGCGGTAGAGCTCCTCGGGGGCCTTCACCAGGCCCTGCGCGCGGCGGCGGCGCAGCTCGCCGAGCCGCTCGTCGAGCCCGGCGCGGGCGACCTTCTCGAAGTAGGACTCGAGGCTATCCCCCGCCGGCACCGGGAACTGCGGCAGGTGGAAGGCGCCCATCGGGATCGTCAGGTCGCAGCGCTCGGCGATGGCGAGGGTGTTCTCGAGCGCCGCGTGATCGTCGGGGAAGACGCGGTGCATCTCCTCGGCGGACTTGAGGAAGAACTGGTCGGTGGCGTAACGCAGGCGGTCGGTGTCGGCGAGGGTGCGCTGGGTGCCGATGCAGAGCAGGACGTCGTGAGCGATCGAGTCGTCCTGGCGCAGATAGTGGCAGTCGTTGGTGGCGACGAGCGGGATGCCGGTGCGCGCGGAGATCCGGCGCAGGACGTCGTTGGCGAGGCGCTGCTCCTCGATGCCGTGGTCTTGGAGCTCGAGGAAGAAGTTGCCGTCGCCGAGGATGTCGCGGAACTCGCAGGCGGCGGCCTCGGCCTCGCGCTCGCGGCGGCCGACGATGTGCTCGTTGATCTCGCCCTTCAGGCAGGCCGAGAGGCCGACGAGGCCGTCGGCGTGCCGGCGCAGGAGCTCCTTGTCGATCCGCGGCTTGTAATAGAAGCCTTCGAGGAAGGAGGCGGAGGTGAGCTGGAGGAGGTTGCGGTACCCGGTCTCGTTCGTGGCGAGCAGGACGAGGTGATTGCTGGACCCCTTGCCGGACTGGCGGTCGAGGCGGCTGCCCTGGGCGACGTAGGCCTCGAGCCCGATGATGGGCTTGACGCCGGCGGCCCGGGCGCGGGTGTAGAAATCGATGGCTCCGAAGAGGTTGCCGTGGTCGGTGAGGGCGAGCGCCGGCATGCCCGCCGCCGCCGCGGCGGCGATCACGTCGTCGAGGCGGTTGGCGCCGTCGAGGAGGCTGTATTGGCTGTGGAGGTGGAGGTGGACGAACTGCGACATTCCCGGGCCGACTCTTCGCGGGATGCTATCACCCCGGGGCGACGCGGCCCTTGGTGGCGGCGAGGCGGGCGATCGTGCGGCGGGTGTAGTCGAGGCCCGAGAGGAGGGTGAAGACGAAGACGACGTAGACCAGGGTCTCGGCGACGGGCACGAGGCGGGGGAAGACGGCGGCGCCGAGGACCATCGAGACGGTCGTCACCTGCACCACCGTCGTCGCCTTGCTGAGCAGCGACGGCGGGAAGCTCCGCACGTCGGTGGCGAGGAAGAAGACCAGCGCCATGATCACGATCAGCACGTCCCGCGCGATGACCAGCACCGTCACCCAGAGCGGGATCCTCACCGCCGTCCCGAGGCTCGGGATCGAGAGCACCACCCAGGCCGAGACCAGGAGCAGCTTGTCGGCGATGGGGTCGAGGTACGCCCCCAGCAGCGAGCGCTGGTTCCAGAAACGGGCGATGAAGCCGTCCAGCGCGTCGGTCACCCCCGCCGCCACGAAGATGACCAGCGCCCGCGCCGCGTGGCCGTCCAGCACCGCGATGATGAAGAGCGGCACCAGCCCCATGCGCAGGAGCGTCAGGAGGTTGGGGATGGTGAGGTTCATTCCGACCCCAGGAGGAGCAGCGCGCGGCGGATCATCTCGACCGCTTCCGGGCCCGCGAGCGGCGCCGCCCCGCGGCACTCCTCCCCGGCGGCGAGGAGCCCGCAGCGCGCCGCCCGCTCGCAGAGCGCCGCGGACGGCGGATCGGCGCCGCCGCCGGCGACGCAGGGGAGGCCGCGCTCGAACATCCAGAGCGTGCGCCAGAGCGCGCGCAGCCCCGCGCTGCGCGAGACGCGGCTGCCGGGGAAGACCCGGTGCACTCGCGGGTCGACGTCGAGCAGGCCGAGGTTCACGGCCCGCACCAGCTCCTCGCGCTGCGGGTGGTCGAGGACGTCGGTGGCGATGCGCCCCGCGGAGGGGCGGGCGTGGCGGACCTCCGGCACCAGCCAGTAGAGCAGCACCGCGAGATCGGCGCGGGTGAGCTCGGGCCTCTCGGCGGTGGCCTGCACGCCGGGGGGCAGGAGGGCGAGGCGCCAGCGGAACTTCGCGACCTGGAGCTTCTCGGCGAGCGCCGCGTCGCCGGGGTGCTGGCGCGCCAGCTCCTGCACGATCTCGAGGCCCTTGCTCGCGTCGCCCACCTCGAGCTCGAGCTCCGCCCGCCGCTCGGCGAGCGCGCGGTCGTCGGGCCGGCGCGCCGCCAGCCGTTCGACGGCCGCCAGCTCGCCGCGCAGGTCGCCGCGCGCCACCGCCACCTGCCGCGCGGCTTCGAAGGTCAGCTCCTCGGAGGGACCCCATTCGCGCAGCCGCGCGAGCAGCGCCTCGGCGCCGGCGAGGTCGCCGGTGCGGAGCGCCTCCGCGACGCGGTTGGCGGTGACCTCCAGCACCCGGGCGTGGAGCGCGCCGGTGCGCTCGAAGGCGAGCGCGTCGCGCGCCGCGACGGCGCGGTAGGCGGCGTAGGCCTCGGGCAGGTTCCCCAACTGCTCGGCCGAGCGGCCGAGGAGGAGCTGGGCGGCGGTGTAGGTCGGGTGTCGGCCGGCGACGGGCGCGAGGCGCGTCACCACCTCGCGGTGCCGCCCGCGCGCGAAGTCGACCTGCGCCAGGAGTACCCGGGCCGGGTCGAGGTCGGGGTCTGCGGCCAGCAGCTCGCCGGCCGCCGCCTCGGCGCCGGCGACGTCGCC
>DASUNQ010000169.1:0-30018 GCA_036277075.1 Thermoanaerobaculia bacterium
CGCCGCGCAGCCGACGCGCTGGGAGGTCGCCCGCACCGACGCGCCAGTGCGCATCGACGGCGTCCTCGACGAGCCGGCGTGGGCGGCGGCGGCCGCCATTCCGCTGCCCTACGAGTGGTTCCCCGGCGACAACACGCCGGCGCCGGTCGAGACGACGGTCCTGGTCACCTACGACGCCGAGCGCCTGCTCGTGGCCTTCCGCGCCGCCGACCCGAAGCCGGAGGAGATCCGGGCCCGCTTCGCCGAGCGCGACGCCGCCCTCGAGGACGACCGCGTGGGCTTCATGATCGATCCTTTTCATGACGGCCGCCGCGCCTTCCAGTTCCAGATCAACCCGCTGGGCGTGCAGCTCGACGCCGTCAACTCCGACGTCGAGGGCACCGAGGACTTCTCCTGGGACGCCATCTGGGAGTCGGCCGGCCGGATCGGCGGCGACGGCTACACCGTCGAGGCGGCGATCCCCTTCCGGCAGCTCCGCTTCCCCGGCGCCGGCGCGCCCCAGACCTGGGGCTTCCTCGCCTTCCGCGAGTGGCCGCGCTCGCTGCAGCACCGGTTGCGCTCGATCGTCACCGACCAGGACCGCGACTGCCTGGTCTGCCAGTTCCAGGAGCTGGCCGGCTTCACCGGGCAGGAGACCGGACGCAACCTGGAGCTCACCCCCACGCTCACCGGCAGCCTCTCCGAGGCGCGCGCCGACTTTCCCGACGGCCCCTTCGAGACCGCCGACGAGGAGCTGGAGCCGGGGCTCTCGGCGCGTTGGGGCGTCACCCCGAACGTCTCCTTGAACGCCACGCTCAACCCGGACTTCTCGCAGGTCGAGGCCGACGCCGCGCAGCTCGACGTCAACGAGCGGTTCGCCCTCTTCTTCCCCGAGAAGCGCCCCTTCTTCCTCGAAGGCGCCGACCTCTTCGAGACACAGCTCCCGCTGGTCTTCACCCGCACTGTGGCGGACCCGCTGGCGGGGCTCAAGGTCTCGGGCAAGGAGGGCGCCCACGCCTTCGGGCTCTCCTTGGCCCGCGACCGCATCAACAACTTGATCCTGCCGGCCAGCCAGTTCTCGCGCCTCGCGACGCTCGACGAGGAGGTCACGAGCGGCGTCCTGCGCTACCGCCGCGACTTGGGCGAGACCTCGGCCGTCGGCGTGCTCTGGACCGGGCGGGAGGCGCCCGGTTACGGCAGCCACGCGGCCGGCGTGGACGGCCTCTACCGCTTCACCGACAGCGACTCGGTGCGCTACCAGCTCGCCGGCTCGACCACGCGGTATCCGGACGCCTTCGCCGCCGAAGAGGGGCAGCCGCGCGGCGGCTTCGACGGCCACGCCCTGACGCTCGCCTACGCCCACGGCGACCGCGACTGGACCTGGAACGCCCGCTACAACGAGCTCCACCCCGGCTTCCGCGCCGACAGCGGCTTCGTGCCGCGCGTCGGCGTGCGCAGCGGCTCGGCGGGGGCGGAGCGCCGCTTCCGCGGCGTCGAGGGGGGGTGGTTCTCGAACCTCTACCTCTTCCTGGGCGTGGACGGCACGCGGGAGTACAACGGCGCCTGGGACGAGTGGGGCTCCGACCTGGTGTTCGTCTATGAGGGCCCGCGGCAGAGCGTGCTGGAGGCGGCGATCGCGCCCAACCAGGAGCACTTCGAGGGGGTGACCTACCACAACACCCGCTACAGCGTCGGCGCCTCGGTCCAGCCGACGCGCGACTCGGAGCTGGAGCTCGAGGTGCGCTGGGGCGAGGCGATCGACTTCACCAACAGCC
Organism: Thermoanaerobaculia bacterium; assembly: GCA_036277075.1. Lineage (GTDB taxonomy): Bacteria > Acidobacteriota > Thermoanaerobaculia > Multivoradales > UBA5704 > DASUNQ01. Next base: position 1,755 of record DASUNQ010000169.1, read on the forward strand.
GCCAGGGCGAGTTCGTCATCGTCTCGCCCGAGCTCGAGCTGCGGCTGGGGCGGCGCTTCCAGGGGGAGCTCGGTTGGGACCGCCAGAGCTTCGACGTCGCCGGCGGGCGGCTCTTCACCGTCGACCTGGCGCAGACCCGGCTCCTCTACCACTTCGACCGCCGCAGCTACCTGCGCGCCATCCTCCAGTACGAGTGGCTGGAGCGGGAGCCGGCGCTCTACACCGTGCCGGTCGACCGGCGGACCGAGGGCCTGCTGACGCAGCTCCTCTTCTCCTACCGCCTCGACGCGCAGACGGTCGTGCTCGTGGGCTACTCCGACCGCCACCTGGGGATCGACGCGATCGACCTGACGCAGACCGACCGCACGGTGTTCCTGAAGCTCGGCTACGCCTGGCTGCTCTGAGCGCCGTGCCCCCGAGGCGTCAAGGCGCCGGGATCACCTTGAAGGCCACCGACGCGGTGCGGCCGTTCGGTGCGCGGGCGGTCAGCGTCGCATCGCCGGTGTAGCCGCCGCCTCCGGGCGAGAAGCTGACGACCGCCTGGCCGTTGGCGTCGCTGGCGGCGGCCGGCGGATTGAAGAAGCCGAAGGACGCGCCGGTGTCGTCGCGGGTGGCCGTGAAGACGACCTCCGTGCCGGGCGTGACCGTTCCCAGGTCGCGCAGCAGCGTCGCCGTGGCCGTCAACTGGTCGGCCGCGCTGTCCATCACCGTGATCTTGCTCAGCGCGAGGATCAGCCGATCGGGGAGCGCGCGCTCGAAGCGGATGCCGACCTCCCGGCTGGTCCCCGCGACCGTCGCCCGCAGGCGTCCCTCGCCGATGGCGGTAGGGCTGTAGAGGACGGCCGCCGCCGTGTTGTCCGACGCCGCCGGCACGGTCAGGGTCTGAACCGACGAGCCGCTCACGAAGCTGCCGATCGTGGTCGTGAAGGTGACCGACCGCGAGGCGCTGTCGAGCTGCGGCGAGATCTCGACGACGAAGGTGCTGCCCGTTGCGCCGTCGGCCGGCGCCGAGGTCGGCGCGGCGAGGAAGCGGATCAGCACGTCGGGCCCGGGGGCGGTGAAGGAGACGGTGACGCTCTGCGAGATCTGCGGCAGGTCCTTGACCTTGGCGGTGACCACCGCGCTGCCGGGGGCGGTGGCGCTGCGCAGGTCGATCTGGGCGACGCCCGAGCTGTTCACGGTGACCGTGCGCTCGGTGTCGGTGGTCCCGGTGCCCCCCACGAGCTGCGCGGCCGTGGTGGTGAACACGACGTCGCGCGGGGCGGCATCCGGCGAGATGGCGGCCGTCAGGCGCAGGCGCGAGACGCCGTCGGCCGGCAGCGTCGTGGCGTTCCCCTCGGTCGTCAGCACGAGGTACTGGCGCGCGGGGTCGGTCGGCGTGTCGAAGTCGTCGCGGTCGTAGCGCTCATTGCAGCCGATCGCCCCGGCCAACATGACGGCGATCCCGGCGGCGAGTGAACCCTTCCATCTCATGGCTCACCTCACGATGGTCAGGAACGCCTGGTCGGGCGTCTCGATCCCCAGCTCGTCGGTGATGGTCTGGGCGATCTTCGCCCGCTCGACCTCCTCGCCGTCGCCGTGGACCAGGCTCAAGCGGTGGCGGATCGGCGTCTCCGCCCGGGCGATCGTCTCGGTGCGGGACACGGTCTTGGTCTTGGGGCTGCCGTCGAACCAGATGTCGTTGTCCTCGTTGAGCGCGTACTCGATCGTCACCTGCTCCTTGTTCTCGCTGCTTGACAGGGTCTGGGAAAGGTCGACGCGCATCGGCAGCTTGGCCGACTCCTGCACCACGTCGAGGTTGCGCACGATGGTGATCGACATTGGCGGCCTCCTCTAGCCTGGAGGTTGGGTGGGGAAGAGCCCCGAGAACCCCTTGAAGAACTCGAGGATGTCCCAGTCGAACGACAGGCTGATGTAGGGCGCGAAGGTCAGCGAGTCACGATTGACCAGAGGATTGGGATCGCGCTCCTCGAAGACCAGGGCGCCGACGCCCAGCCGCCCCGAGTCGGTGAGCCGCAGGCCGGCGCCGAAGAGCAGGGAGTTGCTGTCGAAGAGGTCGTCGCGGGTCTGCGGGCTCTCGTCGGCGATGCTCTTGACCGTCAGCCCCAGGCTCACGGCGAAGCGCCGGCCGAAACCCCCCTTGTCGCGCAGCGGGGCGTCCTTGTTCACCGGCCGGAAGTAGATGTTGGTTCCGATGTAGGGGATCGCCTTGTCGACCTCGGGCGCCAGGGCGAAGCCGAAGTCGGCGGCGATGTACCAGCTCTGCTGGGTCTTGAAGTTGCCGAGGGTCGAGGCGTCGACGATGAGGCCGGCGGCGGCTGCCTGGATCCGCACCACGTTCACCAGCTCGGTGAGGCTGGTCGTGCGCGCGGCCTGCTGGCGCTGCACCTGCTCGGCGAAGTTGGCGAGACCGGCGGCGAGGCGGCGGGCGCGGTCGACGTTGCCGAGGACGGTCTCGAGCGCCTCGACGTCGTCGTCGGTAAGCCCCTGGCCGTCGGCCCCGCCGGCGCCGGTGGCGACCGCCTCGTCGAGCAGGCGGCGGTTGCCGCCGTTGACCAGGCCGTCGAGCCACTCCTGCAGGTCGCCGAGGTCGCGCTGCGTGGTGCGGTAGTTGGCGGCGTACTGGCCCGCGGCGGCCGCATCGATCGTCTCGTCGAAGGGGGGCGGGGGCGGAGTGCCGGCGGCGGGTGCCGGGCCGGCGGTGGAGACGCCCAGAGACACGTTCGCCCGCTCGGCGTCGCCGAGGTCGGCGAAGCGCAAGACCTCCTGGTGCTGGGTCATGAACTCGTTGAGCAGGCTGTCCCCCGCCGCCTGGCCGGTGGCCGCCTGCGCCTTCAGGGCGCGGATCAGCTTGTCGAGCGGGTCGCTCGCGGCGATGGCGTCGAGCTCGTTCTCGAGCTGCGGCTGGACCCCGGAGCGTTGCCGGATGTTTCGGGTCACGAGGTCCTGGGCGTTGAGCACCTCGCCGACGAGGCGGTTCCACTCCAGCTTGTACTGGTCGGCGAGCTGGGGATAAGGGATGGCCAGGTTGAAGAGGTTGTCGCTGGTGATCCGCAGCCCCGGACAGGCGACGCCCTGCAGCTCGCGCACCAGCCGCGCCCGCAGCCGCTCGTTGTCCGCCGGCGTGGCCTCGACCGTCTGGATCTCGCGCAGGAGCTCGTCGAGGGCGGTCGTGGCGCCGGTGCGGAACTCGGTGACGTCGGCGTCGGTGAGCTCGCGCGTCACCTCGAACTTGAAGACGTAGTAGCTCCTCGACTCGAGCGGCGGCACCGGGACGCGGAAGGTCAGCGTCTGGGCGCCGGCCGGAGGCTCCAGCTCCTGGGTCCAGGAGATGGGACCGCCGCTGGCGGGCTGCCAGTTGCAGCCGAACTCGCGCTCGCCGCCGCCGCGAATGGTCTCGAAGCAGCGCGGCTTGACCGGCGTCGCGGGCGGCGGGCAGTCGACCGCTTCCGGCTCCGCCACCCGGAAGCTCTGGGAGTGGCCGACGTAGCGCACGTCCACCCGCTGCGTCGTCAGCGGCACCTCGCCGTTGACCAGGAACGGGACGTCGAACGGCAGCACGTTGGTGAACAGCCGCCCCGAGAGGTCGACCTTGATGTCGGGGAACGGCGATGTGGGGTCCTGCGCCGCCGCGGGGAACGGGCCGGCGACGACGCTGCAAAAGAGAAGGGCGACCGCCAGTCCTCGGCCTCTCGCCCCGCTCTCCGGATCCTTCCCGCTGTGCACGCCTTCAACCACAAGGAACGGCATAGGCGCTCCTCCCCGTCCTCATCTTCCTTTTAGTTGCCGGTTCGCCGAAGAGCCTAGCAGGATCCTGACGAAAGGGTGGAAGACCCGGTCGGTCTGCCGCGACCGACCGGGGCGTGGGAGGCTAACGGGGGTTTGCTCGAGGATTCGGAGGCCGTGATCGCGGCACCTTGCGCCGGCCTCCGGTAGGTGCTTGGCTATGTCTGCAATCCTTCTGCCAGGTCGGCCAGCTCGCCGAGGTCGCGCACCCGGTGGGTGGCCGGCCCGGGGCGGGCGTGCGGCCGCTCGACGAAGACGGTGGTGAGGCCGAGACCGGCGGCCGCGTCGAGGTCGTAGTCGGCGTAAGCCGAGACGTGCCACCAGGCCGGCGACGGCTCGACGCCGAGCCGAGCGGCCACGGCCCTCCAGAATTCCGGATTCGGTTTGTAGAAACCGAGGTCCTCGGCGCAGACCCAGGCGGCGAGCGGGAAGCCGAGCTGCGCCCGCGCCTGCTCGCCGTGCGCGCGGTCGCTGTTGGTCATCGCGGCGCAGGGGGCCAGCGCCTGGAGGCGGCGCAGCCCCTCGCGGGCGTCCGGATAGAGCGGCCAGGTGCCGACGGCGGCGCCGATGCGGTCGGCCGCCTCCTGCGGGACGCCGAGCGCCGCGACGAGGCTCCGCGCGGTGATCTCCCGATAGGGCCGGAAGCGCTCCTGCTCGAGCGCCGCCTGGAGGTCGATCGTGCGGTCGAAGTCGCCGGGGGCGGGGGCGATCCCCTCCGCGCGCAGCGCCGCCTCGAGGCCGCGGCGCCAGTCGACGACGGTGCCGAAGATGTCGAAGGTCAAGAGGGCGGGCACGGCCGCGAGCATACGGCGGCCCCTGCTCAGTCGAAGTAGCCGTTGACGTCGAGGATCAGGTGCACCGTGCCGCCGCCGGCCAGGTGGGCGAGGGCCGCGAGGGTGCCCGAGCCGTCCGGGGCGAGGGAGAGGATGGCGTTGTTGGCGCGCGTCGCGCCGGCGCCGAAGTTGAGGGTGCTGGTCGCCGGCAGCCCGACGCCGCCGGGCGCCAGGGTCAGATGCCCGGGGCCGCCGGGCGCGGTGACGGTGACGTTGAGCGACAGCGCCGCCGCGCCGGCGGGCACGCCGCAGCGGCCGGCCAGGGTGACGAGCCTCACGACGTCCGAGGCCAGCGCCGGCCCCTGGCCGGGCTCGCGCGTGTCGAGCAGCCGGCAGGGGGCGAGGGTATGGAAGCTCCCGTCGGGCGGGGGCGGGGGCGGCGGAGGCGGATCGGGCTCGCGGAGCAGACGGAGCGTCCAGTCGCCGGCCGCCGGCGCGGTGAAGCTCCGCACGGCGCCGCCCTCGACCGCCGGCACCGCCTGGAAGGCGCCGGTCCGCGGGTCGAACCAGTCCGCGTCGAAGCTCCCGGAGACGCCGCGGAGGTCGGCTTCGATCGCCCCGCCGTCGGGGAGGTAGAAGACATAGGCCTCCCCCGGCTCGGCGAGCGCGTAGGCGCTCCCCGCGAGGACCAGGGGATCGGCCGGCGCCATGCGCTCGAACGGGACGGTGGCGACGAGCTCCGCCAACTGCCGGAGGAAGGCCCCGGTGCCGGAGCCGGCCGCGCCGCCGGTGAAGGCGGCCCAGGCCATCTGCCGGCCGGCGAGCGACTCCTGGCCGAGCCAGAACTCCTCCTCCTGCAGCGGCTTGGCGGCGAGCGCGCGGTTGCGCAAGGTCGACTGGTGGACGTCGACGTGATCGACGCCGCCGACCCCCACCTGCACGACCAGGTAGTCGGCCCAGGGGGCGGCGGGGAAGGAGAAGTCGCCGGGCAGGCCGTGGACGCTCGCCAGACGTCCCCAGGGGTTGTGTTGCTGGAGGTGGTCCATCGCCGCGTGTACCTCGGCCTGGGTCCACCCCTCCTGCCATTCGGTCATCAGGGTGAAGAGCGTGTTGGCGTATCCGGAGAGCCGGGCCATGCCGTAGCGGACGAGCCGGTCGCGGTCGGCCGCGGGGAGGTCGCCGAAGTCGGAGTTGTCGGCGAAGAACCAGAGCTGCGTCGCGAAGCCGGCGTCGCGCATCGTCCCGACCCAGCGCTCGTACGTCCGCCAGCGGGAGAGGTCGAAGCGCTGCTTGTCGCTCGCCGTGGCCGGGCCGAGCCACGGGGTAGTGGGAACGCCGGTGCCGTAATCCCCGACGTTGGCCAGGTAGACGTTGATCTTGTTGAGCTTCATCGCCGCGTGCCGCGCCAGCAGGGCGGCGCGGTCGCTCTCGCTGCGCGCCTCCGAGAAGAGCGTCTGCGAGAACTGCAGCGGCGACGGCGCGGCGGTGTCGAGGTACTTGGCGAGGAGGTAGACGGCGCCGCCGGCGCGATGGCGGAAGGACCGAGGGTAGGTGGCGTGGGCCGCGATCGGCCCCTCGCCGAAGGCTCCGGCGAGGGTCCCCGCGCACTCGAAGCTGCCGGCCTTCCCGTCGAGGCCGGGGTCGTCGCTGGTGGTCGTCCAGGTCCAGGTCCCGATCTCGTCGGCGAAGACGCGGACCTTGAAGACGTCCCCGACCTGGCCGCCGGCGCCGTCGCCGTCGAAGAAGCCCTGGACCGTGTAGACGGCGCCTCCCGGCGAGGTGACCTGCGCGGTCAGGGCGACGTCGGTGAACGGGTTGGGCGAGCCTTGCGCGCCGTCGTAGGGGGCGGTGGAGTGGAGGACGATCTCGGCCGTGTCGAAGCGCGGCACCGCCGCCGCGGCGCGGCCGGCGCCGGCCAGGGAGAGCAGGGCCCCGACGATCAGCGCGAGTCCACTAAGCTGGCGTCTCTCCATGGGCCGGCTCGTCATTCTCGCCTGCTTGCTCGCCGCGTGCCACGAGGCGCCGCCGGCGCCCGGGCCGTCGGCCGTCCCCCGCCTGCCCGAGCTCGCCGCCGCCTCGCGTCCGGGGCGCCCGGTCCTCTTCGTCGGCCTCGACGGCGCCGACTGGCAGCTCCTCGACCGCTACCTCGCCCGCGGCGGCATGCCCAACCTGGCGCGGCTCGCCCGCGAGGGGCGGACGGGGGTGTTGCGGACCCGCCAGCCGCCGCTCTCGCCGCTGCTCTGGACGACGATGATGACCGGCGTCGGCCCGCTCGAGCACCGCATCCTCGACTTCACGCGGCGGGACCCGGCGACCGGCGCCGAGTCGCCGATCGGCGCCGCCGAGCGGCGGGCGCCGGCGGTCTGGAACATGGCGAGCTGGGCGGGGCGGACGGTGGCGGTCTTCGGCCTCTGGGCCACCTGGCCGGCGGAGCCGGTGAACGGCCTCCTGGTCGCCGACCGCCTCGCCTCCTTCACGGCGCCCGCCGGCGCGCCCCCCGCCGGCGTCGCTTTCCCTCCCGCGCGCGGGCCCTGGGCGCGCGCCGCGCTCGCCGCCGCCGAGCGCGAGGTGGACTTCGCGGCGCTCCGCGCCTACCTGCCGTGGCTCGACCGCGCCGCCTACGAGGAGGCGGCGGGGCACCCCGACCCCTACGCGCAGCCCGCCGCCGCGCTCCGCCGCATCCTCGTGGAGACCCGCGCCTGGCACCGCCTGGCGAGCGGGTGGATCGGCGAGGAGCGCCCCGACCTCGCGCTCGTCTACCTCCAGGGGACCGACACGATCGGCCACGTCTTCGCCCCCTTCGCGCCGCCGCGGCAGCCGGCGGTCTCGCCCGACGACTTCGCGCGCTGGTCGCGAGTGCCGGAGCGCTACTTCGCCGAGGTGGACCGCCTGCTCGGCGACTACCGCCGGCTCGCCGAGCGCGCCGGCGCGGTGCTCGTGCTCGCCTCCGATCACGGGTTCCTTTGGGGCGAGGGGCGGCCGGAGGGGCTGGCGAGCGCCGCGGCGGCGACGGCGGGGCGGTGGCACCGCGAGGAGGGGGTGTACGTCCTCTGGGGGCCGGGGATTCAGGCAGGGGACAGAGAGACGGGCTCGATCGACCAGGTGTGCGCGACCCTCCTTGCGCTGCTCGGCCTGCCGCCGGGGAAGGGGCTCGCGGGACCGCCGCTGCCGGGAGCGCCTTCGCCCAACGGCGCGCCGTTCGACTACGCGGCCCACTTCCGGCCGGTGCCGCGCGCCGCCCGCGAAGCGCCGGTCGCCGACGACGAGGAGCTGGCGAAGCTCCGCGCCCTGGGCTATCTCCCGCGCACGAGACCTCGGACCCGGCCTTCTTCCCCCGGCGACGACCCCACCCGCACCCCCGCCTCCTGGAACCACGAGGGCCTGCTCCTCCGCCAGGCGGGGCGGACGGCGGAGGCGCGGCGCGCCTTCGAGCGGGCGCTGGCGCTCGACCCCGAGCACGCCTCGGCGCTCTGGAACCTCTCGCAGCTCCTGTGGGCCGCGGGCGATCGCGACCGCGCCGACGAGCTCCTGAGGAAAGCTCTCGCGGCGGGTCTCCCGGACGGAGCCGAGCGGGCGCTGGAGCGCGCTTTCAACTACGGGCGCGAAGGGCACGCGGACCGCCGATCGGCGCTGCTCGCGGCGGCGCTCGCCGCGCGGCCCGATGAGCCGCGCCTGCTGCTGGCGCGCGGACACGACCGCTTGCAACGGAAGGACTGCGCCGCGGCGCGCGCCGACTTCGCCGCCGCCGCCCGGGGCGCGCCGGCCGACGCCGCGGCGCACGCGGCGCTGGGGGTCGCCGAGCTCTGTCTCGGCCACGAGGCGGCGGCCCGCGATCACTTCCGCCGCTCGCTCGCGCTCGACCCGGCGCAGCCCGAGATCCGTCGCTACCTCGAGTGATCGGAGCCGCCGCCCCCGCCGCCGCTGCGTGCTACATTTCCGGGCAGCCAGTCCGTGCCGGTCCGTCGCACCGCCGCCCGCAGCTCTTTCCAACCTGGAGGTCGTCGCGCATGCGCCAGCTGCACCGTTCGATCGCCCTGTCGTTGCTGCTCGCCGCCGGCGCCGCGGCGGCGGCCTCCGCGCAGACCACCGGCGGCATCGGCGGCCGGGTCACCGACGAGCAGGAGGGCGGCCTGCCGGGCGTCACCGTCGAGGCCCGCGGCCCGGCGCTCCAGGGGAGCCGCACGGCCGTCACCGACGAGATCGGCTTCTTCCGCCTCTCCCTGCTGCCGCCCGGCGACTACACCGTCACTTTCGAGCTCTCCGGCTTCGCCGGCGAGACCCGCTCCGGCGTCGCCGTGGCACTGGCCAAGGACACCACCCTGGTCGTCGCGATGCGGGCGGTGGCGACCGAGGAGATCACCGTCACCGCCGAGGTGCCGGTCGTCGACACCACCTCGACGAGCCTCGGCGCCAACCTCGACGCGCGCGCCATCCAGACCCTGCCGACCGGCCGCAACTACTCCTCGGTCGTGCAGATCGCTCCCGGCGTCTCCTCCGACGCCCACCCCGAGAACACCGGCCAGTCGTCGATCACCGTGTACGGCTCGACGGGGGCCGAGAACGTCTTCTACATCGACGGCGTCAACACCACGGGCGTCGAGTACGGCTTCCAGGGCAAGGAGCTCAACTTCGAGTTCATCCAGGCGGTGGACGTCAAGACCGGCGGCTACGAGGCCGAGTTCGGGCGCTCGACCGGCGGCATCATCAACGTCATCACCAAGAGCGGCGGCAACGAGTTCCACGGCGACGTCTTCGCCTACCACGACGACGACGGCCTGCAGACCTCCGCCGAGGACGTGGTCTCGACCGGCGGCACCCAGGAGGGGTTCACGCGCGAGGACTACGGCTTCGACCTCGGCGGCTACCTGCTGCGCGACCGGCTCTGGTTCTTCGCCGCCTACGATCGGGTGAGCCACGAGCTGGACAGCTCGCTGCCGGCCGGGCCGCGCGCCGGCGACGTCGTCACCTCCGAGAGCGAGCGCGACCTCGCCGCCGCCAAGCTGACCTGGCGCGCCACCGAGAGCCACTCGCTCATCGGCAGCTTCTTCCAGGACCCGCGCGACGACACCGGCGCGATCAACGACGCGCAGCACACGCTCAACGGCGAGCCCTCGACCTACACCGGCGTGCGCAGCTTCGGCGGCAAGGACTACGCGCTGCGCTACGAGGGCATCCTGGGCGGCGACTGGGTGCTCGCCGCGCAGGTGGCGCGGCACGAAGAGGAGAACTCGATCGCGGGCTCGGGCGCCGACGCCATCCAGTACCGCTTCGTCGACCAGGACTTCTTCCAGACCGGCGGCTTCGGCCTGGTGCAGACCAAGGACTTCGAGCGTGACTTCGCCGGCGTCTCGGCGACCCGCTTCCTGGGCCGGCACGAGCTCAAGGCCGGCTTCGAGACCGAGGACCAGGCGGCCGAGGTGGTGCGCCGCTTCTCGGGCGGCCAGCAGGTGGACGTCTTCAGCGGCGCGGTCGTGCCGGTGCTCATCTACAGCCACTTCTACTGGACGACGCCGGACGCGACGATCGCCAACGCGCCGGTCTCGGCCCTCGTCGCCTCGCCCGAGCACGAGAACACCACCGTCTTCCTCCAGGACCGCTGGGCGGCGCGCCCGAACCTCACCTTCAACCTCGGCGTGCGCTGGGACCGCCAGGAGATCATCGACGCCTCCGGGGTCAAGCGGATCGACTTGAAGGACGACTACGCGCCGCGCTTGGGCTTCGTCTGGGACCCGAGCGGCGAGCACGCGAGCAAGCTCTTCGGCTCCTGCGGCCGCTACTACGAGCAGCTCCCGATGGACCTGGTCATCCGCTCCTTCTCCTTCGAGCGGCAGGCGCGCATCTTCAACTTCGACCCGGTGGGAACGGCGCCCGACCCGTCGGCGGAGGCGACGCTGGGGCGCGAGTCGGCGATCTTCGGCGGCTTCACCGAGCCGGTCGAGCCCGACCTCGAGAATCAGTACATCAACGAGTATCTTCTCGGCTACGAGCGGCAAGTGCTGCCGGACGTGGCGGTGGGGATCAAGGGGATCTACCGCGACTACGGCCAGGTGGTCGAGGACTTCCTCTGCGCCGACGACGGCACCTACTGCATCGGCAACCCGGCCGAGGGGATCATGAGCCGCATCTTCACCCTCGACTACGCGCAGACCTTCCCGGCGCCGGAGCCGAAGCGGACGTTCAAGGGGGTGCAGCTCGACGCCACGAAGCGCTTCGCCGACAACTGGCAGGGGCTCGCCTCCTATCTTTACTCGAAGCTCGAGGGGAACTTCGACGGCCTCTTCGCCCCGTTCACCAACATCGGACCCGACCCCAACATAACCGCCGCCTACGACTACTTCGACTTCTTCACCGACGGCAGCGACCTCTCGCGCATCACCAACGAGGGGCCGCTGTCGAACGACCGCCGGCACCAGCTCAAGGTCTCCGGCCTCTACTTCACGCCCTGGAAGCTGTCGCTGGGCCTCTCGGCCTACTGGCGGACGGGGACGCCGGTGACGCGCTACGGCTACTCCGACATCTACGGCCGCTACGAGTTCTTCCTGACCAAGCGCGGCGCCGAGGGGCGGACCCCGGACGCCTACGAAGCCGACCTCCACCTGGGCTACCCGCTGGACGTCGGCCCCGTGACGATCAACCTCCTCCTCGACGTCTTCAACGTCCTCGACGCCCAGCGGCCGGTCCTCATCGATCAGCGCTGGGGCTTCCAGGAGGCCGACAACAGCTCGCCGACGCCGGTCAACCCCGGCTACAAACAGCCGGTCCTGCGAACCCCGCCTACCTCGGCGCGGGTGGGGGTGCGGGTGAGCTTTTAGGGCTCGGGCCGCTCGTTGACAAGCGGCGGGTCCGAGCGTAAGGTTTTCGTAAGTTCTAGAGGGGGTGCGGCATGAGTACCAAGGAAAGTACCGAGAAGGTGAATCGGGCCATTTCGGAGATCACGAACGCTTCGCTTCCGGTGGCTCACCAGGTCGTCGACGTGCTCAAGAAGAACGTCGATCAGATGAGCGGCTCGGGCCGTGAGCTGCTGGACGTGGTCCAGCGCAATCTCGACCCGCTGGCCCAGGCGGTCACCCGATTGGCGTCGTCGGGCCTCCAGCTCGCAACCGACCTCATCGAGGAGAGCCGGGGGACGGAAGGCCGGCCGGTCCGTCCTGTGCGGCCGACACCGGCGCCGACTCCCTAGCTCTCGCTATCGCTCGACCCGCCTCGGCCGCGACCCCCAGGACCACGAGGTCGTAGAGGTACTCCGACGGGTCCAGCTCGGGGAGGTCCGGTGCGGACCCCTCCCCGTCATGAGACTCGGGAGCCTCCACGTCCTCGCGCGGAGTCGATCCGTCCTCCTCCTGCAGCTCGCTCGTGAGACGCGCCAGGATCCGCAGGAGATCCACCAGCGCGTCGGTCACCGCCCACAGCGACGCATGGCCGACCGGCGCGGGCGGCGGGCCGTCGAGCATCAGGTCCTCGAGCTCGAGCACGTCGAAGAGGACGCGGCCTCCTTTGTAGAAGGGATGGGATTGGAGGGCGTGCAGGAGGAGGTGGGCCCGGATCGGGTCGTCTCGCCGCAGCGCGCTTCCCATGCGGCCCAGCGTGTAGAGCAGGGCGCGCCCGCCGAGAGTCGCCTCCCCGATCGTCGCCAGCAGCCTCTCGTCGGTCGTCGGGTTCACAGCTCGCGGGTGTTGACGAAGTGGACGACCTGGCGCAACAGGGCCTTGCTCTCGCTTTCCGGGAGAAAGCCGAGCTCGCTCTCGAACAGGCTTTCGGCCTCGGCCGCGTAGCGCGCGGCCACGGCGCGCCCATACTCGATCGAACCCTCGCGCTCCAGGAGAGAGGCGACCCGCCGCGCGCCGTCGAGGTCCTTGGCGCCGCGCGGCCTCGCGAGCCAGCGCAGCACGCGGCCGCGCTCACGGCCGCGAAGCGAGCGCATCAGGTGGATGAGCATCAGCGTGCGCTTGCCTTCCAGGAGGTCGCCCAAGATCTCCTTGCCGTAGAGCGACTCCTCGCCCACCAGGTTCAGGACGTCGTCCTGGATCTGGAAGGCCACGCCCACCTTTTCGAAGACCCGGCCCAGGAGGTCCAGGTCTCGCGGCCGGGTATGGCCGGCGGCGATGGCGCCCAGGCGGCAGGGCGAGATGCACGTGTACCAGCCGGTCTTCTTGACTACCATGTGGACGTAGTGGTCGTCGTCCGACGGCACTTCCCGGCTGCGGATCCAGCCCAGCTCGATCGCCTGCCCTTCGACGGTCTCGCGGCACATCCGGATCACTTCATGGATCAGCCCCAGGGTGCGGGCGAGGCCGAGCCGCTCGATGTTCGACAGCACCGTTTCGACGGCCTGGAGATGCAAGGCGTCCCCGGCGTTGATCGCGAGCGGGATGCCGTGCTCGCCGTGCAGACAGGAGGTGCCGCGGCGCGATCTCGACTCGTCCTCGATGTCGTCGTGGATGAGGAAGGCGTTGTGGAACATCTCCACCGCCGCCGCCGTGCGGACCGCGTCCTCCGCCCGGCCGCCAAAGGCGCCGCAGGACGCCATGCAGAGCGTGGCGCGCAGCCCCTTGCCGCCGCGCGAGGGGTAGTCGCGCATCAAGTCGTACAGGGCGGCCCGGGGCTCGCGCCTGGGCAGGAGCCGGTCCACCTCCTCGAGGGCCCGCCGCTGGCAGGTCTCCATGACCTCGAAAAGGTCGGCGTCGCGGGGTCCGCAGACGGTCCACCAGCCCGCGCCGCCGCGGCCGTCCCAAAGCACCCGTGTGGCGGCCACGGAGGCGGTCCGAGCGGCCGACTCCTCGGTATCGCGCAGCAGGGCGGCGGCGTCGGGGTAGGGGCGGTACGGTCCGGGCGGGGCATGCTCCGGCGCTGCCGCCTCCGGCGGCTGCGGGATGCGCCGGCTGTAATCCGTCCAGACGGCCTGGATGACCCGCAGCCCGGCCGCGCGCTGCGCCAGGATCTGGAACGTGCGCCAGCAGGCCAGGACCGCCTCGGTGGGTCCGCGCGTGTCGAACTCGGCGGCCGAGAGCAGCTCCGCCGGCCGCCGTTCCAAGTCGAAGAGCCGCCGCAGCGAGGCGTCGCTCAAGAGGCATTCGACCGTCGGCTCCTCGCCGCCGCAGGGATGAACGCGCAGGGCATTGTGGTCGGCCTGCAGGAGGGCCCGACTGCCGTCGGTGAAGCGGAGGACGAGCCTTTCGAGCCCCAGCTCCCGGGCGGCGTCGGCGAGAATCGACGGCGCTCTCTGCGCCAGCAGGTCGACGGTGCGACCGATCAGCTCCGCCCCGTCGCGCGGCGCGGACGCCGGCCGGGCTCGGCCCGCGTCCTCACGAGACATCCCAGCTCCCTGCCGTCGCGCCGCCCGCGAACTCGACGATCGCGGGGCTGCGGAAAGAGACGCGGTGCGGCCCGATCGCCAGCTCGGCCTCCGCCTCTCCGATCACCTCGTGCACCGAGTAAGGGCGCAGGCTCGTCTCGGACGGCACCACGAGGCGGGCGGCGGCGCGGCCGCGGAAGCGCAGTTGCACCCAGTCGCGGCCTTGATAGCCGTCGAGGCAGAGGGCCGCCGGGACCGCCGCCATGGGCCCCGTGCCGAGGAGAGCCATCTGCGCCGGCAGCGTCTCGACCCGGTCCCGCTCGAGCTGGCCCGCCGCGGTCACCCGCAGCAATCGCCGGGGGATGAACCGGATCAGCCGACCACGCCGCCAGAGCATGAGCACGCACGCCTGCCCCGGCATCTCTTCGCCGGGCTGGAGCAGGGCGAAGACGATCGACCATTCCGGCGGGCGGCCCTCTCCGAGGCCCTCCGGCGCGTGGTTGCAGAACCCGAAGACCCAGCCGCCCATCTCCGGCCAGCCCCAGCGGCCGCGGACACGCTCGTGATAGCCCACCGCCTCGAAGGGGTCCGGCTCTCCCGGACGGGTGCGCCAGAATCCCCGCGCCAGCACGCCCGGCTCGGCCTGCCAACGCTGCCAGTGGTCGCCATGGAAGGTGGCGCACCCGCCGATCCCGGGCGTCGAGGTCGGCTGGAGACGGAGCCGCGCCCACGGCCAGCCCTTCGTGGCCGCCAGCTCGAAATCCGGCATCTCGGGCGGCGATTCGAGCAACCGCGGCGGGGAGGCGAGCCGGAACGAGCTCCACGGCTCCGCCGGACCGGCCGCGTTCCACTGGCTGCAGCTCCAACCCACCTCCCGTTGGTGGGTGAGCAGGATCGCGTTCCGCCGGCCGGCGGAGCGTCCCTCGTCTCCGAGCCATGCGATGTTGGCTACGAGCGCCCGCGATCCGTCGCGGGTGAGGAAGGCGTAGTGAAGCCAGCGGCGCTCGAGAGGATGGCGGAGGGGGGAGCGCGGGAACGGGCCTGGCGGAGGAAGCAGCTGAGCCGAGACGATGCTCTCCATGACCCGTTCCTGTGTTGAACTTTTTCGCAAGCGATGCCTCAGGATACCGCGCGTCAGCCGAGGAGAACAGGCTTCTCAGCGCTCGGGTGCCGGCATCGCCGCCAGCGCGCGCTGTCGCATGACAGCGTAGGCCAGTATAAGCTAAACAACATGGTGATCTGAGCATTGAGCTGGTCGGAAGTACCGGCTGCGATGCCGTGGATCGCCGGGCGGTCGAGCGCAATGGTCTGGCGTACGAGGTGGTTTCTTCCGGCGGCCGTCGCCGCGGCCTCGGCGGCGGTCTGCCTGCCGTTCGCGCTGGTGCCGGGCGTTCACTGGGACGACGCGTACATCACGTTTCGCTTCGCCGCCAATCTCGCCGCCGGCCACGGGCTGGCTTTCAACCCCGGCGAGCCGAGCTACGGCTTCACCAGTCCGCTCTGGATGCTCGTGCTGGCCGGCCTGGCGCTCTGCGCCGGCCCCGAGGTCCTGCCTGCCGCCGCGGAGGTGATCGGCGTGGCGTGCCACGCCGCCGCGGCCGCGGTGACGGCGGGCCTCGTCCAGGACCGGCTCGGCCGGCCCTGGATCGCCCTCCTGGCTGGCCTCGCGATCGGCGCCAACCCACTCCTCGTCCTGCTCGCGGTCAGCGGGATGGAGACGCCGCTCGCCCTCCTGCTCGTCGCCTCCGCGCTCCGGCTTCACGCGCGGCACAGAACGGCGCGGCCCTTCGCGCTCGGCACAGTGCTGGGCCTCGCGGTCCTGACCCGGCCCGACCTGGCCCTCCTCCCTCTCGCCATCCTCGGCGTCGAGCTGGTACGTGCGGCCGAGGCTTGGCGACGGCGCCGCCGCACCGACCTGGTGAGGCTCGTCCTCTGCGGCTGTGCCACGCTCGCCGTCGCCGGGCCTTGGTTCGCCGGTAGCCGGCTGCGCTTCGGGGAGTGGCTGCCGCCGACGCGGCAGGGCAAGCTCATCGGGCGCCTGCCGGAGCGGCACGACATCACCTACACGGAGTTCCTCGCGCTCTCCGGCGGCGAGCGCGCGCGGCTCGCGGCCGCCGACCTGCGCGCGCGCTTCGCCCTGGCGGAGGGGGGCGCGCTCGCCCTGCCGGTCGTGCTCGGCGTCGCGGCCGTGGCCCTCCTCGCGCTCCACCCCGCGCCGCGCGCGCGCTGGCGCCCACATGCGCCCTCGCTCCTCGCCGCCGGTTCGTTCACCGCCCTGCTGCTCGGCGTGCTGGCGTTCTCCTTCCCGCTGCCGATCCCGCGCTACACCGCACCCCTGCTGCCGGCGGCGACGGCGGTGACCTTCGTCGGGATCGGGAGCCTCCTGCCCGCGCAGCGCCGCCGGAGCCGGTCCCCCGCGCTCGCCGCCGCCGCCGGCTTGGCCGGGTCGCTCCTGCTCGTCTACCGAGAGTTCGTCCCCCACGCTGCCGCCGAGCGGATGAGCGGCGACATCGGCCGGTGGCTCGCGACCCGCGCCGGAACGGACGCCGTGGTCGCGGTCGAGCCGATCGGACAGATCGGCTTCACGAGCGGCCTGCGCATCGTCGATCTTGGCGGGCTCGTCTCCTCCGAAGTGTGGCCCCACATCATCGGCGGCTACTCGTCGGACCTCCCCGGCCTGCGCGGCTTCCTGGACCGCCAGGGGGTGACGCACGTGGTCGATTACTCGTCGGGGCACCCCCTCTCGCTCACGCCGCTTACCCGAGGTCCGGGCTTCCGGCTCCTGCGCAGCTTCGGCAGAGGGCGGGACCGTCACTTGGTGTTCGAGCGCCGGCGAGGCGGCGCCGAGGCTACCGCCGCGCGAGCGGCGGCACCGCAGAGCTTCTGAGGAAGAGCGGGAGGCCCGCGAGGGCGGGAAGAAGATAGCGGGTCGTGGTCAGGAGCCCCACGGCCGCGGCCGCGGGGGCGGCGAGCCAGGGGCGGTAGAGGGCGATCAGGGCGGCGTCGCGGGTGCCGAGGCCGGCGAAGGTGAGGGGGACCAGGCCCGCCAGGATCGCCAGTGGGGCGAGGGCCAGGTTGACGAGGGGCGGGGTCCAGGCGCGCACCGCCAGGATGAAGAGCCAGACCTGCTGGAACTGAACCCACCACAGAAGCAGGGAGAGAGCGGCGATCTCCGCCGCTCGGCGGGGTTGCGTGCGGAAGTGGTCTCTCACCTCTTGCCAAGCGGCGGCGAGACGCGCCGCTCGCTCCTCGAAGCGCTTGGGGAGGAGCCTGCCGGCAGAGGAGAAGAGCAGGTGGGCGAAGCCGCGCGAGCCGAGCGCCAGGAGCCCGGCGGCCAGCGCGCCAAACACTCCCCACGTGAGCAGCTCCAGCGGCCGGCTCTTGTCGGGCATCCACACCAGGCCCACCGCGCACCACGCGAGGAGCGCCAGCACGTCGCACGCCTTCTCGAAGACGACGAGCGAGAAGGCGAGCGAGCCGGAGAGCTCGCCGCGGTCCTTCATGAACCAGCTCTTCGCGAGATCCCCGGTCTTCGACGGCAGGACGAGGTTCATCACGTCGGCGAGGAGGATGAGGCGGAGGGCGGCCGGGTAGGGGAGGAGCGCGGGACGCGGCATCAACCGCTTGAGGCGCCAGGCCTGGAGGAGCTTGATCGGGAAGATGGCGAGGACGGACACGGCGAGGAGGCCGGGGTGGGCCTGCGCGAAGACGCGCCCGAGGCCGCGCAGGTCGAGGCTCCAGTAGAGCGCGGCGAGGAGGAGAAGGCTCGCCGCGAGCGACAGGACCTGCCGCGCCCGCGCGCTCACCCGCGGTACGGGAACTGCGCGCCGTACCAGCTCGTGGCGATCAGCCGCTCGGCCGCCTTGCGGCCGGAGAAGCGATACCAGAGGTGGGTGTTGTAGACCAGTGCCAGGCGGGCGAGGATTTGGATCAGCGGGGTGTCGAAGAGGAGCGGCTTCAAGGGCGACGCGCGGAGTGTCTTGTGCACGAAGCCGACGGCGTTGGCGCGCGGGCGGGCGAAGGGCGCGGTCGCCACCTCGTCGCCGACCACCTGGCCGTCGATCGCCCCCAGCCCCTCGCGCTCGGCGTTCGCCAGGTAGCCGATCTCGCGCGGCTCGAAGCCCATCGCGCGCGCGGCGGCGGCGTCGGCCGCCACCAGGTCGTGCGAGGCGAGCAATAGATCCGCCACCCGGATCGTGCCGGTGCGCGGCCCCTTCCCCTCCTGCGCCACGGTGCCGTCGATCACCGCGAAGCGCGGCGCCAGCGCGCGGTTGAGGTCCACGATCACCTGGTGGAGCACGGGATGGAAGTTGTGGCGGAAGGTGGGGAGGCACCCCCACTGGTTCTTGAGCGCGGCGGTGATCGTCGAGAGGTGGTGGCACTTCATGACCGGCAGCGAGACGAGCGAGTCGGCGGCCAGGATGGTGCGCGGGAAGGCCAGCCGGCGCACCGCGAGGCCGTCCACCGCGACCTCCACCAGCTCGTCGCGCGAGAGGTCCACGTACTCGACGCCGTACTTCGCCGCCAGCCGGTCGTAGCCCCAGCGCGGGGCGGCGCGGCGGACGTTGTCGGCGCCGACGATCTGCGAGTCCCCCATCTGGATGACGGCGCCGGGGAGCCCGTCGCGCAGCGTGCGCAGCACGCCTTCGATGACCCAGGGCGAGGTGTTCGTCCCCGGCACCAGCGGGAACGACAGGGTGTTGAGCTTGAGGAAGATCCGCTTGCCCTGGACATACCGGCGCCAGTCGGCCAGCTCCATGGCGCGGCGCACCGCCGCCGGCACCCCTTCCTCCGGCGTCACCCGCACGCGCGCGACGCGGGGTGGCGCGGGGGCGACGTGCCTCGCGGGCTGCATGGTCGTAGCATACCCGCCGCGCTCATGAAGCTCGTGATCCAGGTCCCCTGCTACAACGAGGAGGAGAGTCTCCCGGCCACGCTGGCGGCGCTGCCGCGCGCGCTGCCCGGGATCGAGCGCGTCGAGTGGCTGGTCGTCGACGACGGCTCGACCGACCGCACCGCCGAGGTGGCGCGCGCCGCGGGCGTCGACCACCTCGTCCGCCTGTCGTCGAACCAGGGGCTGGCGCGCGCCTTCATGGCCGGGCTCGAGGCGGCGGTGAACGCGGGCGCCGACATCATCGTCAACACCGACGCCGACAACCAGTACGACGCCGCCGACATCCCGAAGCTGATCGAGCCGATCCTCGCCGGGCGCGCCGAGATCGTCGTCGGCGCCCGCCCGATCGACCAGATCGAACACTTCTCGCCGGCCAAGAAGCTGCTCCAGAAGCTGGGCAGCGCGGTGGTGCGCCTGGCGAGCCGCACCGAGGTGCCCGACAGCCCGAGCGGCTTCCGCGCCATCAGCCGCGCCGCGGCGCTCCAGCTCAACGTCTTCTCCGAGTACACCTACACGCTGGAGATGGTGATCCAGGCCGGGCAGAAGAACATCCCGATCACCTCCGTGCCGGTGCGCACCAATCCCGAGCTGCGGCCGTCGCGGCTGGTCAAGGGGCTCGGCGACTACGTCCGCCGCTCGCTCTTCACGATTCTCCGCATCACCCTGCTCTACCGGCCGCTGCGCGCCTTCTTCTGGGCCGGCGCCGCGCTGATCGCGCCGGGCATGCTGCTCCTCGTCCGCTGGTTCGTCTTCTACCTCCAGGGCTCGGAGCGGGTGCGCGCGCCGAGCCTCATCCTGGCGGCGATCCTGGTGCTCGCCGGCTGCCAGCTCTGGACGCTCGGCTTCCTCGCCGACCTGATGGCGGCCAACCGCCGCCTGCTCGAGGACCTGCAGCTCCGCCTGCGGCGGATGGAGGCGAAGAGGCGGGAGAGCGGGCCGCCCGCGTGACGTCCGTCTGGTCCCGCTTCGAGAGCGAGGTGATCGCGCCCGGCAACTGCGTGCACTGCGGCGCCTGCGTCGGCCTGGCGCCCGAGCGGCTGGGGCTCGCCGAGACCGAGCGCGGGCCGCTGCCGCGGCCGCGCCGCGCGCTCGACGCCGAGGACGACGCCGCGCTCCGCCTCGCCTGGGCGGTCTGCCCCGGCCGCGGCGTGCCGTACCCCGAGCTCTTCGCCTGGCTCGGCCGCGAGACGACGCCCGCGAGCTGGCTCCTCGGCCCGTACCTGCGCCTCTGGACCGGCCACGCCGCCGAGCCCGAGGTGCGGCGGCGCGCCGCCTCGGGCGGCGTGATCAGCGCCGTGCTGATCCACCTCCTGGAGACGCGGCGGGTGCAGGGCGCGGTGGTGCTGCGGCAGGGGGCGCGGGAGCCGGAGGCGGCCGCGCCGGTCGTCGCCACGACGCGCGAGGAGGTGCTGGCGGCGGCGCAGAGCGTCTACGCGGTGACGCCGGTGCTGACGGTCCTCTCCGAGATGGCGGCCTTCCCCGGGCGGCTCGCCTTCGTCGGATTGCCGGAGCAGGTCGCGGCGCTGCGCCTGCTCCAGGCGGCCGGGCACCCGGCGGCGCGGAAGGTCGATTTCGTCCTCGGTCCCTACGTCGGCACCAACATGTACCGCGGCGCGGTGCGCGCCTTCCTGCGCGCGCAGGGGGTGCGCGACGAAGTGCCGGTCGCGCGCCTCGAGTGGCGCGCCGGCGAGTGGCCGGGACACCTGCGCGTCGAGACCGCCGACGGGCGGGTGCTGACGGCGAAGAAGTTCTATTACAACTACCTGATCCCCTTCTACGCCTCGCGCAACTGCCAGATCACCCCCGACTTCGCCAACGAGGCGACCGACCTCTCGGTGGGGGACGCCTGGTCCCCGGAGCTCGAGGCGGCCGGCGGCGGCTGGTCGGTGGTGGTGGCGCGCAGCGGACGCGCGGTCAAGCTGGCCCAGGAGATGAAGCGGCAGGGCCTTCTCGTCGTGCGGCCGATCCCCTTCGCCCGCGCCGCGGCGATGCACGGCCACATGCTCGACTTCAAGAAGCGCGGCACCTTCCTGCGCCTCGACGCGCAGCGGCGCCGCGGGCTGCCGGTGCCGGAGTACGGCTACCGGCCGGCGGCGATCCCGCGCGACCGGAGGCTGGTCGAGGGGGTGATCCGAGCCGCCTTCGCGCTCGGCCGCCGGCGCTGGGCGCGCCGGGCCGTCGAGGCGCTGCCGATCGGGCTCGTCGGCCCCGCCTTCAACGCCCTGCGCAAGGGGTGGAAGGGGGCCTCCAAGCCGACCAAGCGCAAGGGCCTGGCGGCGGCGGAGTTCGTCGCCATGCCGCAGCCCGAGCGCTGGCGCGAGATCGCCGCATGCCGGCGCGAAGGACCGCCGGCGTGAGCGCGCGCACGGCGCTCGCCAGTTACGCGCGGCACCAGCTCCCGCGCGTCCTGACCCAGATGGACCGCGACCCCGACTCCCCCACCTTCGGCGCCTTCGACCGCCACCACTGGCACTACAAGGTGCGCGACTTCCCGTCGGCGATCCTGCAGCAGGGGGCGTGGACCGTCGAGGCGCTGCGGCGCGGGTGGGTGGCGCCGCCGCCGGGCGGCGAGATCGAGCGCGACACGGTCGAGAGCTGGGCGGTCGCGGCGGTCGCCGCGCTCGGGCGGATGGTGGATCGCCGCGGCGGCGTCGACGAGTACTACCCGTTCGAGCGCAGCTTTCCGGCCGCGGCGTTCGGGCTGTGGACCGCGGCGCGCCTCGCCGCCGACTGGCGCGAGGGGGCGTCCCACCTCCTGGAGCGGATCGACTGGACGCCGCTGGCGCGCCTGGCGCGGGGGCTCGCCCGCCGCGCCGAGACCGCGGCGGCCAACCAGCAGGCGGCGGCGCTGGCCGGCCTGGCGCTGGCGGCGGGGGAGGAGCGCTTCGGTCTCGCGCCCGGCGCCGCCGCGCCGCACGCGGCGCGCCTCTTCGCCGCCCAGCACGCCGAGGGGTGGTTTCCGGAGTACGGGGGGCCGGACTTCGGCTATCTCACCGTCACGCTCGACGCCCTCGCCGACTACGCGGACGCGACCGGCGACCCGCGCGCCGCCGCGGCGACCGACCGGGCGGTCGACTTCCTGGCGTCGCTGGTCGGCGCCGACGGCCGTCTCCCCTCGACCCTCAACAGCCGCAACACCGACTACGTCGTCCCCTACGGCTTGGCGCGCGCCGCCGCCCGCTCGCCGCGCGCCGCCTGGCTCGTCGAGACCCTCTTCGCCGGCGCCGCCGACCCGGCGCACTTCCTCTGGGCGACCGACGACCGCTACCACGCCCACTACGTCTACGCGAGCTGCCTGCGCGCCCTGCCGCACCTCGAACGGGCCGCGCCGGCCGAGCCGCCGCGGCGGCGCGGCGTCTGGCTCCCCGGCTGCGGCCACCTCGCCCACCACGCCGCGGACGGGCTCTGGAGCGCCTACGTGGCGGCGCGCAAGGGGGGGCTGGTGCGGGTCCACCGCTGCGGCGGGCCGCCGCTCGTGGAACACGGCTGGCGTCTCGGCGCGGGGCGGCGCCTGTGGACGAGCAACGGGTGGACGGAAGACTGGCAGGTGGAGAGGACCGGGGATGCCCTCACCGTCCGGGGCAAGATGCAGGCGGCGAGTTTCCTCGTGCCGACCCCGGCCAAGCACGCCCTCCTCCGCCTCGGCGCCCGGCTCTTCGGTCCGCGCCTGCTCCCCTGGCTGCGGCGGCGGCTGATCTTCCGCCCGGGCGCGGCCACGGGACCCTCGTTCGAGAGGCGGGTGGAGGTCTCCGACGCCGGCGTCGAGGTCGAAGACCGGTTCTCTCCTCTCTCCGGCGCCCCGCGCCGCGGCCCGCGCCAGAACCTCCGCCACGTCGCGAGCGCCGACAGCTTCAGCCCCGAGGAGCTGGCGCCGGCGGTCCGGGGCCCGGTGGAACGGCAAGCCGACGGAACGTGGCGCGCGCGATGGACGTGGACCCCCTGAGCCGTCCACGGCGCGGGCCGCGCCCTCTGCGCGCCCACCTGGGTCTCTTCGTCGTCCTCCTCGTCACCCTCGCGCTGTCCGCCTGGGGTATCTCCTGGGGCCTCCCCAGCCGCGACGGATGGGCCGGCGACGAGATCGTGCCGCGCGCCGTCGCGGCCGTCGCCGAGCACGATTTCGCCGGCGGCTGGCCGACCCTCAAGTACCCGCCGCTCCACTACCTGCTGCTCGGCGCGGTGCACGCGCCGGTGCGTGCGGCCGCCGGCCCCGAGGTCGCACCGCCCGAGCTCAACTACCGGCAGATGCTCGCCGGCCGCTGGCTCTCGATCGTCATGGCCCTCGGCGCCGTGTGGGCGGTGTACCGCGCCGCGCGCGAGACGACCGGCCACCGCGGCGCCGCGCTCGCGGCCCTCATGGTCGCCGTCGTGCCGACCTTCGTCTACTTCGCCAAGACCGCGAACCCCGAGATGCCGATGCTCTTCTGGCTGGCGCTCGCGCTCTGGCTCTACCTGCGCGTCCTCCGCCGCCACCGCTGGCGGGACTGGCTGCTGCTCGCGGTCGCCGCCGCGCTCGCCGTCGGCACCAAGGACCAGGCGTACGGCTTCTTCGTCCTGGCGCCGCTCGCGCTCCTTCCCTCGCTCGCCGCCCACCGCCGCGCCGAGGGCCTCCCCGGCGGCCTCCGCACCCTCGCCGACCGGCGCCTCCTCCTGGCGCTCCTCGCCGGCCTCCTCGCCTTCGTGCTCGCCTGGAACCTGCCCGCCAACCGCCAAGGCCTCCGCGACCACGTCCGCACGCTCACCGGCGCCGGCGCCCTGGCCAAGGAGGCGCGCGAGCACCCGCCCACCCCCGCCGGGCACCTCGCGAACCTGGCGCAGAACGTCCGCCACCTCGCCTTCTGCCTGGGCGGCCCGCTCTTCGCGGTCTGCGCCGCGGGTGCCGTCGCCGCCCTCGCCGCGGCCCTGCGTCGGCGCGCCCCACGCGACCGCCTCCTCGCCGCCCTCCTCCTCCTCGGCCTCTCGTACTATCTGACCTTCCTCGCCCCAATCCTCTTTAGCCGCGACCGCTACACCCTGCCGCTCGTCCTCGTCCTCGCCCCCTGCGGCGGCGCCCTCCTCGCGCGTCTCCTCGCCGCCGCGCGCGGCCCCGCCCGCCCGCTCCTCGCCGCCGCCCTCCTCGCGGCCTTCGCCTGGAGCGCCTCGCGCGCCGTCTCCCTCGACCGCCGCATGACCCACGACTCGCGCTACGCCGCCGAGGCCTGGCTCGCCGCCCACGGCGTTCCGCCGAAGACCGCCCTCGCCATCGGCCGCCCCCGCCACGTGCCCCGCATCGACCGCCTCGACTGGCGCAAGCTCCGCCGCGGCGCCCTCCGCCGCCGCGCCCCCGATTACGTGGTCGTCAACCAGACCGACCTCCGCACCCCCTTCGAGCGCCGCGTCTACCAAAGCCTCCTCGAGGGTACCGAGGGCTACCGCCTCGCCCGCCGCTTCCACTGGACCTCCCCTTGGGACACCCTGGACACGAAGGGAGCGCTGACAACCCTCGACCTCGTCAACCCGCGCCTCGCCGTCTTTGCCCGCGTAGAGAAGCCGTTTCTTTTCGAGTAAGGAAGAAGGGTGCCGGGCCGGTTGGGGGCGCTGCCCCCGGGGAGCTCTGAGCGAGCGCCCGGCAAGTCCGCTGAAGTCCACCGCCGATCCGGGCGCAAAGCGAAGTGCAGCCGCGCGCCTGCCCGACGAAGTCCTCTTGGCGCGCGGCGGTCCCCGGGGGCAGCGCCCCCAACCGGCCCCGCGCTACCGCCAACCGTCTATAGAAACAGTCCCTGAATCGTCCCCTGGATTTCCTTCGCCGCCTGGTAGGGATCCGCAGCCTTGCGGATCGGCCGCCCGACCACGATGTAGTCGGCCCCCGACAGAAACGCCTCCTCGACGCTCACCACCCGCTTCTGATCGTCGACACTCCGGTTCTCCACCGGCCGAATCCCCGGCACCACGATCAAAAGCTTCTTGCCCAGCCCCTCCCGCAGCCGCCGCGCCTCCAGCCCCGACGACACCACCCCGTCGCACCCGAGCTCCAACGCCCGCCGCGCCCGCGACAGCACCAGCTCCTCCACCTCCACCGCAAACCCCAGATCCTCGAGGTCCCCGCGGTCCAGACTCGTCAGCGCGGTCACCGCCAGCACCTTGAGCTCCTCCCCCTTCTCCCGGCAGGCCGCCTCCAGCATCCCGTCGTTGCCGTGCACCGTCGTCAGCGCGATCCCGCGCCGCGCCAGCCGCCGCACCGCCGCCGCCACCGTCTCCGGCACGTCGAAGAGCTTGAAGTCGGCGAACACCTTGGCGCCGCGCCCGTGCAGCCAGTCGACGAGCGCGAACGCCTCCCCGGTCATGAACAGCTCGAGCCCGACCTTGTAGAATTGCACCGCCTCGCGCAGCGACTCGACCAGCCGCCGCGCCTCCGCGACCTCGGGAACGTCGAGGGCGAAGATCAACCGCTCTTCGGGGGGGATCTCTTTGGTGGAAAGGAAACTCGGCGACGGCTCGCTCAACGGCCGGTCACGCTAGCACAGCGTCTCAGGCCAACAGCCGCGCCAGGTGCCCGGGGTCCACCGGCTTCGTGAGGTGGAGGTCGAAGCCCGCCTCCTTCGAGCGCCGGCGGTCCTCGTCGCGGCCGTAGCCGGTGACCGCGATGAGCCGCGCGCCGCGCGTCACCGGGTCGCGCCGCAGCGCCGCCGCCACCGCGTAGCCGTCCATGCCGGGGAGCCCGAGGTCGCAGAGCACCACCTCCGGATGGAACTGGCGCGCCGCCTCGACGCCGGCGGAGCCCGAGTGGGCGAGCGCCACCTCGTGCCCGGAGAGGACCAGGAAGTCGCGTAGCGTGGCGGCGGCGTCGGCGTTGTCCTCGACGACCAGCACCCGCCGCGCCTGCCGGTCCTGCGGCGCCGGCCGCTCCGCCGTGCCCGGCGGCGCCGAGGGCTCGACCGGCAGCAGGAGCGTGAACTGCGCGCCGCGCCCCGGTCCTTCGCTGCGCGCCTGCACTTCGCCGCCGTGGAGCTCGACCAGGCCCTTCACCACCGCCAGGCCGACGCCCAGTCCCCCTTTCGCCCGCTCCAGGCTGTGGTCGGCCTGGGTGAAGGCCTCGAAGACGTGCGGCAGCAGCTCCGGGCCGATGCCGACGCCGTTGTCGCGCACCGTCACCGCGGCGCGGCGGCCGCCGGCGCTGCGCGCCACCCGCACGGTGATCCGCCCCCCCACGGGGGTGAACTTCCCGGCGTTGCGCATCAGGTTCTCGACCGCCTGCGCCAGACGGAGCGGGTCGCCGCGCACCCCGAGCCGCTCCTCTGCCAGCTCGAGCGCGACGGCGACGCCCCCCTCCTCGAGCGCCGGCCGCAGCCGCTCGACGGTGGCGCGCACCAGCTCGCCGAGCTCCAGCCCCTCGCAGTGCAGCTCGATCTCGCCGCGCGTCACCCGCTGCACCTCGAGCAGGTCGTCGACCAGGCGCGCCTGGTGGCGCACCTGCCGCTCGGCGGTCTCGAGCGCCCGCTGCCAGGTGTCTTCTCGACCCGCCCCGGTCAGGCGCAGCACCTGGAGCGCGTTGCTGATCGTCCCCAGCGGGTTGCGCAGCTCGTGCGCCAGCATCGCCAGGAACTCCTCCTTGCGCCGCTCGGCGCGCTCGAGGGCGGCGCGGTGCTCGGCCAGCCGGTCCTTGACCTCCTCGAGCTTGCGCTCGAGCGCGCTCGCCCGCTCGAGCTGGGCCACCATCCAGGCCGCGCGGTCCTCCGGCGCGGCGCGGCCGAGCACCACCTCCGCCGGCTCGTAGTAGAAGTTGGCGCAGAGGTGGCGCCCGATCAGCGCCAGCGGATGCGTGCGCAGGACGTCGGTCTGGGTGCCGGGCGGGAAGCGCGAGAGGTCGTACTGGCAGAGGACGACGGCGAGGCTGCGCTCGACGAAGCGGTGGAGCAGGGCCTCGTAGGCGAGGAGCCGGCCGGAGGCGGCGGGATCGAGCGGCGCGCCCCCCGCCGGCGCGCCGAAGAGCCAGGCCATGTCGATCGCCAGCCGTACGCCGGCGAGGCCGTCCTCGAGCGCCTGCTGCTCGCACTGCCGGAGGAGGTCGAGGAGCCCGCCGGGATCGTGGCCGCCGCCGCGCGGCCGGTCCTCGCAGCGCACCAGCGCGACCCGACCGCCGGCCGGCGAGCCGGCGGCGCCGAGCGCCTGCTCGACGCGGCGGCACTCGGCCTCGGGAGCGAGGAGGACGCAGCGCTCCCCGGCCGCGAGCCCGCCCTGGAAGAAGGGCAGGAGCGCCGCCCGCCGCTCGGCGTCGGCGCGGTGCATCTGGCAGAGATGGTCGCCGCGGCGCAAGGCGGCGAGCCGCTGGTCGAGATCCACGTCACCTCGCGCCGCGAGGGGTCTCGTGAGGTCGCTTCAGGCTGCGGCCCCGCGGCGCATCGACCGGAAGTGCAAGAAGTATGCGCGGGACGCCAAAGAGCTGACTAGTGCCGCCGGACCGGCGCTTCCCGGTCGGCCCGCTCGTGGCGGCTGCGAAGGAGCCGGACGAGCCCCCGGAACATCTCCGCGAAGGCGCGCTCCTCCTCGGCGCCGAGCGGGCCGCGCACGCCGGCCAGTCGCGCCAGGTCGGCGACGCCGGGGGAGTCCGCCGGGCGAGCGGCCGCGGCGGATGCCGGGAACGGCCGCTCCTCGAGGCCGCTCCGCCAGGCGCCGCGCGACTCGTCGGCGATCTCGAGCGCGTGGTGGAGGTCGGCCAGGTTGCAGTCGAGCGCTTCGAGCAGCCGCTCCAGAGTGTCGAGCGAGGGCTTCTGCTTGCCGGTCTCGTAGGAGGAGAGCATCGCCTTCGTCACCCCCGCCGCCTCGGCCACCTGGTACTGGCGCTTGCCCTGGCGGTCGCGCAGCCAGCGCAACGCCCGTCCCAGCCCGGCGAAGAGCGGCATGGCCGCGACTGTAGCGCCGATACGCCGGAAGCGGCAACGCAAGTCTCGGCCGATCAGTCATTTACGCGAACTCTCGCGTATACCGCCTCCTGACATTAATTGCTTGACAGAGCGATGGAACGCTCGCTAGAGTTGCTGGCGGTGACGACAACGGCGCCAGAACGGACCCGAAGGGCGCCGCAAAGGTGCTCCCGGCGGCACCGCCCTCCGGCCGACGGGCTCCCCGCCCGCCTCGATGGCTGAGCGCCATCCATCCCGCGAGCACCTCGCGCGCTTCGTGCGCGGCGAGCTCGCCGCGGTTCCGGCCAAGCGGCTGGTGCGACATCTGCTGGCCGGCTGCGGCCGTTGCCTGGCCGAGACCCGCCGCCTGTGGACGGGCAGCGCGCCGCCGGGCGCGGGCGCGGCGGCGGAGGGTCCGCCCGCCGCCGGCTACGGCGGGCTCTTCGTCCGCCTCCTCGCCGCGGGAGCCGAGCGGGAGGCCGCGGTGGCGCGCGAGCAGGAGGCCGCGCCGCGGCTCGCCGCCGAGCTGCTCCGCCATCCGCCCGACCGCCGGCTGACCCTGGTCGCCAACTGCGCCCGCTTCGCCAGCATCGCGCTGTGCGAGCACCTGCTGGAGTCGGCGGCGGCCCTCGCGGCGGACGAC
>DASUNQ010000170.1:0-10081 GCA_036277075.1 Thermoanaerobaculia bacterium
CCCGCGCCCACGCCGGCAGCCCGAACCTCCTCCTGCGCACGCTCGCGCTCCTGCCCAAGAGCGTCTACCTCGCCGAGCGGCTGGCGGAGATCGGCGTCCGCCACCTCCACGCCCACTACGCGACGCACCCGGCGACCGCGGCGCTCGTCGTCTCCGAGCTTTCCGGCATCCCGTGGAGCATGACCGTGCACGCGCACGACCTCTTCGTGCGCCGCCAGGGCCTCGCGCTCAAGCTCCGCCGCGCCCGCTTCGTGCGCGCGATCTCGCGCTTCAACCGGAGCTTCCTCGCGGCGCGCTGGCCGGAGGCGACGGGGAAGGTGGCCGTGGTCCACGTCGGGGTCGAGCCGGAGCGCTACGCCGCGGCCGCGCGGGCGGCGGCCAGTGAGGAGGCCGCGGAGGATGCGCCCCCGCGCCTGGTCTGCGTCGCCGCGCTCAAGCCGTACAAGGGGCACGCCGTGCTGCTGCGGGCCTACGCGCGGCTCCGCGACGCGGGCGTCCCCTTCGCCTGCGAGCTGATCGGAGAGGGGCCGCTGCGGGCGAAGATCGAGGCGTCGATCGCGGCGCTCGGATTGGGCGAGCGGGTGCGGCTCGCCGGCGCCTTGCCCGAGGACGAGGTGGCGCGGCGGCTCGCCGGCGCGGCCGCCGTCGTCCTCCCGAGCGTCGTCGCCAGGGACGGTCAGATGGAGGGCATTCCGGTGGCTCTCATGGAGGCGATGGCGGCGGGGCGGCCCGTCGTCGCCTCGGACCTGTCCGGCGTCTCCGAGCTGGTCGAGCACGAGACGAACGGGCTGCTGGTGCCGCCGGGGGACGCCGCCGCGCTCGCCGCGGCGATCCGGCGCCTCCTCGCCGACCCCGCGTACGGCGCCGAGCTCGGGCGACGCGGGCGGGAGACCGTCGAGCGGGAGTTCCGGCTCGACCGTACGGTCGCGGCGCTGCGCGCGCTCCTCGACCGCGACGCGCCGGCCCCGGACCCCGACCTGGCCGCGCGCCTCGCCGCCGCCACCTGGCCGCCGCTGCGCGAACGCGCGGTCGGGCTCCGGCGGCTCCACCGGCGCGAGGACTCCTGGGTGGCCGAGCTGCTGCTGGCTGGCGGCACGGACGAAGCCGCGCCGCGCGAGGTGGTGCTCAAGGTGCAGCGCTCCCGCCCCGGCGAGTCCTATCCGGCGCCGGCGCGGGCGCGACGGGAGCACGAGGCGCTGCGCTGCCTGAAGGAGCGGCTTGGCGGCGAGGAGTCGCCGTTCGGGGTGCCGCGCGCGCTCCACCTCGACGAGGCGGCGGCGACGGTCGTCATGGAGGCCTGCCGGGGGCGCCCGCTCGACGCGGTGATCCGCGAGGGGCGGGCGGCGCGCGCGCCGGCCCGCCGCGAGGAGCTGGCGGACGCGCTCCACCGCGCCGGTGGGTGGCTCGCCGCCTTCCAGCGTGCCACCGCCGGCGACGGCGACGGCCGCGAGGCGCTGGCGACCCTCCTCGCCCGAGCCGAGCGCGACCTCGAGGCATGCTCCGGCGACCTGCCGGCGGGCCAGGCGCGGCGCCTGCAAGAGCGGCTGGCGATTGGCGCCGGCGCGACCGATCGCGCGGCCCTCCGGCTCACGGGGCATCACGGCGACTTCTGGCCCGGCAACGTCTTCGTCGCCCCGGAGCGCGTCGAGGTCATCGACTTCGAGGGCACCCGCCGCGGTCTGCCGGAGGAGGACGCCGCCTTCTTCCTCGTCGAGCTGGAGCTGTTCTTCGCCTGGCCCGGGCTGGCGCGGCGCTTCACCGCGAGCGCGGCCGCCTTCCTCGCGCCGCTCGACGGGCTCGACCGCGATCTGCTGGCCCTCTGCCGCGTCGCCAAGGCGCTCCAGGTGCTGGCCTGCGGTCCGGCGAGCGGAGACTTCGGCGGGCGGCGGCGGCGGCGTGCCCTGCGCCGGCGGCTGCTCGCGGAGGCTCGCGCGTGAACGATCCGCGGTCGGGAGAGCCCGGAAGCGGCGCCGTCGGACGCGCGGCGGCGCGCGGTGTCGCCTGGACCTTCGCCGCCACCGCCGCCTCGCGGCTCCTCTGGATCGCGGCCCTGGCGGTGCTCG
Organism: Thermoanaerobaculia bacterium; assembly: GCA_036277075.1. GTDB lineage: Bacteria > Acidobacteriota > Thermoanaerobaculia > Multivoradales > UBA5704 > DASUNQ01. The sequence continues at coordinate 2,064 of DASUNQ010000170.1, forward strand.
CGCGGCTCCTGGCGCCGCGCGACTTCGGCCTCCTCGCCTCGGCGCTCGTCTTCCTCACCTACGCCGAGACGGTGGCCGACCTGGGCACCGGCGCCGCCCTGATCTACTGGCCGGAGCGGCGCGAGGAGGCGGCGGAGGTGACCTTCCGCATCCACGTCGCCATGGGCGTCCTCGGGTTCGCGCTGGCGCAGCTCCTGGCGCCGTTCGTCGCCGACTTCTTCGGCAACCCCGCATCGGCGCCGGTGCTGCGCGCGCTGGCCTGGAGCTTCCCGCTCAAGTACCTCGGCACGACGCACGACGCGCTGGCGCAGAAGGACCTCCGCTTCCGCGCCAGGCTGGTGCCGGAGGTGGGGCTCGCGGCGACGAAGGCGCTGGTGGCCGTCGGCCTCGCCTGGGCGGGGCTCGGGGTCTGGGCGCTGGTCTGGGGGCAGCTCGCCGGCCAGGCGGTGTGGACGCTCCTGCTCTGGCTCGTCGTGCCGTGGCGTCCGTCGCGCCGCTGGCCGCGCGGTCTAGTGCGGCCGATGGTGGCCTACGGCCGCGGCATCGTGGCGGTGAACGCCCTCGCCGCCGTCACCCACCACGCGGACCTGGTGATCGTCGGCCGGACGCTGGGCACCGCGACGCTCGGCTTCTACCAGATGGCGGCGAAGGTGCCGGAGACGACGGTCACGGTGCTCGGCTGGGTGGTGAGCCGCGTGCTGTTCCCGGCCTTCTCGAAGCTGCACGCGGCGGGGGAGGCGATGGGGGAGGCCTACCTCGCGGCGCTGCGCTGGGTCTCGCTGCTGACCGTGCCGGCGACCGTCGGGGTGGCGCTCACGGCGCGCCCTCTCGTCCTCAACCTCTTCGGCGAGCCCTGGCTGCCGGCGGTGCCCATCCTCCAGGCGATCGCCGTCTACGCCGGCCTGCGCTCGCTCGGCACCCACGCCGGCGACGTGCTCAAGGCGACCGGCCGCTCCGGGCTGCTCGCCGGGCTGGGCGTGCTCAAGGCCGCGCTGCTGGTACCGGCGCTCGTCCTCGCGTCGCGCCACGGCGCGGCGGCGGTGGCGGCGGCGCTGGCGGGCGTCACCGCGGCGACGCTGCTCCTCAACTGGGGGGTGATCTGCCGCCTGGCGCCGCTGCGGCCCCGAGCGCTCCTCGCCGCCCTCCGGCCGAGTCTCCTCGCCGGCGCGGCGCTGGCGGCTTTCCTGCTCGTCTGGGAGCGCCTCGTGCTCCGCCCGGACGCGCTCGTCGCCTGGCTGGGCGCGGTGGCGCTCGGCGGCGCAATCTACCTCCTGGCCCTCCGCCTCGTGGCGCCGGAGACCTGGGAGGCGGGGCGGCGCGCGCTCGGCGGCGGCCGCGCGGCGCGGCTCGCCGAGCCCGGGTGGGAGGCGCGCGGGTGATCTACGAGCCCCCGATCGAGCGCCTCGAGCTGGGGGCCCGCGATCGTTTCCTGCTGACCCTCGACCACCCCGAGGTGGTGGCGCACTGGCGGGACTGCCTCTTCGTTGCGCACGGCCGGCGCGAGCGCTTGACGCGCGCGGCGGCGGGCCTCCTCCCGGGCCGTCTGGGCGGGCGGCTGCTGCTCCACCGCGCGCCCGAGCCGGCGACCGCGGCCGCCTGGCCGCTCCTCGCCACCCTCGCCGACGGCGGCGCGCTCCTTCGGCGGGCGCGCCTCGACGAGCGCCGCACCCTGGGCTGGAGCTTCCTCACCGACTACCCGGCGGCGGGGCGCGGCGGCGGCGTCGCCTTCCTCTTCGACGGCGCGGCGCGGCCGCGGGTGGTGCTCAAGCTCCGGCGCACCGGCGCGGGCGTCCCGCCGCTGCGACGCGAATGGGAGACGCTCGAGGCCCTCTGCGATCGCCTGCCGGCCCCCCTCCAACCGAGCGTTCCCTTTCCGCTCGCCTACCGCGAGGAGGCCGGCCTCGAGGTGCTGGCGACGAGCTGGATCCCGGGCCGCTCGTCGTACGTCGAGCTGCATGCCGCCCTCGTCCCGGCGCTCCGGCTCGCGGCGCACCTCGTCCCCGCCGCCGAGTGGCTGGCGGCGTTCCAGCGAGTGACGCGCGCCCGCCGCGGCGGCCCAGCGCCGGCCGAGGAGGCCGAGGAGCTGCTCGCGGCGCTGCCGCAGGCATGGGAGGGGGACCGCAGCCGCCGCATGGGCTGGACCGACCGGCTGCACGCCCTCGAGCGCATCCCGATGCTGGCGCGCGGCGCCGCGCACGGGGACTTCTGGGCGCGCAACGTGCTGGCCGGCGGGCCGCGGCCGCACGGCGTCGGCGTCGTCGACTGGGAGGCGTATCGCGAGGACGCGCCGCCCTGGCGCGACCTCTTCCACTTCCCGCTGAGCCACGCGCTCAACTACCCCTGGGGGCCCTCCTACCGGCGCCTCCCGCCGCCGGCGGCGCTGCGGCGCGCCTTCCTCGGCCGCGGCGCGCTGACGCGGCAGGTCGGCCGCTACTTCGCGCGCTGGGCGGCCGCCGCGGGCGTGCCGCGCGAGGCGCTGGCGCCTCTGTTGCACCTCGAGCTGCTCGACCGCTCGCGCCGCGAGGCGGGGGGCGGGGGCGGAGAAGGGGACCCGTGGATCGACCTGCACCGCCGGCTGGCGCGGGCGGACCGCTCCGTCTTCTCTGGCTGATCGACTCGCTCGCCGCGGGCGGGGCCGAGGCGCTGGCGGCGACCTTCGCCGCGGCGGTCGACCCGCGCCGGGTACGGCTCCACGTCGCCTGTCTGAAGAGCCTCGGCGGCAATCCCTTCGAGGCCGAGCTGCGCGCGCGGGGCGTGCCGGTGACGCTGCTCGGCGCGAGGAACCTGCGCGACCTCGCCGCCTTCCGCCGGCTGCTGGCACTCCTCCGCCGCGAGCGCATCGAGCTGGTCCACGCGCATCTCGCCTACGCCGCCCTGTGGGGAGCCCTGGCGGCGCCGCGCGTCGGCGTCCCGCTCGTCGCCACCCTCCACCTGCCGCCCGAAGAGCCGTCCGAGCACCCTCCCTGGAGCCGCGAAGGGGTCCGGCAGCGCCTGCTCGGGCGCGCGCTCGACCGGCGGGCGGCGGCGGTCGTCGCGGTGTCGGAGGCGGTGCGCCGCGCGCACCTCGAGCGCGGCCGCATCCGCGCCGAGAAGCTGGTGGTGGCGCACAACGGCGTCGACGCGGCGGCGTTCCGGCCGCCGGCGGCGGCGCAGCGGCGCGAGCTGCGCGCCCGCGTCCGGCGCGAGCTGGGGCTGCCGCCGGAGGCGCTGGTGGCGATCACCGTCTCGGTGCTGCGGCCCGGCAAGGGGATCGAGGTGCTGCTCGCCGCGGCGCGCGACGTCGCGGCGGCGCTGCCCGAGGCGCGCTTCGTCGTCGCCGGCGACGGCCCGCTGCGGGCCGCGCTGGAGGTCGGCGCGCGGGAGGCCGGCGTCGAGGAGCTGCTCCGCTGGATTGGCTTCCGCCGCGACGTCGCCGAGCTCCTCGCCGCGAGCGACCTCTTCGTGCTGCCGACGCTCGCCGACGCGCTGCCGACGGCGCTGCTCGAGGCGATGGCCGCCGGCCTGCCGGTGGTGGCGAGCGCGGTGGGCGGCGTGCCCGAGGTCGTGGAGGACGGCGAGACCGGCGTGCTCGTGCCGCCCGGCGACGCGGCGGCGCTGGCGCACGCGGTCGCGGCGCTGCTGCCGCGGCCCGAGCGGCGGGCGGCGATGGGGGAGCGCGGGCTGCGGCGGGTGGAGGAGCGGTTCTCGGTCGAGCGCTGGGTCGAGAGGTTGGGCCGGATCTACGAAGGGGCGCTGCGGGGGGAGAGCCCCGCGAGGCGGACCGCCGAGGAGCTTCCTCTCCGCATCCTCGTCGTGGAGTTCGCGGGCCGGGGCGGCATGATCCACTACGCCTTCCAGCTCTGCCGCGGCCTCGCCGCGGCCGGCGCCGACGTCACGCTGGTCACCGACCGGCACTTCGAGCTCGGCTCACTGCCTGCCCCGTTCCGGGTGCTGCCGGTGCTCCAGCTCTGGGACCCGAAGCCGCCGGGGGAGGTCTCGACTGCGCGCGCCGCGGTCCTCGCTCATCGCGCGCGCCGGCTGGGCCGCGCGTGGATCTATTACCGCGAGTGGGCGCGCCTCCTCCGGCTCGCGCGCCGCTTCCGCCCCGATGTCGTGCAGCTCGGCGACGTGCGCTTCGCCGCCGACCTGCCGTTCGTCGCCGCCCTCGCCCGCACGGCAGCGCTCCTCGCGGGCGTCTGCCACAACGTCCATCCCTACGCCGCCGGGGGGCGCGCCGCCGGGCTCTTCCGCCGCTCGGAGCTCGAGCGTCGGCTGCGCGGCGCGACCTTCCGCCGCTTCGACGCCCTACTCGTCCACTTCGAGTCGAACCGGCGCGAGCTGCTCGCCAGCTACCCGCTCGACCCCGCGCGGGTGCTGGCGATCCCGCACGGCCACGAAGCGATCTTCGCCGAGCTCGCCGATCCGACCCTCACGTCCGGAGCCGTGCGGCAGGAGCTGGGGCTCGGCACCGAGGACCGCGTCCTCCTCCTCTTCGGCGGCCTCTCGCGCTACACGGGGATCGACTTGGCGCTGCGTGCGCTGCCGCGGGTGCTCGCCGGCGAGCCCCGCGCCCGCCTGGTGGTCGCCGGGTTCCCCGCGCCCGACTTCGACCTCGCGGCGCACCGCACGCTGGCCGAGGAGCTGGGGGTCGTGGCGGCGGTCCGCTGGGTGCCGCGCTACCTCGAAGCCGGCGAGGTGGCCGCCTGGATGGGACTCGCCGCCGCCGCCGTCCTTCCCTATCGCGCGGTGTTCCAGAGCGGCGCGCTGCTGGTGGCGCAGACCTTCGGCGTGCCCGCCGTGGCGGCCGCGGTCGGGGCGATGCCGGAGGCGATCGAGGACGGCGCCACCGGCCTCCTCGTGCCGCCCGAGGATCCGGAGGCGCTCGCCGCCGCGCTCCTCCGCCTCCTGGCCGAGCCGATGCTGGCGCGGCGGCTCGGCGAGCGCGCGCGCGAGCAGGTGCTGCGGCGCTTCGCCTGGGAGTCGATCGGCGCCGAGGTGCTGGCCTTCTACGAGCGGCGGCTGCGCGGCGAGAGCCAGCCGGCCGCTCCCGCCGAGCGGCGGAGGAGCGCGTGAGCGCGGCCGAGCTCGCGGCGGCGGCGGTCGTCTGGCTCTGCCTCGCCGTCTGCGCGGGCGTCTACTTCGGCTACCCGGCGCTCCTGCTGCTGCTCGCGCGCCTGCGCCCGCGCCCGGTCCGCCGCCGCGCGCCGGGCGAGGAGCCCCGGTCGGCGACGCTGGTGATCCCGGTCCACAACGAGGAGGCGGTGATCGCCGAGAAGCTCGCCAACTCGCTGGCGCTCCGCTATCCGGCGGAGAAGCTGGACGTGCTCGTGGTCTCCGACGGCTCGACCGACGCGACGGACGCGATCGTCCGCCGCGAGGCGGCGCGCGCCGGCGGCCGCGTCCGCCTCCTCCCCCTCGCCCGATGCGGCAAGGCGGCGGCCCTCGACGAGGGCGCGCGCTCCGCGCGCGGCGAGCTGCTCGTCCTCTCCGACGCCAACGCGCAGCTCGAGCCGGAGAGCCTCGAGTGGCTGACCGCGCCGTTCGCCGATCCCGAGGTCGGCGGCGTCTGCGGCCGCAAGCGCCACCGTCGCCGCGGCACGGAGGCGGCGGACGCCACCGCCGAGGGCGAATCCCTGTACTGGCGCTGGGAGCAGTGGCAGAAGGCGCTGGAGAGCCGGATCGGCAGCGTCTACGCCGCCGACGGCACGCTCTACGCCCTGCGCCGCACGCTCTACGTGCCGATCGCCGACCCGGCGCAGGCGGACGACATCGCGGTCTCGGCGCGCGTCGTCCTCCAGGGCTACCGGCTGCTCTTCGAGCCGCGCGCGGTCGCCTGGGAGGAGCCTCCCGCCGAGGGGCGCGAGGAGCTGCGCCGCAAGGTGCGGGTCACCAACCACAGCGTCCGCGCGCTCCGGAACCTCGGCCCCGCCCTCTGGACCTCGGGCTTCTACTCGCTCGAGCTCCTCGCCCACAAGCTCCTCCGGCACCTGGTGCCGTTCTTCCTCCCGCCGCTCCTCCTCGCCAGCGCCGCGCTGGCGCCGCGCGCGCCGCTCTATGCCGCCCTCTTCGCCGCCCAGCTCCTCTTCTACGTCCTCGCCGCCGCCGGCTTCCTGCTGCGCGGCGCGCGGCTGGGGCGGGCGGCGCCGCTCGCCGTCCCCTACTACTTCTGTCTCGTGAACGCCGCCGCCTTCCTCGGGGTGCTGTCGATCCTGCGCGGTCGCCGACTCCAGGCCTGGACGCCGCGCGGCGGTCTCGAGCCCGAACGCGCCGAACAAGGAGTCGAACGATGACGACCCGACGGTCCGCGCAGCGCCTCCTCGCTGCCCTCCTCCCCTTCGCCTTCGCCGCCGCCGCCGCGTCCGCCCAGGAGCCTAGCGACCGCCCCCGCCGCGATCCGCGCGACCGCGCTCCGCAGGCCGCCCAGGAGCGCCGCTTCGAGTACGAGGTGCGTCTGAACGCGCTCCGCTTCCTCAACTTCTTCCAGGCGCCCGAGGGGACGCCGGAGGAGGACGTCGACGCCCGGGCCGCCGAGCTGCGCTTCCGCGCGCCGCTCGGGGAGACGCTCCAGGGCTACCTCCACGCCGACTACACCGATTACGACGACCTCGAGGCCAGCCAGGGCCTGACCGCCGGCCTGCGCTCCGAGGGCGAGCGGCAGGGCTTCGACTTCTACGCCGAGGCGCTGCGCAACCGCCCCTCGTTCGACATCGGCGACCGCGTCGAGCAGGCCGACATCGGGCGCCTGGCCGGTGAGTACTCCTACCGTTTCACCGCGGACTGGCAGGTCTCCGGCACGGTCGACTTCGAGCAGCAGCGCTTCGACGTGACCGAGGGTCGCGACAACGAGTATCTCGGCGCCGGCGCCTTCCTGCGCTACCGCGGCCTGGGCTCGGCGTTCTCGCCCGAGGTGGGGGCGGTCGCCGGGGAGCGCGACGCCGAGGACCCCAACGAGGACCACACGCAGCGCGACCTCTTCGTCAAGGTCCGCTCGGCGCCGACGCGGGCGCTCTACCTCACCGGCCGCTATCGCCACCGCACCCGCGAATACGGCGTCGAGAGCCCGCTCGCCGGCAACTTCGAGCGCGATGACACGCGCCAGCAGCTCGTGCTGACGGCCGACCTCAAGACCGGCGAGATCCTCACCTGGAACCTCTACTGGTCCTACGAGGACGCCGACTCCACCAACCCGACGCGCGACTTCACGGCGCAGCTCGTCGCCCTCGGCGTCTCGGTGGGCGTGGGGGAGCTGTTCGGCTGGTAACGCTCGCCGCCATCGACCAGGGCTCGACCGCCACCAAGGGAGCGCTCTTCGCGCCGGACGGGCGGGAGCTGGCGGCGGCCGCCGCGCCGGTGGCGCGGCGGGTCGACGGCGTCCGCGTGGAGCACGAGCCCGAGGCGGTCCTCGCCAGCGTGCGCGCGATGCTGGCGGAGCTGCGGCGGCAGGGCGCGCCGGCGGCGCTCGGCCTCGCCTGCCAGCGCTCGACCTGCCTGGTGTGGGAGCGGGCGACCGGGCGGCCGCTCACCCCCGCGATCTCGTGGCAGGACCGGCGCGAGGCCGGGCGGGTGCGCGGGATGGCCGCGCACGCCGAGGAGGTGGCGCGCCGCACCGGCCTCCGGCTGTCGCCGCACTACGCGGCGCCCAAGCTCGCGGGCCTGCTGGAGGCGCTCCCCGACGGGCTCGCGCGGGCGCGGGGCGGCGAGCTCGTCGCCGGCACCCTCGACGCCTGGCTCGTGCGGCGCCTGGCCGGCCGCGACGCGACCGAGCCGGGGCAGGCCGGCCGCACCCTGCTCTACGACCTGGAAGAGGACCGCTGGTCGCCGGAGCTCTGCGCGCTCTGGGGGGTGCCGGCGGCGGCGCTGCCCGCGCTCGCGCCCAGCGCCGGCGCCTGGGGCGAGGTAGAGGGGGTGCCGTTGCGGGCCATGCTCGGCGACCAGCAGGCGGCGCTCCTCGGGCACGGCGGCTGGGCGGAGGGGACTGCCGCGGCGCATTTCGGGACCGGCGCCTTCGTGCTGGCGACGACCGGCGGCGCGGTGCGGCG
>DASUNQ010000171.1:0-11813 GCA_036277075.1 Thermoanaerobaculia bacterium
GCGGCCGCGGGCGCGGTGGTGGTCGATCGCCTTGCGGTGGGCGATCGTCACCAGCCAGCCGCGCAGGTTGCGATCGTCCTCCAGCTTCGGGTAGGCGCGCAGGGCGGAGAGGAACGTCTCCTGGAAGCAGTCCTCGGCGCCGTCGCGGCCGACCGCCCCACGCAGCACCGCCATCACATCGGCGGCGTGCTGGTCGATCAGCACCTGGAACGGGGGGAGTTTGCTCACCACGTGGATTAAACGCTTCGCGGTACCCGAACGTGAGATCCACCCCGTTTGATGTCGCAGTTCCTCCCGGATAGCGAGAGAAAGTGCGACATCAAGCACTGATTTAGGCTGGCGCGATGGCCGAGACCGATGCAGCGCTGCAGGAGATCGTCGCGCGGGCGCTGGCCGAGGACGTCGGGCCCGGCGACATCACCTCGGAGGCGACCGTGCCGGCCGATGCTCGGGCGCGGGCGCGGGTCGTGCAGAAAGCTCCCGGGGTCGTCTACGGGCTCGCCGCGGTCGCCGAGGCGATGCGCCAGTGCGGGGTCGAGGACGTCGACAACCTCGTGGTCGAGGGCCAGTGGAGGGAGGGGGTGCCGGCCGAGGTCCTGCTCGCCGCCGGGTCGGCGCGCGCGCTGCTTGCCGCCGAGCGCACCGCGCTCAATTTCCTCGGCCACCTCTCCGGCGTCGCCACCCTCACCGCCCGCTTCGTCGAGGCGGTCGCCGGCACCGGCGCCGCCATCCTCGACACCCGCAAGACGACGCCGGGGCTGCGAGCGCTGGAGAAGGCCGCGGTGGCAGCCGGCGGTGGGCGCAACCACCGTCTCGGGCTCTACGACGCGATCCTGATCAAGGAGAACCACATCGCCGCCGCCGGCAGCGTCGCCAAAGCGGTCTACGGCGCCCGCACCGCCCATCCCGACCTGCCGATCGAGGTCGAGGTCCGCGACCTCGAAGAGGTCGCCTACGCGCTCGGCACCGGCGCCGACCGGCTGCTGCTCGACAACATGGATGAGGGGACCCTGCGCGACGCGGTCCGCTTGCGCGACGAAAACGCCGGCGGGGCGGAGGGCCCCCCGCTGGAGGCCTCCGGCGGGGTCGATTTGGAGACGGTGCGCGGGATCGCCGAGACCGGCGTCGACTTCATCTCCGTCGGCGCCCTCACCCACTCCGCTCCCAGCCTCGACTTCAGCCTCCTGCTCGAGCCCGCCTAGGCCGGCTCGGCGGCGCCCTACTTGAGCAGTTTCGAGAGGCGGCGGTCCTTCAGCACCTTGCCGCCGGTCTGCTCCTGCGGGCAGTAGTTCGTCTGGTGCTCGGAGAAGAAGACCGCCTCGATCGTGGTGCCGCAGCGCGGGCAGGGCTCGCCCTCCCGCTTGTGCACCTGCAGCGGCATCGGCACCTTGTCGGGTACCTCCTCGCCGATCGTCCGCTCGTAGTGCTCGATCGCGTCGCCGAGCACGTGCAGCGCCGCGTGCAGGCGCTCGACCTCCTCCGCTCCCAGCTCCGAGCCTTTCTTGAACGGGGAGAGGCGGGCCTCCCAGAGGATCTCGTCGACCCAGGAGCGGCCGATCCCGGCGATGTCTTTCTGGTGGCGCAGCAGCGGGTGGAGGTGGCGCGGCAGGTCGATCGCGGCGGCGAACTCCTCGAGCGGGGGCGCGGGCCAGGCTTCGGGTCCGAGCCTCTTCACCATCTCGTCCTCGCCGACCTGATCGGAGGGGAGCAGCTTCGCCCAGGCGCGCTGCTTGGTCCCGAACTCGCGCAGCCGCAGCTCGCGCCCGTCGGCGAGCCGGACCAGCACCCGCGAGGCCCGGTCTTTGATCGAGGCCCGTTTGTCGAAGATGCGAAGCCTGCCCGCCGACATCAGGTGGATCAGCAGCGAGAGCTCGCCGAACTCGACCACCGGCATCTTGCCGATCCGCCGCACCCCGGTCAGCTTCCGCCCGGAGAGCTCTTCGAGCGGCGGCTCGAACGTCTTCATCACGTTCATCCCCGGCGCCAGCGCTGACTCGACCTCCGCGCCCGCGAGGGCCGCATCGAGCCTGCGACAGACGATCTCGACCTCCGGCAACTCTGGCATCCCACAAGTCTTGCGCGGTAGACTTCGAAGACGTTCATTCGACTGGTCCGGGCAACCTTTGCCCCGCCAGCGAACATCAGGCAAAGGAAGGGCTCATGCAGGAGCTCCCGACGATCCAACCTACGATCGCACCGGACCTCTCTCCGGAAGAGGTCGACGCCCTCAGCAAGGAAATCCGCGCGCTCGCCGCGCAGCGCAACGCGGTGATCCTCGCCCACAACTACCAGCTGCCCGAGGTCCAGGACGTCGCCGACCACCTCGGCGACTCGCTCGGCCTCTCCCGTGAGGCGGCGGCCACCGACGCCGAGGCGATCGCCTTCTGCGGCGTCCACTTCATGGCCGAGACCGCCTCGATCCTCTCGCCGGAGAAGACGGTGCTGATCCCCGACCTCGACGCCGGCTGCTCGCTCGCCGACTCGATCGACGCCGACCAGCTGCGCGCCTGGAAGGCCGAGCACCCCGGCGCCCTGGTGGTGATGTACGTCAACACCTCGGCCGAGGTGAAGGCGGAGACCGATTACTGCTGCACCTCCTCCAACGCGGTCAAGGTGGTCGAGCACATCTGGGCCGAGCACGGTCCCGAGACCGAGATCCTCTTCGGCCCCGACATGTGGCTCGGCGCCTTCGTCGAGCGCGAAACCGGGCTGCACGAGGACCCCGAGCGGCGCGCCCGCTTCCATATCTGGGACGGCGAGTGCCACGTCCACGCCGGGATCCGGCCCGGCGACATCGCCCAGACCCGGGCCGAGCACCCCGAGGCCGAGTTCCTGATCCACCCCGAGTGCGGCTGCGCGACCCAGGCGATGGAGTACGTCGCCTCCGGCGATCTCGACCCCGAGGGCGTCCACCTGCTCTCCACCTCGGGGATGCTGCAGCACGTCGAGCGGAACCCCGACGGCAGCTTCATCGTCGCCACCGAGAACGGGATGCTCTACCCGCTGCAGCAGGCGGCGCCGCGGGCCAACCTGATCGAGGCCAACCGGATGGCCTTCTGCAAGTACATGAAGATGATCACCCTGCCGAAACTGCGCGACTCGCTGCGCGAGATGAAGTTCGAGGTCACCGTCTCCAGCGAAATCGCCGAGCGTGCGCGAGTTCCGATCGAGCGAATGGTCGCGATCGGGTAGCCTCGCGCCCGCATGCACCTGAAGCCGGTCCCGGACCCAGCCCCCGCGCCCCCTGCAGTCGACGGCCGCCAGCTCGGCGCTGTCGAGCTGGAGCGCTACGCGACGGTGCTGCGGATCAACTGCGTGCGGATGCTCGCGGTCGCCAAGTCCGGCCACCTCGACTCCTCGCTCTCGGCGGCCGACATCGTCACCGCCCTCTACTTCCGGGCGCTGCGCCACGACCCCGCCAACCCCGGCTGGCGCGAGCGCGACCGCTTCGTCCTCTGCAAGGGCCACGCGGCGCCGATCCAGTACGCCGCCCTGGCCGAGTTCGGCTACTTCCCGCGCGAAGACCTGATGGGGCTGCGCAAGATCGGCCAGCAGCTGCAGGGCCACCCGGACATGAACCGCACGCCCGGGGTGGAGGTATCGACCGGCTCGCTCGGCCAGGGCCTCTCGATGTGCGTCGGGATCTCGCTGGCGCTGCGGCTCGACGGGCTCGACGACACCGCCCACGTCTTCGGCGTCCTCTCCGACGGCGACATCCAGGAGGGGGAGACCTGGGAGGGGGCGGCCGCGGCGGCCCACTTCGGCGTCCCCAACCTGACCGCGATCGTCGACTACAACCACCTGCAGACCGACGGCACCACCGAGGAAGTGATGGACACCGGCGACGTCCGCGCCAAGTTCGAGGCCTTCGGCTGGGACGCGATCGAGATCGACGGCCACGACATGGGCGCGATCGTCGAGGCGCTGGAGCGCAGCCGCACCCTGCGCCGCCCGGCCGCGATCGTCTGCCAGACCAAGAAGGGCCGCGGCGTCTCCTTCATGGAAGGGCGCTTCGGCTTCCACGGCAAGCCGCCGTCGCAGGAGCAGGCCACCGAGGCGCTGGAGGAGCTGGAAGCGCGACTGGGTGAGCAGGATGAGGCGCTGCAAGGCGGCGCGAGCGATGGAGGGGCGGATGCCTGAGGCCAAGTCCGAGCCGACCGCGACCCGGGCCGCCTACGGCGCCGCCCTGGTCGAGCTCGGCGAGACCCACGAGGAGGTCGTCGCCCTCGACGCCGACCTCGCCGTCTCCACCCAGTCGATCAAGTTCGGCGAACGGTTTCCGGAGCGCTTCTTCAACTGCGGTGCGGCCGAGGCCGGGATGATGTCGATGGCCTGCGGGCTCGCCGCCACCGGCAAGGTCCCCTACGCCTCGACCTTCGCGATCTTCGCCACCGGCCGGGCCTACGACCAGGTCCGCCTCGGGATCGCCCACAACGAGCTGAAAGTGCGCGTCTGCGCCAGCCACGGCGGCGTCTCCCTCGGCGAGGACGGGGCCTCCCACCAGATGATCGAGGACATCGCCCTGATGCGGGTGATGCCGAAGATGCAGGTCGTCGTCCCGGCCGACTACAACCAGGCCTACCGCGCCGTGCTCGACTCCTACGAGCGCTCCGAGGAGCCGATGTACCTGCGCTTCGGACGGCCGGCGACGCCGATCGTCTACCCGGAGATCCCCGAGAGCCTGGGCAGCGGGGTCGACGTCCTGCGCGAGGGCGCCGACATCTCGATCTTCGCCTGCGGCCACATGGTCTGGCGGGCACTCGAGGCCGCCGAGACGCTGGCGGCCGAGGACGGGGTGGAGGCCGAGGTGGTCAACGTCTCGATCGTCAAGCCGCTTGCCAACGAGGCCGTGATCGAGTCCCTGGCGAAGACCGGGGTCGGGGTCACGGCAGAGGAGCACCGCGTCGCCGGCGGCCTCTCCGACGCGATCCGCGAGGCCGCCGCCGAGCAGCACCCGGTGCCGATCTTCGCCCTCGGGATGGGCGACGAGTTCGGGATTTCCGGGACCGGTGAGGCCTGCATGGAGCACTTCGGCCTCACCGCTGCCGGGATCGCCGACCGCGCCCGCGAGGCGCTGCTGCTGAAGCCGATCGTCTCCCGCCCGCCCATTCACGGGCAAATATAAGCGCTTCCTAACAATTCGCTAGCATTCCGCGAATTGTTTTTGGGCGCCGTCTTGCGTGGCCGGCGCGGCGAAGGAGTCACCCTGTGTCCGCAGAACCCACCACCGGCATGGCGAGATCGAAGAGGAACAGGCGACCCGACGAGGGGGCACCACGCTCCCGTGGGCGGCGCGCGCCGATCATCGAGCTCGACGAGGTGACCAAGGTCTACTCCGGCGGCCACATGGCGCTAGACCGGGTCTCGCTGGCAATCGGCCGCGGCGAGTTCGTCTTCCTGGTCGGCCCCACCGGGTGCGGCAAGTCGACCCTGATCAAGATGCTGATCCGCGAGCTCGATGCGACCGAAGGCCGGGTGAAGATCGCCGGCCGCGACATCGGCGCCCTGCCGGAGAAGAAGATCCCGCACCTGCGGCGCAACATCGGCACGGTCTTCCAGGACTTCAAGCTGCTGCCCAACCGGACCGTCTACGACAACGTCGCCTACGCCCTGCAGGTGCTCGGCGCCAGCCGCGCCCAGATCCGTGATCAGGTCCCGGCGACGCTGCGCCTGGTCGGCCTCTCGACCAAGCTGCACAGCTATCCCGACCAGCTCTCCGGCGGGGAGCAGCAGCGCGTCTCCGTCGCCCGCGCCTTCGTCAACCACCCGCCGCTGCTGCTCGCCGACGAGCCCAGCGGCAACCTCGACCCGGTCACCTCGATCGGAATCATGCAGCTGCTCTACCGGATCAACAAGACCGGGACCACGGTCGTCGTCGTCACCCACGACCGCGAGATGGTCGACAGCATGCAGCGCCGGGTGGTCGAGTTGTACGAGGGCCGCGTCGTCCGCGACGAGGTCAGCGGCGGCTACACCGAGGAGTCGACGACCGAGTTCGGGCTGCGGATGCGGGCCGAGATGGGAGTCGGGCCCGAGGGCCAGACCAACGGCCACGACCACGAGCGCCTGTTCTGATGTCCCGCATCGTCTTCTTCCTACAGGAGGCCGTCCGCGCGCTGCGCCGCAACGCCGCGCCGAGCCTCGCCGCGGTGGTGACCACGGTCGTCACCGTGGTCCTGCTCGGGGTCCTGATCCCGGTCTTCCAGACCGCCCAGGGCAAGAGCGAGGAGGTCCGCAGCCAGCTCAACGTCCAGTACGCGCTCTTCGAGGACGCGACCCCGGGCGAAGTCCGCGCCCTGGAAGCCGAGATCGAGGGGATTCCGCACGTCGACGAAGTGAGCTTCATCAGCAAGAGCGCGGCGCTGGCGACGCTGCGCGAGGACCTCGAGGACAAATCGATCCTCGAACAGCTCAACTCCAACCCGCTGCCGGCGAGCCTCGAAGTGAAGGCCGACGACGCCGCCAACCTGGAGGGGATCCGGGCGGCGGTGATCCCCACCGACCCCCAGGGCGCGCAGCGCCCGATCTCGCCGATCATCAGCAACGAGTTCATCCGTCAGCAGGCCGCCGAGCAGATCGAGCGGGTGACCAGCGCGGTGAAGATCGTGCTCACCGTGATCACCGCGCTCCTGGTCGTCGCCTCGCTGATGCTGGTCGGCAACACGATCCGGCTCTCGATCTACACCCGCCGCCGCGAGGTCGAGGTGATGCGCCTGGTCGGTGCCACCCGCTGGTTCATCCGCTGGCCGTTCATGATCGAGGGGATCGTGGTCGGGTTCGCCGGCAGCGTGATAGCCATACTGATCCTGTGGCTCGGCAAGATCACCATCGTCGACCCGCTCGGCGACTCCGTCGGGCTGCTGGAGGCGCAGAACACCAGCACCCTGGCGTTCCCCACCCTGGTCGCGATCCTCTTCGCCGCCGCGGTCCTCGTCTCGACGATCGGCTCCGGCGTCACCCTGCGGCGCTTCCTCAAGATCTGAGGGCGCGGTGAGAGCACGCGCCGCGGTGGCGTTCGGCTCCGCGCTGCTCGCCCTCCTCTGCTTCGGGCTCTGGCTCGGCGGCCACCCGGAAAAGCTGCCGGGCTTCCTCCGCGACGCCTTCGTCGCCTCGCCCGCCGGCCTCACCGCGGAAGCGGCGGAAGTGATCCAGAACAACTACTACCGCTCGGTCGACGACCGCGAGCTGGGCGACGCCTCGTTGCAGGGGATGGTCCGTGAGCTGCGCCGCCGCCACGAGGACCGCTTCACCGAATACTTCTCGCCGGAAAGCCTCGAACGCTTCAGCCAGCAGATCGAGGGCCGCTTCTCCGGGATCGGCCTGACCGTGGCCCAGGTCAAGCGCGGCCTGCGGACGACCCGGGTCTTCGGCGGCTCGCCGGCGGCGGAGGCGGGGATCGAGCCGGGCGACACGATCGTCTCGGTCGACGGGGAATCGATCGCCGGGCAGAGCAGCGCCGAGGCGACGGCGAAGATCAAAGGCCCGGAGGGGACCGAGGTGACGATCGGGGTGCTCGACGCCAAGAGCGGCAAGGCCCGCGAGCTGACCCTGACCCGGGCTGAGGTGAGCCTGCCGAACGTAAGCTCGCGGATCGAGTCGGTGCGCGGGCGCAGGCTCGGCTACATCCGCATGCTCAGCTTCAGCGTCGACGCCCACGCGGCGCTCGCCGAAGCCGTCCGCAGGATCGAGGCCGAAGGCGCCGAGGGGATCGTGCTCGACCTCCGCGCCAACCCCGGCGGCCTGCTCGAAGAGGCGGTGCGCAGCGCCAGCATCTTCCTGCCGGAGGGGAAGGTGGTGGTCTCGACCGCCTCGCGCACCCAGGGGCGCAGCGTCCACGAGACCGTCGGCGGCCGGCTCACGAGCCTGCCGGTGATTGTCCTGATCGACCGCAACACCGCCTCCGCGGCGGAGATCCTCGCCGCCGCCCTGGCCGACGTCGGCGGCGCCACGGTGATCGGCACCCGGTCCTTCGGCAAGGGCGTCTTCCAGGAGGAGAAGCGGCTCTCCAACGGCGGCGCCCTGAAGCTGACGATCGGCGAATACTTCACCGCGGAGGGGGTCAACCTGGCGAACAGCCGCGGCATCCACCCCGACGTCGTCGCCCGCAACGACCCCGCGACCGGCGCCGACGAGGCCGCCGAGCGGGCGCTGGGGGTGCTCGCCGGCCAGGTCCCGGGTTGAGTGGCGGACGGCCGCAGGGCGGGCGCAGGCGCGGGCGCGCCGCGCGCCGCCAGGCCGGTCCGCGCCCCCACCGGGGACAGCGCCGCGGGCCGCGGCTGCGGGCTCGCGACGCGGTCGAGGAGATGCTGCGCGAGCGGCTCGGCTTCCGCGGCTTCCGCGCCGCGCTGGAGGTGGAGGCCGCCGAGGCGGCGCGGGCGGTGGAGCGCGATCCCGGCTCCCGCCGCGACCTGACCGCGCTCTCGACCTTCACCGTCGACCCGGCCACGGCGCGGGACTTCGACGACGCCGTCTCGGCCCAGCGCGAGGGGGACGGGGCGCGGGTCTGGGTCCACATCGCCGACGTCGCCGCGCACGTGCGGCCCGGCAGCCCGCTCGACCTGGAGGCGCGGCGGCGGGCGAACAGCACCTACGTCCCCGGCGCGGTCGAGCCGATGCTGCCCCACGCGCTGAGCAGCGAGGCCTGCAGCCTCGCGCCCGGGGTGGAGCGGCTGGCGGTGACCGCCGAGATCGAGCTGGGGCCGGGCGCCGAGCCGCTCTCGGCCCGCTTCTACCGCAGCCGGATCCGCTCCGACGTCCGCCTCGACTACGACCAGCTCGACGCGATCTTCGCCGGCCGCGTCCCGGCTCCCGAGGCCGTCGCCGAACCGCTCCTCGCGGCCCGCGAGGTCGCCGCCGGGCTCGGCGAGCGGAGGGGCGCGACCGCGCTCGACGTCGAGTCGATCGAGCCGGAGTTCCGTTTCGACGCCAAGGGCGACGTGACCGGCGCCCATGCGGTCGAGCAGACCGAGGCCCACCGGCTGATCGAGCGGCTGATGATCCTCACCAACGAGCAGGTCGCCGAGCGGCTGGAGCGCGAGCGGGTGCCGGCGACCTACCGCGTCCACGAGCAGCCCGACCCGACCCGGATCGAGCGGCTGATCGAGCAGCTGGCGGCGCTCGGGGTGCCGACGCCGCCGCTCGGCCAGGGGCTCTCGCCGCGCGAGGCGGGGGCGGTGGCGGCGGAGGCCAGCCGCCTCGCCCGGCGGGAGGCCGCGCGGCGCGGTCACGGCCGGGAGGCGTATACCTCCCTCGTGCTGCGATCCCTGAAGCAGGCCCAGTACAGCGAGCGCAACGCCGGCCACGCCGGGCTGGGCAGCGCCGCCTACACGCACTTCACCTCGCCGATCCGGCGTTATCCCGACCTCCTCGTCCACCGCGCGCTGCTGGCCTCGCTGGGAGAGGGGGAGGAGGCGCCGCGGCTGGCGGAAGCGCGTGAGGTCGCCGCCGACAGCTCGGCGCGGGAGCGCGAGTCGGCGAAGCTCGAGCACGAGGCCGACGACGTCTGCGCCGCCTACCTGCTCGAACGGGAGCTCGGCGAGCGCGGTCTCGACGCGGTCTTCGAGGGCGAGGTCTCCGGCGTGATCCGGGCCGGCGCCTTCGTCTCCTTCGGCGGCGAGCTGGGCGATGTCTACGAGGGGATGCTGCCGGCCCGCCGGCTGCCCGGCGGGCGCTACGAGCTGGACCGGGCCGAGGTCGCCCTGGTCGCGGCGGGCTCGAAGGCGACCCTGCGCCTCGGCGATCCGGTCGCGGTGCGGGTCGCGGGCGTCGACCCCGAGCGCGGCCGCGCCGAGCTGGAGCTGGCCGATGGCTAAGAAGGGCGACAAGAAGCGCCAGCCCGCCTCGGGCGACGTCGTCACCAACCGCCGCGCCAGGCACAAGTTCGAGCTGGTCGAGAAGCTCGAGGCCGGGATCGTGCTGAGGGGCTCGGAGGTGAAGGCGCTGCGCGGCGGCAAGGCCCAGATGACCGACGCCTACGCGGTGGTCGAGGACGGCGAGGTCTGGCTGCGCAAGCTGCACATCCCGCCGTACGAGTTCGCCACCGCCGACGCCCACGACCCCGAACGCCCGCGCAAGCTGCTCCTGCACCGGGCCGAGATCGAGCGGCTGGTCGGCAAAACGGCCCAGAAAGGCCTCACCCTGGTCCCGACCAGGATCTACTTCAAGGGGCCGCGGGCGAAGGTGGAGCTGGCGCTCGCGCGGGGCAAGGAGGGGCGCGACCGGCGGCGCGAGATCGCTGACCGCGACGTCCGCCGCGAGGTCGAGCGGGAGTTCAAGAGCCGGATGCGCTGAGCGTCCGCGCGCCGGGCTTGCAACTGCCGGGCCACCTGCAAGGATTCAGGGCGATGCGGACCCGTCGGCTCCTCTCTGCGTGGTTTACGGCTCTCGCCTCGCTCGCCCTCGTCGCTCCGGCGCAGGCGCGTGCCGACTCCTTCCCGGACGAAGTTTCCGACTACGTCAGCGATCACACCGAGTACTTCGTCGCGGCGCTGGTGGTGGCGATCCTGATCCTGCTCCTCGTCGTCAGCATCGCCCAGCGGCGCAGCAAGGAGAAGGATCAGCGCCAGGCCGCGACCGGCTCTCAGGGCGGTCCGCCGCCACCGCCGGTTCCTTCGCCCGCACCCGGCCCACCCGGTCAGGCCGCCGCGCCCGTTGCTGCGGCAGCGCCGGCCGCCGCTCAGACCGCCCAGATGCCCGCGGTCGGCCCGCCGGTCCCACCTGCGGTGCGGGGGCCGGAGTCGGCGAAGGAGCGCCGGCGCCGGGTCCGCGAAGAACAGCGCGCCGAGCGCCTGCGGAAACGGGATGCCCGGCGCGACGAGGCCAAGCGCCGGCGCGACGAGCGCGCCATCCGGCGCGTGCAGCGACGGGGCGGAGTGGGTCCCCCGCAAGCCGCGCCCCCTGCGCAGCCCCAGGCGAGCCCCGGGCCCGCAGCCGGTGCCGCTGCAGCCGCCGCCGGGACCGCTGCCGCTGCGAGCGCCCCGCGTGAGAAGAGCTTCTTCGGGATCAAGTACGGGGGCGGCACCCGCAAGCACGAAGTCGCCCTCGCCGAGCAGCGCCTGGCCGCGGCGCGGGCGGCGAACGAGCGGGCGACGGCTCAGGTGCAGGGGGGCGAGCCGGTCGAGGCGGCCGCTGCCGGCCAGCCGCAGACTCCCACGGCGCCGGCGCCGGCGGAGCCGCCCACCCAGGTGCAACCGCTGCCGCCCACTCCGGCCTCACCGATGCCGCCCCTCGCGCCCCCGGTCGGCGCGGTCCCGCCCGCCCCGACCGAGTACGACACCCTGGCGGCCCAGCAGAGGGTCCAGGACAAGGCAGAGCAGGTCCGGTTCGAGGAGCGGCGGATCGGGGTCGAGGCCGACCGCCGGCTGGAGGAAGAGCGCCAGCGGCAGTTTGCGCCGCCCGCCGCCGCCCAGGCAGGCCCCTCGGCGGAACTCCGGACCGCCGAACACCGGCTGGAAGAGGAGCGTCAGGCCCAGGAGCGCTCGATCGCCGAGGCCGAGGAGCGGTTGCGCCAGATCGAGGAGCGGACCAAGGCCGCCGAACAGCGGGCGGCCGAGGCCAAGCGGCTGGAAGCGCTGCGAGCGGACGACGAAGCCCGCCAGAAACGCCTCGAGCAGATGCGCCAGAGCGTCGCCGACGCCGAGGAGCGGGCGCGCGAGGCCGAGCGCCGGGCGGTTGAGGCCGAGCAGGCGGCGGTCCGCGCGGTGCAGGGCGAGCCGTCGCTGCCCGAGCCGCCGCCCCCGCACCCCGATCCTCCGCCGCCGCCGGCCCCGGGGCCGGCGCCCACGCCGGCACCACCACCGACGCCCGCATCGCCC
>DASUNQ010000172.1:0-3983 GCA_036277075.1 Thermoanaerobaculia bacterium
GCGCCGCGGCGCGACGAGGCCGTAAGCCTTGAGCTTGGCCAAGTGCTGCGACACGGCCGAAACGGAGACGCCGAGCATCTCGGCCAAGTCGCAGACGCACAGCTCCTTCATGTTCTCGAGGAGGTACAGGAGCTTCAGCCGCGTGGAGTTGCCGGCCAGGTTCATCAGCTCCGCGGCCTCCTCGATGTCGGGCGTGCCTTCGAGCTGCGCTCGCATCTGGGCCATCTCCTTCTGCGTCATCGTGGGCGCCTCGCCTTTCATTCCGTTCCTCCGTCAGTTAGAGAGACGATCTGGATTTCACCCCCCCGAGACCGACCCGGGAGGGGAGAGCAGCCTCATTTCGTCGAATTTGGTTGTCCCGCTCGGGCGGGCCGGCTGCACCTTATAACATACTCCGCGCCAAATTTCACCCTCTCAGTAGGTAGAGACGGACTCCGACCAGGCGGCCGCCGGGAGCCCTGGCCGGCCCTGGGCCGCCGTCCGGGGCGGCCTATAATCCCCGGCGAAGGAGGTGCCCCGCGATGGCGAGCTCCGTCGGCATCGAGTACTGCGTCGTCTGAAACTACTACCCCCGCGCCGCCGGTCTGGCGGCCGAGATCGAGCAGCGCTTCGGCGTCCGCCCGAACCTGATCAAGGGCAAGGGCGGGGTCTTCGAAGTGACGTACGAGAACGAGGTCGTCTTCTCCAAGAAGAAGGTGGGCCGCTTCCCGCAGCCGGGTGAGGTGGAGCGCGAGCTCGAGCTGCGGCTGGGCGTCGAGGTCAAGGAAGGGCCCTTCACCGTCTCTTGATCGGACCGGCGCTGGCGCTCGCCGTGGCCGCCGCCGCCCTGCTCTTCGGCGCGGCCGCGGTGGTGGACGACCGGCGGCGCCGCGCCCCGACCCTCCCCCCGCCGCCGCCCCCGCCCGGCGCCGCCGCCGGGGAGCCCGTCACCGTCCTCCTGCCGGTGCGCGACGAGGCCGCCAACGTCGGCCCCTGCCTCGACTCGCTCCTCGCCCAGAGCGTGCGCCCGCGCGTCCTGGTGGTGGACGACGGCTCGTCGGACGGCACCGCGGCGCTCGTCGCCGCCCGCGCGGCGGGGGAGCCGCGGCTGGCCTGGATGGAGGCTGGCCCGCTCCCCGCCGGCTGGCGGGGCAAGCTCCACGCCCTGGCCGCTGGCCTCCCCGCGACCGACACGCCCTGGGTCCTCCTCAGCGACGCCGACACCCGCCACGCTCCCGACCTCCTCGCCCGCGCTCTAGCCGCGGCCGCCGCGCGGCGGCTCGATCTCGTCTCGCTCGCCGGCCGGCAGGAGGCGCGCGGCGGGGAGAACCTGCTGGTCCCCGCGGTCTTCGCGCTCCTCGACGCCCTCCTCGGCGACTGGGAGGCGGCGGCCTCGGGGGCGGGGCCGGCGGTGGCCAACGGGCAGTACATCCTGGTGCGGCGGGATGCGCTCGCCCGCGCCGGCGGCTTCGCCGCGATCAAGGACGCCGCGATCGACGACGTCGCGCTGGCGCGCCGGCTGCGGGACGCCGGTTGCCACTGCGGCTTCTTCCGCACCGGAGGGCTCGCGGTGCGCATGTACCGCGGCCTCGGCGAGGCGGTGCGCGGCTGGCGCCGCAACCTAGGGGGGCTCTTCGGCGGCCGCCCGGGGGTGCTCGCTGCGGCGCTGGCGGCGACCGTCCTGCCGGCGGCAGGCTGCGCGGTCGCCCTCGCCGCCGGTCGCCCGGTGGAGGCCGTCCTCCTCTGGACCGCCGGCGCCGCGGCCTCGGCCCTCCTGCGCTCGGGGTCCGGCCACGCGCCGCTCTGGGGGCTCCTCTGGCCGGCCGACGCCCTCCTCCTGGCGGCGGTCCTGGCGCTCGGGGCGGCCGACTACCGGCGCGGGAGGCTCGCCTCCTGGAAGGGGCGGGAGATGCGGCTCTCGTAGACGCAGCGCTGGCCCGCGGACTCCTCGACCGACACCGCCAGGACCTCGACGCGCGACTCCGCGAGCCGCGGCGCGATCTCCTCCCAGAGCATCCGCGCCAGCAGCTCCATCGAGGTGTTGGCGAGCGGCAGGAGGAGGACGTCGGCGGCCGGCAGGCGGTAGAGCCGCTCGTCGAAGCGCACCTCGACCGCCTCCCCCTGGCGCGACCAGGCGATCTCGCCGCTGGCGACCGGGATCAGGGTGCGGCTGTCGAGACGGGCGCAGGCGGCGCGGATCGCCTGCTTGACCGCCGCGATGTCGGCGAGGAGGCCCCAGTCGTCGAGCGCGTCGCCGGCCAGCTCCACCGCGACGTGGTAGTTGTGGCCGTGGAAGAGCTCCGCCCGCCCGGCGCCGAAGATCGTGAAGTGGGCGGAGGAGAACTTGAAGTCCTCCTTGGCGAGCACGATGCGGAACGCGGGCACGCTGGCATTGTAGTCGTGGGTCGATTAGAGCCCGGCGCGAAAGCCTTCGCGCCTTTCCTACTCGCCGTCCTGGCCGCGGAGCTCGGAGGCCTAGGAGTCCATCCCGCTGGACGCGGGACGGACGGCACTCCTAGGGATTGACTGGAGCCCGGCGCGAAAGGCTTCGCGCCTTTTCGATCAGCTCCGCCAGCTCGATGACCCGCGCGTCGCCGGTCGTCGCCAGCCGCCGGGCGCGGCGGGCGAGCGCCTCGAGGTCCCCCTCCTTGGCCCAGTAGGAGCCGCGCAGGATCTCGGCGAGCTCCGCCACCACCGACGCCAGACGCAGGGCGCGGGGCGCGCTCTCCCAGCTCGCCGCGAAGTCGGCGGCGCGCAGCGTGCGGGCGGCCTCCTCGAAGCGCTCGCTGCGCTCGGAGCGCCAGCGCAGGCGCAGGGTGGCCGCCGGCAGGAAGGCGGGAGCGTCCTCGGCGAGCTTGATCTCGTAGAGCGCGGTCACCCCGTGCCCGGCCCCGATCTCGCCGGCGTCCACGGTGTCGTCGCGGAAGCGGCGGTCGGCGATGTCGCGGTTCTCGTAGCCCAGCAGGCGCCAGCGCGCCACCACCGCCGGGTTGAACTCCACCTGCGCCCGCGCCTGGGAGGCGATGGTCTGGAGCGTGCCGGTCAGGTCCTCGACGAAGATCCGCCGCGCCTCCTCGACGGTGTCGACGTAGGCGTAGCGGCCGTCCCCCTGGTCGGCGAGCCGCTCCATCAGCACGTCGTTGTAGTTGCCCATGCCGAAGCCCACCGTCGTCAGCTCGATGCCGCGCTCGGCGTCGCGGCCGATGCGCGCCAGGATCGTCTCCGGCCCGGTGGCGCCGACGTTGGCGACGCCGTCCGAGCAGAGGATCACCCGGTTGACGGCGCCGCGGCGGAAGCCCTGCTCGGCCAGCCGATACCCCTGGAGGAGCCCCTCCTCGGCGTTCGTCGAGCCTTCGGCGACGAGCCGCTCGATGGCGCGGCGGATCGCCCCCTTGTCGCTGGTGTGGTCGAGGACCACCCGCCCCTCGTCGCCGTAGACGACCAGCGCGACCCGGTCTTCGGGGCGCAGCTCGTCGAGGAGCAGCCCGAGCGCCTGCTTCACCAGCTCGAGGCGGTTCTCCTCCTCCATCGAGCCGGAGACGTCGACGACGAAGGTGAGCACCGCCGGCTTGCGCTCGGCGGCGCTCACCGTCCGCGCCCGGATGCCGAAGCGGAGCAGGCGGTAGCGCTCGCCGTCGGCGAACGGTGAGGGGGCGCCCTCGGCGCGCACCGCGAAGTCGCGGTCGCGCGGCGCCGGGTCGCCGTAGTCGAAGGCGTTGACCATCTCCTCGACCCGCACCGCCGCGGCCGGCGGCAGGTGGCCGTCGGTCAGGTAGCGGCGCACCACCGTGTAGGAGCCGGTGTCCACGTCGAGGCCGAAGGTCGAGAGCCGGTCGTCCTCGGTGTCGACGAACGGATTGACGCCGGCGCTCTCGAAGAAGACGTCGCCGTAGGGCGCGTCGTTGGGCTCGGCGGTGCCGCCGGTCGAAGGCGGCGGGACGGAGCCGACGCGGAGCGGGGAGGCGTTGAGCGCCTCGCCCGGCGCCCCGGCGGCGATGCCTCCC
>DASUNQ010000173.1:0-7537 GCA_036277075.1 Thermoanaerobaculia bacterium
CGGCGCTGCGCCGCCGCGCCTCCGCCAGCGGGCGGTCGCCGCGCCGGCGGTAGGCGCCGGCGGCGCCGCGGATCACTCGCCGCGCGACCGAGGTGAGCGGCTGGAGATCGAGCGGCAGGGGGTCGCGCCCGAGCGCCGCCGCGAGCTCCTCGGCCAGCGCCAGGAGGTCGTCGCGGTAGGCGGCGAGGTCTGCCTCCCGCGGCCCGTCCGGATGGGCGCCGAGCGGCACGGCGTCGAGGTGGCGCAGCCGGAGCCCGCGCGCCCAGAGGGCCACGTCGCGCAGTCGCGCTCCCGGGCCGAGGACCGCCTGGACGGTGAGCCGCCCGGGGATCGCCTGCTCCACCCGCCGCACCGCCTCGCCGGCGGCCGCCCAGCCCTCCGGCGCCACGCCGCCGGCGGGCGCCTCGGCGGCCAGCCGCAGGTGGAAGGGGGTCTCGGCGAGGAAGCGGACGAGGCCAGTGGTGACCGCCGGGGAGGCGAGCGCCAGCTCGTGCCGCGCGCCGACGCCGGTCTGGTGCGACCGCCGCTCGGCCTCGAGCACCACCCGCTCGAGGGCCGAGACGCTGGGGAAGGCGCCGGCGCAGGCGACGTGCAGGACGGCACGCCCCGCGCCCGCGCCCGCGGCCGCCGCGGCGGCGAACAGCGCGTCGAGCGCGCCGGCGAGCCCCTCCTCGTCGGCGAGGTCGAGCCGCGCGTGCACCTCGCCGTCGACGTGGACGCAGCCCGCCGGCGGCGGCTTCTCGGACGCGGCGCCGGCGACACCCGCCGTCGAGTGCCAGCTCTCGGAGGTGATGAGCCCCGCGCTCACCAGCCAGTCGATGAGCGCCTCGTCAAAGTCGCCGCTGTCGAGCGCCGAGGCGACGTGGAGGCGCAGCTCCTGCGGCACCTCGACCTCCGCCGCTCGCTCGAGATCGAACACCCGCAGGCAGGAGCCGTCCGGCTCGAGCAGCGCGCGCAGCGGGCGGAGGCGCAGGGCGCCGGGCAGGAGGATCGAGGCGGTGTCCATCGCGGCAGGGTCCAGAAGGATGGGTTGCCGCAGCGGGGTCATTCCGGGACAGCGGTGCGGGCGCGCGCTTATGGCGAACCGTCTATGGCGGGAGGCGCAACCAGCGGTCGAGCCAGGCGAGGACGGTCTCGTGCCAGAGCACGGAGCTGGCGGGACGGAGCGTCCAGTGTCCTTCGTTCGGCGTGGCCAGGAGCTGGCTCGGGATGCCGCGCCGCTGGAGCGCGGTGAAGGCGGCGATCCCCTGGGCCTGCGGCACCCCGTAGTCGAGCTCGCCGTGGAGGATGAGCATGGGCGTCTTCCAGCGCGCCACGTGGTTCACCGGATTGTGCCGCTCGTGTTCCTCGGGCGCCTGCCAGTAGCTGCCGCCGAGCTCCCATTCCGGCAGCCAGAGCTCGTCGGTCGTCAGCGAGAGCTCGCGCAGGTCGAACGGACCCGCGTGGCTCACCAAACAGCGGAAGCGCCCCGGCCACCGCCCGGCGATCCAGTTCACCAGGTAGCCTCCGAAGGAGGCTCCGAGGACGCAGACGCGCTCGCCGTCGAGCCAAGGGTAGCGGTCCAGCGCCGCGGCGATGCCGCGCTCGATGTCGACCAGCGGCTTCCCCCCCCAGTCGCCGCGGATCGAATCGGTGAACGCCTGGCCGTAGCCCGTCGAGCCGTGGAAGTCCACGGCCAGGGCCGCGTACCCGGCGCCGGCGTAGACCTGCGAGCTCCAGAGGTAGCGAAACTCGTTGCCGAAGCTGCTCTGCGGCCCGCCATGAAGGAGGAGCACCAGCGGGTAGCGCCGGCCCGGGTCGCGGTTGGCCGGCTGCACGATCCAGGCGTGGACCCGCTCGTCGTTCCAGCCGGGGAAGTGGAACTGCTCGGCAGAGCCCAGCGCGACGCCCTCCAACCGGTCGCGGTTGATCGCGGTGAGCGGCCGGGGGTCGGAGCCGTCGGGGCGGACCGACCAGAGCTCGGCCGGGCCTTCGAGGCTCTCCAGCGTGAACACCACTCGCTCGCGGCTCGCGGTGGGTCCGCGCACCGTGCCGGCGCTGCTCAGGGCCCGGACCGCGCCGGAGCGCGCGTCGAGCGCGAAGAGACGCTGCTCGCCGCCGTCCGGCGCGGTGGCGTAGAGGGTGCCGCCGTCCGGCGAGAAGGCGATCTCGGCCGGCGAGCGGTCCCAGTCGGCGGCGAGGACGCGCGGCGGCCCGCCGGAAAGCGGCCGGAGGACGACGCGGATGTGGTCGCCCTCGTAACCGGGGCGCTCCATCGCCAGGTGAGCGAGCGTGCGCCCGTCCGGGGAGAAGAGCGGCCGGGCGTCCCAGGCGGGGTTGTCGAGCGTCAGCTCGCGCGGCGGCGCCGAGCCGTCGGCGGGGACGAGATAGATGTCGAAGTCGGTCGACCAGGCCTCCGCCCGCCCGGCCACCTTCGCGGAGAAGGCGAGCTGGCGGCCGTCGGGCGAGAAAGCGACCTCCTCCATGCCGCCGAAGGGCGGGGCCGGCACGTCGGCGTCGAGGCCGCGGGTGACGTCCACCGGCTCGCCGCCGGCCACCGGCACGACGAGGAGGTGCGAGCGGAGGCCGTCCTCCCAGGCGTTCCAGTGGCGGACGAAGAGCCTGTCGTAGAGGCGGCCCGGGGCTTGGCGCGCCTCCCGTTCGGCGAGCCTCGCCACGGTGCAGGCGAGGTCCGGGCAGTCGGGGAAGACGTCGACCGCGAGGACGAGCCGGGTACCGTCCGGGGCCAGGCGGAAGCCGGCGACGTCGAGCGGCAGGCGGCTGACCTGCTCCGGCTCGCCGCCGCCCACCGGCACCCGCCAGACCTGCGAGCTCCCCGAGCGCGGCGAGAGGAAATAGAGCGCGGCGCCGTCGGGCGACCAGGTGGGACCGGTGTCGTTCTCCGGATGGTCGGTCAGGCGGCGGAGCCCGGAGCCGTCGCCGCCCACCAGCCAGAGGTCGAAGCGGGCGCGGTTGGCGGCGCGGTCGGTGGTGCGCAGGGTGAAGGCCACCGAGCGGCCGTCGGGCGAGAGGGCCGGCTCGGAGATGCGGGCGAGGCCCAGCAGATGGTCGAGGGTGAGGGGCTGCGGCGCCGGCGCGGCAGGCGCCGCGGCGGCCGCAAGGGCGACGAGCAGAGCCCCGGTCAACGTCGGCCGCTCCCGGAGTCCACCGGCGGACCCAGCCAGCGGGCGAGCCAAGCCAGGATCGTCTCCTGCCAGAAGGCGTAGCTGGCGGGTTTGAGCACCCAGTGGTTCTCGTTCGGCAGGTGCAGGAGCTGGCTCGGGATGCCGCGCCGCTGCAGCGCCGTGAAGACGGCGATCCCGTGCGTCTCGGGGATGCGGTAGTCGAGCGCCCCGTGGATGACCAGCATCGGGGTCTGCCAGCGGTCCACGTGGAGCACGGGGTTGTGCTTCTCGTGCCCCTCCGGGTTCTCGAAGTACGGGCCGCCGTGCTCCCACTCCGGGTGCCAGAGCTCCTCGGTCGAGTAGTAGAACATCCGCTGATCGAAGGTGCCGTCGTGGCTGACGAGGCAGCGGAAACGGTCGGGCCAGCGGCCGGCGATCCAGTTGACCATGTAGCCGCCGTAGGAGGCGCCGAGGGCGCAGACCCGCTCGCCGTCCATCCAGGGGTAGCGCGCGAGCGCCGCCGCCAGCCCCTTCTGCAGGTCCTCGAGCGGCTTGCCGCCCCAGTCGCCGCGGATCGCGTCGGTGAAGGCCTGTCCGTAGCCGGTCGAGCCGTGGAAATCGACGAGCACCGCGGCGTAGCCGGCGCCGGCGTAGACCTGCGGGTTCCAGCGGAAGTGGAAGTTGTCGCTCGACGAGCCCTGCGGGCCGCCGTGGATGATGAAGGCGACCGGCGCCTTGCCGCCGGGGGGCAGCGCCGGCGGTTTGACCACCCAGGCGTACACCCGATCGCCGCCGGCGCCGGTGAAGGTGAACTGCTCTGGCTCGCCCAGGGCGACGCCGGCCAGCTCCTCGGCGTTGAAGGTCGTGAGCTGGCGCAGGTCGCCGCCGTCGGGCCGCACCGAGAAGAGCTCGGCCGGCGATCGCTGGTGCTCGAGGGTGAAGACGATGCGGTCGCCGGCCACCCCCGGGGCGCGCGCGGTGCCGCCGGCGACGAGCTTGCGCACCGCGCCGCTCGCCAGGTCGATGGCGAAGAGCGACTGGCGGCCGGTGTCGAGCGCCGTGGCGTAGAGGGTGCGGCCGTCGCGCGAGAGGGCGATCTCGGAGGGGGAGCGGTCCCATTCCGCGGCGACGACCCGCGGCGCGCCCCCGGCGAGCGGGCGGAGCGTGACGTCGAAGCGGTCCGATTCGTAGCCCGGCCGGCGCATCGCCAGGTAGACGAGGGTGCTGCCGTCGGGCGTGACCAGCGGCTGGGTGTCCCAGGCCGGGTTGTCGTCGGTCAGGTTCCGGGGCGGCCGCGAGCCGTCCACCGGCGAGAGGTAGAGGTCGAAGTCGGTCGACCAGGGCTCGGTGCCCGGCGCCACGCGGGCGGCGAAGACGACGGCGCGGCCGTCGGGGGTGAAGGTCAGCTCCTCGGTGCCGCCGAACGGGGGCGCCGGCACGTCGGCGTCGAGGCCGCGCGCCAGGTCCACCGGCTCGCCGCCCCCCACCGGCAGCGCGAAGGGGTGCGAGCGGAGGCCGTCCTCCCAGGTGTCCCAGTGGCGGACGAAGAGCCGGTCGTAGAGCCGCCCCTTCGCCGGCCGCGCGGCGCGCTCGGCGCTGCGCTCGACCGTGCAGGCGAGGGTCGGGCAGTCGGTGTCGACGTCCAGGGTGACGACCAGCGTCCGCCCGTCGGGCGAGAGGAGGAAGGCGCCCACATCGAGCGGCAGCTTGGTCACCTGCACCGGCTCGCCACCCGCCGCCGGCACGCGCCAGACCTGCGCGCTGCCCGAGGCGGGCGAGAGGAAGTAGACGCTCTCCCCGTCCGGCGACCAGACCGGGCCGCTCTCGTTGCCCTCGTGGGCGGTCAAGCGGCGCAGCCCGCCGCCGCCGCCGTCCACGATCCAGAGGTCGGCGCGATAGCGGTCCGCCGCCGGGTCGAGCGTGCGCACCGCGAACACCACCCGGTCGCCGGCCGGCGACGGCCGCGGCTCCGAAAGCCGCTGCATGTTCAGCAGGTCGCGCGGTCCGAAGGGGTGCGGCGGCGCGCCGCCGTTGGCGAGCGCCGGAGCGGCGGAGAGGAGGAGGGCGAGGGTCGCCTCGAAGCTACGCATGCCGATCTCCTAGCTGCGGCCGATCCTAGCCGAGCGCCGGGCCAGCGCGAGGGGCGCGAAGGGCGCGGCGAAGAGCAGCGCCGCGACGGCCGGCGCGGAGCCGGTCGAGAGCGGCTGGCCGAGCAGCGCGTACGTGCCGGCGGTCACCGCCGCGTGCAGCAGCAGGACCCTGCCGGGCAAGCCGATCCGCCGCCAGAGCCACGGCAGCCCGGCGAGCCCGAGGACGGCGAGCGCGACCGCGGGCGGCCCCCACTGCAGCGCCGTCGCCCGCCGCGCGAAGAGCGCCGCCGGCCAAGCCGTCCCGAACCAGCTCCAGGCGGCGACGCACCCGGCGAGGACCACCAGCCCGGCGGCGAGCGTGTAGCGCCGCGGCAGCCGCCGCCGCGTCAACGTCAGCAGCCCGCCGAGGAGCGCGGCCGCCGGCGCCGCGTCGGGCCGCATCCAGACCGCGAGCCCGGCCGAGAGCCCCGCCGACGTCGGCCAGCGCTCCCCCCGCGCCGCCGCGGTCAGCAGGAAGGCGAGCCCGGCGAGCGCCCCCGAGCCCTGCGCCTGCCAGAGCAGCGGCGAGGTCACGATCAGCGTCCCCCCGAGCACCCCCTCCAGCCGCCGCCCGTCGCGCGCCGCCGCCCGCAGCAGCACCCGCGCCGTGCCGAGCAGCCAGGCGGCGGTCAGGAAGGTCCCGATCCGCGCCGGATCGACGCGGCTCACCCAGTGCAGCCACCCGAGCAGCAGCGCCACCCCCGGGTCCGCGACCCCGAACACCCGCTCTCCCGCCTCTCCCACGAGGCCGTGCCCGTGCGCCAGGTTCCACGCGTACCGATATGTCACCCGGACCTCCGGCACTGCCTGTCCAAGCCGCGAGTAGGCAATGACCAGCGCCGTCACCGACCACGCGACGATCGCCAACTGCTCCCCCAGGAACCCGCGCACCGACCGCCGTACCGCGACCCGTCCGTCAGAGGGCTGGGTAGGAAAAGAAGGCTCTCTCATCACCGCGCACCCGGTAGGGCCGGGGGCGGTGCACAACGCAAACGGGAGGGCCGCGGCGTGGCGCTCTCCGGAGGGGCCTCTGAGCAAGCGCCGGCAACTCCCTGCGCGGTCCACCACCGATCCGGCGCGCAGCGAAGTGGAGGCGCGCGCCTCAGATCCCGAAGTCCACCTAACGCGCGCGCCGTCCCCGCAGGGGAGCGCCACGCCGCGGCCCGGAATTCACGCACTTCCCGCCCCCGGCCCGGTGGCCACGGTCTTCATCCCCTCCGACCTCAGATCGAGATCGACCCCTTGCGGAACTCCGTCCTCCCGATCTGCGCGTTGACCAGCACCGGGATCCCTTCCCGCGCCAGCCGCCGCGCCTCGCCGAGCACCGCGTCCATCTCCTCGGCCCGCTCCAGCAGCAACCCCCGCCCCCCGTACCCTTCCGCGACCGTGTGATACGCCGTCCGCGCCAGCACCGTGCCGACGTCGTCGCCGAGCGCCGGCACCTGCTCCCGCGCGATCTGCGTCCACCCTGCGTCGTTCCCGACCACCGCCACGATCCCCACCCCGTGCCGCGCGCAAGCGTCGAACTCCGCCAGACTGAAGGCCGCCGAACCGTCCCCCCACAGCAACCAGACCTCCGCCTCCGGCCGCGCCAGCTTCGCTCCCAGCGCGAACCCGCCCCCCACCCCCAGCGTCCCGAAGGCCCCTGGGTCCAGCCACGAGAGCGGCGCCCGCGGCCGCAGCACGTAGGCGGCCGTCGCCACGAAGTCCCCGCCGTCGGCCACGATCAGGCTCTCGGCCCCGAGCTGGCGGTCGATCGCCCGGCAGAGCGCCAGCGGGTTGAGATAGCCCTCCGCCGGCCGCTTGGCCTGGTCCTCGATCTCCAGCTCCCGCTCCTCGTCGCGGGCGCGCAGGCGCGCCATCCAGGCGCTCCAGGCCGTGCCCGCCGCCGCGGCGCCGCGCCGCGCCGCCTCCGCCGCCAGCGCGCGCAGGAAGAGCCCGGGGTCGGCGTGCACCGCGAGGTCCGGCTTGCGGTTGCGCGCCAGCTCCGCGCGCGAGAGGTTCGCGCCGATCAAGCGCGCCGAGCGCGCGATGTGCCGTCCGTAGTCGAGCCGGAAGTCGGCCGGCATCCCCGCCAGCACGACGAGGTCGGCCTCGCGCAGCGCCTCCTTGCGCCGATGGCGGAGCTGGAGCGGCGACTCCGCGCCGAGCAGGCCGCGCGCGCCCCCGGCCAGGTAGACCGGGACGCCGAGCGCGGCCACCGCGGCCGCCAGCTCGCCGACCTCCCCGGCGCGCAGCACCGCCTGCCCGCCGACCACCAGCACCGGCCGCGCGGCGCGGGCGAGGAGCCGCGCCGCCTTCGCC
>DASUNQ010000174.1:0-6795 GCA_036277075.1 Thermoanaerobaculia bacterium
CCGGCGGCAGGCAGCCTAGATGCACGCCACTGCTGGCGCGCTCCGCGTTTTCCGTCGGACTGCGGGGGGGCAGCTGCTCGCTTCAATCATGAGAGGAGACCCCAAACTTCAACCGTCCACCAAACCGGGGTAAGTCCACCCAGGCCCCGGAGACTTGGCGCCGGTCCGGGTTCCCGACGATCGCCGCCGCTCCGTTCCCAGGCACTTGGGGAGGGCTGTAGCGGTGCTGCTCCTCCGTCGGCCCGCCGCCGTAAATCTTCTGGAGCTGCGCGTAGTCCTCAGCGCCCGAAGCCGTCGACCACGGCAGTAAGTTCATGCCGTGGCCGTCGTGGAGCGCTACACGCGGTTCACCAGCCGGCCTGCTTGACCCGGGCAGGGGCTTGTGCCAAGGGGGTGCGCGCATCTCTTGCAAGGCCCACGACGGAGGTAGAGAATGCTTCCTAAGACCATACCGATGCCGGACAACAGGCTCCGCCTAGTCCTTGAAGGGTGGGCAAGCGAGGACGGGCACGTCCGCCTCGAGGACTTCATCCGCGAGCTGACGTCCCTAAGAGCGGCGCTCGTCGAGTTGGATCGCTCGCTTGCCGGGAGCCGCGAGTCCTCTGCCTATTACCCGATTGTAGGCCTTAGCCACGGCAGTCCTTCAATCGTGGAGGTTGAGGAGCGCACGATACCCGCAGGGGTGCCGCCGCGCGGGACGATTCCGGCCCTGTCCTCGATGCTACAAGCCATTGACCGGCCTGACGCTGCCGCGCTCGAAGCCGGCGTTCTCATCCATGTAGCCGAGATGGCCCGCCCGGTCGGCAAGAGTCTTGCAGCGGTCCGGCTGGCCTCAAATGGCTTCGCTTTTAATATTACACAGGGTGTTCGCAAGAGAGTTGAGGAGCTGCTTGAGCCTGGAGAAACTTATTCAGGTTGGTTACACGGAATGCTAGAGGCGATTAATGTTCATGACGGCGCTAATGTTTTTCGTCTGTATCCTGATATCGGTCCACCGAAAGTCTCTTGTCATTTTCCAACCGAACTTCTAGACGATGCCATTAGGAGCGTCAGCAAGTTTGTAGAAGTCCGGGGAGTTCTGGAGCGACGCAAGCTTGCACGCTTTCCGCATCGAATGGAGGTAGTCTCCATCTCTATTTTGCCTGATGAGTCCGAGCTCCCCAAGCTATTCGATCTACTCGGAATCGATAAGGGATTGACGGGCGGACTCCGCACAGAGGAGTTTATCGCAAGGCTGAGGTATGGCGAAGAATAAGAAAGTAGTCTATTGGGATGCCTCAGTCTTTATAGCGTGGATGAAGGATGAAGTTAGAGAGAATCCACAGGAAATGGGTGGAGTATATGAAACTGCTGCAGCGGTGGAGAGAGGGGAAATCTTATTGGTGTGCGGCGAGATTATCAATGAAGATATGATAGAGACGACAATGAGCCACGAAGCGCGGGAGAAATACTACGGACTGTTTCCGCGACGTAAGTCCCAACTATTGCCGGATGATCCTCGGGTAAAGCGATTGACGCGCGAGATTAGAGAGTTCTACGCGTTGCGCGACGAACCAGTTCCCAAACTGCCGGATGCCGCTCATCTTGCGTACGCGATTCACTATCAGGTGGATGAATTCCACACCTTTGATCGCAAACTGCTAGCATTAGATGGAGTCGTCGCCGGTTACCCTCTTTGCATCTGTAAGCCAGAGGCTAGCCAGTTGTTGATCCCTTTCGCGGTCCCCACCTCGCAATAGCGATAATGCCTATGGCCAATGCCGAAGTCTCCTACGTGGTCTGCGTCGAGAACTCCGGCTATCCCGCCGCGCTGGAGCTGCGGAAGATCTACCAGCGCCTTCCAGACGCCCGCGGCGAGGCGGATGGGCTCGTCCGGGTGATCGACGAGTCGGGAGAGGATTACCTCTATCCCACCCGCTTCTTTGTCCCCATCGCCGTATCGGAAGAGGTCGAAAAGGCGTTCGCTGCTAGCGCCCGCTGACCCGCGTCCGCAATCCTTGCTCTTCGACCAGGGAGAGTGACTGGTACACTGTAAGGACAAGTTTCGGACAGTTGACAGAGGAGGGAAGCCATGCCGCTCAAGCCTGTCGTCTTCGTTCCCGGTTTTCCGGCGAGTGAGCTGAAGCAGAAGTCGAAGAACAAGACGATCTTCCCGCCGGCGCTCACGGATCTCACCAACGAGCAGAGGAAAAAGAAGGTGATTCGCCTCCTGAGCGGTCCGGACGATCCGCCGGGCGACATCGTGACGGGCGAGCCGATCCGAGGCGTGTTGGGCGTTGCCAAGCAGGCGCAGTCCCTCTACGACGTTCTGAGGGAATACGGCTATTCCACGCAGGACGGAAGCTTCCTCGCCCCTGTCGGCTGGGACTGGCGGAAGGCCATCGACGACCAGACGGGTCAGGCCGACCTCGCGGGAGCGATCGAGCGATTGGCGCAACAGCACGGCCGCGGGGTGGTCGTCATCATCCACTCCACCGGCGGGCTCGTCTTGCGCGCGCTCCTCGAAGCGCGACCGCAGCTCGCGTCGAAGATCGAACAGATCCTCGCCTTCGGCATCCCTTGGGCGGGAACTCTCAAGGCGGTGCGCTTTCTCGGCAAGGGAGAGCCCTTCGGTCTGATCTTCTTCGGCAAGAAGTTGATCGGCCTCAGCGCCGCCGAGGTCCGGGAAGTCATGACCCGCTGCCAGGCAGGCTACGATCTCTTCCCTCCCGACCCCCTGAAGACCAGGCTCCAGGGCACGGACGGCAAGGATCTCGACCTTTTCGTCGATGCGGGCCAAAACCAGATCGGCCCCCTCGTCGAGACCTCCTGGATCCCGAAGGGTCCGGCCAAGGATTTCATGCGCGAGATGGCTGCGAAGGCCGACCTGCGCCTAGGCAGGCGGACGAGCACCATCGACCTTCCCGGTGTCACTACCCCTCGGATCACCAACGTCGTCGGCTGGGGAGCCGCTACGGAAACGCGCTGCATGCTGACCGCCGACGGCCGTCTCGATTTCCAGCCCGCCACCAAGGACGGGGACGGCACGGTGGCGATGGTCTCCGCCGCCTGGCTACGCGGCCCCGGCGTGCGCACCTTCTTCCTGCCCATCGGTCTCTTTGCCAACTTCATCATTCCCGAGCGTCACCCGCGGATCTGGGACCCACCACCCGTGCGCGAGCTCTTCAACCAAGTCTTGAAGGATACGGAGCCGATGCCGTTCGTCTGCGGCGCCATCGATGGCGACGAGGCGGTCGACCGCTCCGTCCCCTTCACCGTTCGGCTCGTCGCCAGCGATGCCGACGGCAGACCTCTGCCGGGCGCCAGGGCCGATTTCTCCACCTTGCCCGGCAAGCCGGTCTCCTTTGGGCCGAGCTCGGTCCGCAAGGAAGTCGTGATGAAGCGGAGTGGCCTCAAAGCGAATGTCGGCTCGAACCTGTTCCGTTTCCGCGCCGACATCTCTTGGGGCAGCAGAGGACCCGGGGAACGCCGGGAGGTACCACTGCTGGTGCATGTGTAAGTTGATTTTCGACGCGGTGTAGCTTGAGCGGTGACCGACGGGAAGTCCGCTTCGGCGAGCCCTCCGGCCGCTGGGTGATCCTCGCCACCGTCCTGGGCTCCAGCCTGGCGATGCTCGACGCGACGGTGGTCAACGTCGCGCTCGAGCGGATCGGGGCCGACCTCGGCGCCGACCTCGCGGACCTGCAGTGGACCCTCGGCGGGTACGCGCTCACGCTGGCCTCGCTCATCCTGCTCGGCGGGGCGCTCGGGGACCGCTTCGGACGGCGGCGCGTCTTCGTCATCGGCACGGCGTGGTTCGCCGCCGCCTCGGCGCTCTGCGGCCTGGCGCCGAACGTCGAGACGCTGGTCGCCGCGCGCGCCCTCCAGGGCGTCGGCGGCGCGCTCCTCACCCCGGGGAGCCTGGCGATCATCTCGGCCTCGTTCGCGCCCGAAGACCGGGCGCGGGCGATCGGCGCCTGGGCCGGGTTCGGCGGCATCGCCGCCGCCATCGGGCCGCTCGTCGGCGGCTGGCTGGTCGAGGTGTGGTCCTGGCGGCTGATCTTCCTGATCAACCTGCCGCTCGCCGCGGTGGTCGTCGCGGTCGCGCTGCGGCACGTGCCCGAGAGCCGCGATCCGCACGCCGGACGCCGCCTGGACGTGCCCGGCGCGCTGCTCGGCGCGCTCGGCCTCGCCGGGCTCACCTACGCCTCGATCGCGGCCGGGAAGGAGGGCGCCAGCCCCGGGGTCATCGCGGCGGGAGCGGCCGGCGCGCTCTGCCTGATCGCCTTTACGCTGGTGGAACGGCGGCGCGCCGACCCGCTGGTGCCGCCGGCCCTGTTCGCGTCGCGCCGGTTCACGGTCGCCAACCTCTACACCTTCGCCGTCTACGCGGCGCTCGGCGCGGTGTTCTTCCTGCTCGTCCTCAATCTCCAGGTGGTCGCCGGCTACGGCCCGCTCGCGGCGGGCCTGGCGACGCTCCCGATCACCGCCGCCATGCTCGCCCTCTCCCCCCGCTCGGGAGCGCTGGCGCAGCGCATCGGGCCCCGGGCGCAGCTCACCGCCGGCCCGCTCCTCGCCGCCGCCGGCCTGCTGCTCAGCCTGCGGATCGGCCCGGGCGCGCCGTACTGGACGGTCGTCTTTCCCGCCGCGGCGCTCTTCGGCCTCGGGCTGGCGGCGCTGGTCGCGCCGCTGACCGCGACCGTCCTGGCCGCCGCGCCGTCCGACCACGTCGGCGTGGCGTCGGCGGTCAACAACGCCGTCGCCCGCGCCGCCGGCCTGCTCGCCGTGGCCCTCCTCCCGGCGCTCGCCGGCCTCTCCGGGGACGACTACCGGGCCCCGGCCGCCTTCGCCGCCGGCTACCGGCTGGCGACGCTGGCCAACGTCGGGTTGCTGGCGGCGGGAAGCCTGCTCGCGGCCTTCGGGATCGGCAAGGAGCTGCCCGCCGAGACGAAGCTGACGCACCGCTACAGCTGCCCCATCGACGGGCCAAGACTGGAGAGCATCCAGTCGGCAACGGAACAGGGCGTAACATGAGGTCGTGATCGTCTTCCGCCTCGTGTCAGACATAGAGGCGGTGGAGACGATCGCGGAGGGGCACTCCATCCGGGATCTGCCCCGCCTCAATCGGACCTACGGCCCGGCCCAGTGGCGGAAACGGAAGGGAATCGGCACCATAGAGCTGGAGAATGGAGCCATCCGGCGCGCCGAGCTCCACTGGTACGAAGCGCACGGCATCGGCAGGAGAGAGCTAAAGTTCAAGCGCTACCTGGAATGACTCGCTATGCCTGACGCGCAACTGTCCTACGTGGTCTGCGTCGAGAACTCCGGCTATCCGGCCGCGCTCGAGCTGCGGAAGATCTACCAGCGCCTTCCAGACCCTCGCGCGGAGGCCGATGGTCTCGTGCGGGTGATCGACGAGTCAGGGGAGGACTACCTTTACCCCGCCCGCTTCTTCGTTCCCATCGCCGTGCCGGAAGGGGTGGAGAAGGCGTTCGCGCCCAGCGCTGCTTAGGGAGCCACCGACGCGATGAAGCGATCCGCCCTCGTCCTCCTCCTGTGCGCCGCTTCCCTTATGCCCCTCGCCTGCGACGACTCCTCGCCGACCGAGCCCGGCGAGTCCCCTTCGTGGCTGCAGGCCCTCATCGCCCGCATCGAGAGCGAGCCGGTGACCAATCCCCCTTCGGCGATCTTCAGCTACCGCTACCGGGGCGAAACGGTCTACTTCCGGCCGAGCCGCTGCTGCGACGTGGCGAGCGTGCTCTACGACCGCGACGGGAACGTCCTCTGCGCCCCCGACGGCGGGATCACCGGCAACGGCGACGGCCGCTGCCCGGACTTCTTCGCCGCGCGCTCGGAGGAGCGGCTCGTCTGGCGCGATCCGAGAAACTGATCCGGCGAGCTCCGCGGCGGTACTGAGATCTGCCGCAGGCGTGGCGCGAGCGTGCCGCCGCGACGGCGAAGATCCGGTGCGCCGCGGCGTTCGGGTGGGCGTCGGTGGGGGAGACCCAGAATCGGTCGCCGGCGCCGGGGGGGAAGGCGGGAGAGGAGTCGATCACCTCGAAGCCGGCGGCGTGGGCTTCTTTCGCCACCTGACCATAGATCTCGGCGAAGGACACGAAAGCCCGCGGCTCGTGAAGCTCCGGGAGGAGGAGGAGCGTTGCGGCGGCGCCGTCCTGCCGGAGGCGGGCGCCGAGGGCGCGGAGGGCTTGGCGGGCCGCGCGCCAACCGGGTTGGTCCCCTCGATACAACCCCCCGTAGTAGGCGCGGAAGTCGCGGAGGTGGACCTCGGCTCCCTGGCGCCACCGGGTCGAGAAGAGGCCTGCCAAGGCCGAGCGCCAGAGCAGCGGGTTCTCGGACGGCACCGGCGCCGGCTCGGCGTCGTTGATGAACCAGCCGAGGATCACCCAGTCGGGCCGCAGCGGCCGCACGAGCTCCTCGTAGCGGGCGCGGTGCATCCCGGTGTTGCTGTTGCCGATCCCGGCGTTGAGGACGGTCGCGCCGCCGTCGGGGCAGCGCCGGCGCAGGAGGCGCTCGAGCTGGTCCGGCCAGGTGTCCGCCTCGTCGACGCCCCAGCCGAAGGTCAGGGAATCGCCGAGCGCCGCGACGACGCGCTCGCCCGGCCGCCGCCGCGCCTCGGTCGCCGGGTCGGCGTGCCGGAAGCCGCGCTCGTCGATGCGCACCCGCGCGCCCATGAGCAGCGCCTCCGCCCCCGGGCGGTGCTCCTCCACCAGCCCCGGCCGCTGCGACGGCCGCTTGACCAGCCGGGCGTAGCGCCACATCTCGACGTCGAGCACGTGCAGCCCGTGCTTCGAGGCC
>DASUNQ010000175.1:0-3372 GCA_036277075.1 Thermoanaerobaculia bacterium
GCTGCGAAGGCGCCGCGGGCGCGGAAGCGCGAGCCTCGGACCCGCGCTCGCGCGAGGCGGCGCGCGGCGTCTCGCGGTCCGCGGCGGCCGCCGCGGGGACGACGAGGGAGAGGATCAGCAGTGGCGCCGCCGCCGCGGCGCTACGAGGCCGGCGCGGCGCTCGTCCGGGGTGACGCATGGAACGCCTCCTTTCGCTCTCCCGCGCGGTCGCCCGCTCGTTCGGACCAGCCGCGGTGGAGACCGCGGATGTAATGGAAGCGAAGCACTTCGTCCCAGAGCCGCGGGAGTCTGATGGGCCAATTTTGCAAGCTGCGCACCAGCGCCTCCACGGCCCGCTGGCGGCCCGCCGGCGGCAAGGGTGGCGGACCCTCCGGGCCGAGGCCGAGGAAGGCGCCGAGCTCGGGGTGGAGGGCGTGGAAGACGACGGCGCAGTACCCGGCCTTCTCCTGCCGCGCAGCGAAGCGGGCGAGATCGGTCGGGTGGTCGTGGGCGACCACGGCCCGGGGCTCGTAGGCGAGCCGCAAGCCTCGCCGCTGCAAGCGATAGGAGCACTCGATGTCCTCCCACGCGGGGTAGGGGAAACGGGTGTCGAAGGGCTCGGCGAGGAGCAGGTCGCGGGGCAGCGAGAGGTTGGAGGTGTAGAAGAAGTTGAACGGCACGTCGTCCGGCCGATCGATCAGAGCGTAGCCGAACTGGAGGCCGTGCTCGTTGATGTAGCGCAGGAAGGGGCTCAAGCGCAGGCGCGGGTGCCACGCCGTGTAGCCGACGACGGCCTGGTTCGGGGCGTCGCCGCGAGCCCGGTGGGAGGCGCGATGGGCGGCGAGCCAGCCGCTCTCGGGGACGGTGTCGTCCCCCAGGAAGGCCACCCAGTGGCCGCGTGCGACGGCGACGCCGGTGTTGCGCGCGGCTGCGGGGCCGCGGTTCTCCTGGCGCAGGACGCGAGCGGGGACGCGGAAGCGGCGCGCGGCGAGCCAGTCCCCGGTACCGTCGCTGGAGCCGTCGTCGACGATCACCAGCTCGAAGGAGGGCGCCCCGGCCTGTGCTTCGAGCGCTGCGAGGACCTCCGGAAGGACGGCGATCCGGTTGTAGGTGGCGACGACGACCGACACTTCCACCTGCATGGATGGAGCTTACACCTCCTCATCGCCGCCGCCCGCGCAAAGGCGTCGTTCCGGCGTGGAGCTCAGAGGTAGCCGAGCGCCCGCAGGCGTTCGCGCTCTTCGGGGGGAAGGTCGCGGGGGGTGGGGCGGGGGGTGTGGCGGCGCTCCTTGAGCCAGTGGTCGAGGAGCGAGGCGAGGGCTCGCTCGCGAGGAAGGTTGCCGCCGGCGAGGTTGTCGCGCTCGCGGGGGTCGCGCCGGACGTCGTAGAGGTAGGCGCCGTCGGGGACCAGCCGGTTGCCGCGCGAGACCCAGTACTTGTGCTCGCGCGTCCGCACCATCGCGCCGAGGCGGCCGGTGTGCTCCGCGAAGACCGCACGCCGGCCGCGCCCCGCGAGGCGCCGCAGATCGATGCCGTCCTGCGGCGGCAGCTCCAGCTTCGCCGCTCCGAGGAGCGTCGGGAAGAGGTCGATGTTCTGCACCAGCCCGCGCAGGCGCCGGCCGCGCGGCCGCGCCCCTGGCCAGCGGACGAAGAGCGGGACGTGCGTCGTCGTGTCCCAGAGGCCGGCGTGCCGGTACTCGATGCCGTGCTCCTCCAGGTTCTCGCCGTGGTCGGCGACGACCGCCACGATCGTCGTCGCCAACAGCCCGCGGCTCTCCAGGAAGCCGAGCAGCCGGTCCACCTGCCGGTCGAGATAGGCCACTTCCCCGGCGTAGAGGTCCGGGTGGCCGCCGAGGATGCCGTTGCGGAAGGCGCGCGGGCCGAGCGGGCGGAACGGCTGCCACTCGTCCGGCGGCAGCAGGCCGCTGGGCCGCGCGGCCCTCCGCCCGATCGCGAACGGCGCCGGCGGCGTATGGGGCGTGTGCGGGTCGAAGAGGTGGAGCCAGAGGAAGAACGGGCGCTCCGCCGACGGCGAGCCGGCCGCCGCCGCGAGCCAGTCCATCGCCCAGTCGACGCCGCGCTCGGCGGCGAGCTGCCCGCCCGTCGCCTCGACCACCGCGAACCCCTGGCCCAGCCCCGAGCGCCGCGGCGCCAGGTGATCGACCGAGACGACCGCGCCGGTGCGGTAGCCGGCCGCGGCGAAGACCTCCGCCAGGGTGGTATGCGCCGGCGGCAGCGGCGTGTCGAAGTCGTAGATCCCGTGGTGCTTGCCGTACAGGCCGGTCAGCAGCGAGGCGAAGCTCGGGTTGGTGACGTTGAAGCAGGAGAAGGCGTCGAGGAAGAGGTCGCTCTCGGCGGCCAGGCGGTCGAGCGCCGGCGTCATCGACGGACGACGCCCGTACGCGCCGAGGGCATCGGCGCGGAGGGTGTCGAGGCCCAGAAGGACGACGTTCGGTCGCTCCGCCGAGCGGGTGCCGGCGCGCGGCGGCGGCCCGCGGCGGGAGTAGACGGCCGGGCTCCCCCACAGGGCGCGCGCGCCGGACGCCGCCCCGCCCGGCGCGGCGGCCTCGAGCAGGAGCTCAACCTCTTCGCCGGCCCAGCGTCCGAGGTCCACCGCCACGGCGGCCGGCGCCGTGCCGCCGGGCGGCGGCGCCGGCGCGCGGTGGACGAGCACCGGGCGCTCCCCTCGTGCGCGCACCGCGACCCGGAAGCGGAAATACGGGGTGCTGTCCTCGCGCAGCGGCACGAACGAGAAGTAGGGCTCGGCGCCCAGCGCCACCCGGACGGCGAGCCGGGAGCCCGGCCGCTGCGCCAGTGCCCGCACCTCGCCGGCCGAGAGGCGCTCGACGGCGCGGCGCGGGCGGACGGCGAGAGCCTCTGGATCCCGGACTTCCCGCGGGCCGAGCCAGGCGATGCGGCAGGTGACGGTCCGCCGGTCAGCGCCGCCGGTGCGAAGCTGTCCGAGGTGCTCGCAGAGGCCGAACCGCTGCCAGGCCACGTCCTCCCCGCGACACCCGGACCCCGCGGCGAGAACGCCGCCCACGATGATGAAGAGAACGATGCGCCGCACCGGATCTTCGCTCCCTACCCCGCCAGTCGCCCCGGGTTCACTCTTCCCACTCCATGACCTCGTCGAGCCGCGCCTCGACCAGCGGCAGCTCCGGCGGCAGCCAGGCGCGGAAGCCGGGGCGGGCGAAGAGGTGCTCGTCACCCGGATAGGTCGGCACCAGGTAGGCGGGGAAGCGCTCGAAGAGCTCGCGGTCGGAGCGGCGGCGGCGCGCCTGCACGGCGCGCCGCTTCGCCGCCGCGGCGTCGAGGTGATCGACGAGATAGCTCACGGCGCGGAGCTGCGCCACCGTCCGCTCGTCGGTGAGCGTCGGCGGCGCGGCGGCG
>DASUNQ010000176.1:0-23517 GCA_036277075.1 Thermoanaerobaculia bacterium
GGTGGACCGCGCCCGCGGCACCGCGCGCATCCCGATCGAGGTGGCGATGGACGCGGTCGTGGCGGGCGTGAGGCCCTCGGCGGAGGGAACAGGAGAGCAGGTACGAGGGCTGCCGCCTGGCGCAACCGGGACGATCGGCGGTCCGGTCTCGCCGCAGCCGCTGGCCGACGCCGAGAGCCGCCGCCCGCGCCCGCAGATCGAGGAGGCGCCGCCGCCGCGATGAGGGCGCTGTTGCTCGCTTCCTGCCTCGTCGTCCTCGCTCTGCCGGCCGCGGCGGATCCACCCCCCTCCCCCGCGCAGCGGGGGAGGGCCGGGGAGGGGGTATCGAAGCCAATCGCCTTTCCGGGCGGGGGGGCAGAGGCAGGCCCTCGTTCCCCAGTGCTTCCCCAGGTCGGCTTCGACCAGCGGCTCGGCGCCAAGCTCCCGCTCGACCTGTCCTTCCGCGACGAGTCCGGCCGCTCCGTCCGGCTGGGCAGCCTCTTCGGCCGCCGGCCGGTCGTCCTCGCCTTCGCCTACCACACCTGCCCGATGCTCTGCCCCATGGTGCAGGAGGGGCTGGCGAGCGGGCTCAAGCCGCTCGCCCTCGCCGCCGGGCGGGACTTCGACGTGGTCGTCGTCAGCATCGACCCCGAGGACACTCCGGCGCGCGCCGCCGCCGCGAAGCGGCAGACCCTCGAGCGCTACGGCCGTGCCGGGGCCGCCGCCGGCTTCCACTACCTGACCGGCCGCGAGCCGGCGATCCGGGCGCTGGCGCGCGCCGCCGGCTTCCGCTACGAGCGGGTCCCCGAGCGCGGCGAGTACGCCCACACCGCGGGCGTGGTCGTCGCGGCGCCGGACGGCACCGTGGCGCGTTACCTCTTCGGCATCGAGCCGGCGCCGCGCGACCTGCGCCTGGCGCTCGTCGAGGCCGCGGCGGGGAAGGTGGGCTCGCTCGT
The DNA here is from genome assembly GCA_036277075.1 of Thermoanaerobaculia bacterium. Lineage (GTDB taxonomy): Bacteria > Acidobacteriota > Thermoanaerobaculia > Multivoradales > UBA5704 > DASUNQ01. The sequence continues at coordinate 936 of DASUNQ010000176.1, forward strand.
CGACCAGCTCCTGCTCTACTGCTTCCACTACGACCCGTCCCTCGGGCGCTACAGCGCCGCGATCATGCGCCTGCTGCGCGCCGCGGCCGTCGCCACCGTCCTCGGCCTCGCCGGCCTGGTGCTCCTCCTGCGCCGGCGCGAAGTGGGCCCCTAGCCCCCATGCCCGAGCAGCTCCCCCTCTTCCCCGACGCCGCCTCGAGCCTCGCCCGCGAGGTCGACGCGCTGTTCGTCACCTGGTCGCTGATCGCCGCCTTCTTCACCCTCCTGATCGCGGTCTCGATCGTCTACTTCATGGTCCGCTACCGCCGCCAGAGCGAGGACGAGGTGGGGCTCGCCGAGCGCGCGCCGGTGTGGCTGGAGACCGTCTGGTCGATCGTGCCGCTGGCCATCTGCCTGGTGATGTTCGGCTGGGGGGCGCGGGTCTTCTACAAGCTCTACCGGCCGCCGGCCGACGCGGTCGAGTACTGGGCGGTGGGCAAGCAGTGGATGTGGAAGTTCCAGCACCCGCAGGGCAACCGCGAGATCAACTCGCTGCACGTGCCGGTGGGCCGCGCGGTTCGCCTGACGATGACCTCGGAGGACGTCATCCACAGCTTCTTCGTTCCCGAGTTCCGCACCAAGCAGGACGTGCTGCCGGGGCGCTACGTCTCGGTCTGGTTCCGCGCCACCAAGGCCGGCACCTACAAGCTCTTCTGCACCGAGTACTGCGGCACCGAGCACTCGCACATGATCGGCCGGGTCGTGGCGCTGGCGCCGCAGGACTACGAGCAGTGGCTCGCCGGCGGCGCTCCCGGCCGCTCGATGGCCGAGTCCGGCGCCGCCCTCTTCCAGAGCCTGGCCTGCGACACCTGCCACCGGGAGGGCGCCGGCGGCCGGGTGGCGCGGGCGCCGGCGCTCGAAGGCACCTTCGGCAACCAGGTGGCGCTGGCCGGCGGGCAGGTGGTGATCGCCGACGAGAACTACCTGCGCGAGTCGATCCTGCAGCCGGCGGCGAAGGTCGTCGCCGGCTGGAACCCGATCATGCCGACCTACCAGGGGCAGGTCAGCGAAGAGCAGCTCAACCAGCTCATCGCCTACTTGAAGACGCTGGGCGAGACGACCGGCGAGGTGGAGGACGATGCAACCGCTCCGTGACGCGGCCCTGCCGCGGCGCAACTACCTCAACGCCGCCTACGGCGTGCGGTCGTGGCTCCTCACCCTCGACCACAAGCGGATCGCGATCCTCTACCTGATCTCGATCACCGTCTTCTTCGCCCTCGGCGGCCTTTTCGCCACCCTGATCCGCCTCGAGCTGCTGACCCCCCAGGGGGACCTCGTCCAGCAGGACACCTACAACCGCCTCTTCACCATGCACGGCGTGGTGATGGTCTTCTTCTTCCTCATCCCGGCGATCCCGGCGACGCTCGGCAACTTCTTCGTGCCGATCATGATCGGCGCCAAGGACCTCGCCTTCCCGCGCCTCAACCTGGCGAGCTGGTACGTCTACAACCTGGGGGGGATCTTCACCCTCTGGTCGATCGTCCACGGCGGCGTCGACACCGGCTGGACCTTCTACACCCCGCTCTCGACCACCTTCTCGAACAGCTACGTGGTGTCGGCGGCGCTGGGCATCTTCATCAACGGCTTCTCGACCATCTTCACCGCGCTCAACTTCATCGTGACCATCCACCGCATGCGGGCGCCGGGGATGGGCTGGTTCCGGCTGCCGCTCTTCATCTGGGCGCACTACGCGACCAGCCTGATCATCGTCCTCGGCACGCCGGTCATCGCGGTGACGCTGCTGATGGTCGCGGCCGAGCGGGTCTTCCACCTCGGCATCTTCGATCCGGCGCTGGGCGGGGACCCGGTGCTCTTCCAGCACCTCTTCTGGTTTTACTCCCACCCGGCGGTCTACATCATGATCCTGCCGGCGATGGGGGTGATCAGCGAGCTGGTCGCCGCCTTCGCGCGCAAGCGCATCTTCGGCTACCGCTTCGTGGCCTACGCCTCGATCGGCCTCGCCGTCCTGGGCTTCCTGGTCTGGGGCCACCACCTGTTCGTGGCCGGGCAGTCGCTCTACGCCGCCACCGTCTTCTCGGTGCTGTCGATGCTCGTCGCCGTGCCCTCGGCGGTCAAGGTCTTCAACTGGACCGCCACCCTCTTCGAGGGCTCGATCTCCTACGAGACGCCGATGCTCTACGCCCTCGGCTTCATCGGCCTCTTCACCATCGGCGGGCTGACCGGCGTGATGCTGGCCACCCTCGGCATCGACGTCCACGTCCACGACACCTACTTCGTCGTCGCCCACTTCCACTACATCATGGTCGGCGGCACGATCATGGGCTACCTCGGCGGCCTCCACTACTGGTGGCCGAAGATCGCGGGGCGCCTCTACCCGGTCTTCCTCTCGCGCCTGGCGGCGCTGCTCGTCTTCGTCGGCTTCAACCTCACCTTCTTCCCGCAGTTCGTGCTCGGCTACCTCGGCATGCCGCGCCGCTACTGGTCCTATCCCGACGAGTACCAGGTGCTCAACGTGCTGTCCTCGGCCGGCGCCTCGATCCTCGCCGTCGGCTACGTCATCCCGCTGTTCTACTTCATGTGGTCGATGCGCTACGGCCGGGTGGCGAGCGCCAACCCCTGGGGCGCCGTGGGGCTCGAGTGGGAGACCACCTCGCCGCCGCCGACCCACAACTTCGCGGTGCCGCCGGTGATGACGCACGGCCCCTACGACTACGGCGTCGGCTACCACGGCATCTCGGAGGAGCCGGGGAAGCGGCCGGAGGACGAGGAGGCGGACGTTGCCTGACGCCGCGCACGCCCCCGCCGGCGCGCCCGCCCACCCGGCGCTCGCCCACCACTTCGACTCGCTCGAGCAGCAGCGCGAGGCCTCGACCCTCGGCATGTGGCTCTTCCTGGTCACCGAGATCATGTTCTTCGGCGGCTTCTTCCTCGCCTACCTGGTCTACCGCACGCGCTACCAGGAGGCGTTCTTCGCGGCCAGCCACCACCTCGACATCACCGCCGGCGCGATCAACACGGTGGTGCTGATCGGCAGCAGCCTGACGATGGCGCTGGCGGTCTGGGCGTCGCAGGTCTCGCGGCGCAAGCTGATCGTCGTCTTCCTGCTCGCCACGATGGTCCTGGGCGGCGTCTTCCTCGGCATCAAGGCCTACGAGTACGGCCACAAGTTCGAGGACCACCTCGTCCCCGGCCGCGACTTCCGCTGGGAGGGCCCGCACGCGCGGCAGGTGGAGATTTTCTACAGCCTCTACTTCGGGATGACCGGGCTGCACGCGGTGCACATGATCGTCGGCATCGGCGTCCTCGCGGCGTTGCTGCGGCCTTCCTGGAAGGGGCGCTACACCGCCGAGTACAACACGCCGGTCGAGAACGTCGGGCTCTACTGGCACTTCGTCGACATCGTCTGGATCTTCCTCTTCCCGCTCCTCTACCTGATCGGACTGCACGCGCGATGAGCGAGCAAGCCCACTCCCGGCGGCCCTACGTCCTGGTCTTCGCCGCCCTCATGGTGCTGACGGCGCTCACCTACTGGGTGGCGACCCTCGACCTCGGGCCGCTCAACGACGTCGTGGCGTTGGGGATCGCGGTGACCAAGGCGGTGCTGGTCATCCTCGTCTTTATGCACGTGCGGCACAGCACCCGGATGACCAAGCTGACGATCGCCGCCGGCTTCGTCTGGCTGGGGATCATGCTGGCGCTGACCCTGGCGGACTACCTGACGCGGGGGCTGATCGGCGTCCCGGGCAAGTGAGCGTGAGAAAGGCGAACCAGGCCCTCCTCGACCTCCTGCTCGAGCTCCAGCTCCTCGACCGCATCCCGCGCGCCGGCTACGTCCTGCGCGGCGTCGCCTACCCGGAGAGCGTCACCGAGCACTCCTGGCACGTCCTCTTCCTGGTCTGGGCGCTGGCCGAGCGGATCCCCGAGGTGGACCGCGAGCGGGCGGTCGAGATCGCCCTGGTCCACGACCTCGCCGAGCTGCGCATCGGCGACCTGCCGCGCACCGCCGCGCGCTACTTCCCCGAGGGCGTCAAGCAGGCCGCCGAGACGGCGGCCATCGACGAGGTGCTCGCGCCCCTCCCCGACCGGGCGCGCGCCCTCTACCGCGAGTACCTCGACGGCGAGACCCCCGAGGCCCGCCTGGTCAAGGCCTGCGACAAGCTCCAGCTGATGGTCAAGGTGGCCGTCTACGAGCGCTGGAGCACCGGCGCCCTGGCCGAGTTCTGGGACAATCCCGACAACTTCGCCGACTGGGGCTTCGAGCCGGTGCGCCAGCTCTTCGCCGAGCTGCGCCGGCGGCATGACCAGGACCGCCTGCCGATGCCGGGGCCGGTGGCGGAGTAGGATCGCGGTCGATCTACCAGGCGTTTTGACCACGGCGTGGTCGGATTGTTAGGATTATCGACCGTGCTCTCCCGAGCGATCACCACTCGCCTCCCCTCTCCCGAGGGACCGCGGCGGCTCGTGGTGCTCACGGGCGCGCGGCAGGTGGGGAAGACGACGCTGGCGCGCTCCCTCTACGGCGAGCGGCTCCGCTATCTCAATCTGGACTCCCCCGGAGAGCGGGAACGCCTACAAGGCGTTCCCGCCGAGGCGTGGGGACGGGTGGTCGGGCCGGCGGTGCTGGACGAGGTGCAGAAGGCCCCCGGGCTTCTCGACAAGATCAAGTGGGCGTACGACGAGGGGGAGCTGGCGTTCTCGGTCTTGCTCGGCTCCTCGCGCATCCTCCTCCTCGAGCAGGTGCGGGAGACCCTGGCCGGGAGGGTCTTCCTCTACGAGCTCTGGCCGCTGACCGCCGGCGAGCTCGCCGCCCATTACGGCGGCGCCCGCCCCACCGAGCCGCTCGTCGCGGCGCTGGCGGCGGACCCGGCGGGCGCCGGCGGGCGGCTGCGCCCGCTCCTGGACGGCGTCGTCGGCCCGCAAGCGGGTGCCGCGCAGGCGGCGATCCAGCACAGCTTGGAGTGGGGGGGGCTCCCCGCCCTCCTCCAGTACGCGGTCGAGGAGCGCCGGCAGTGGCTGGACGCCTACCAGGCGACTTACCTCGAGCGGGACCTGGCCGACCTGGCGCAGCTCCGCGACCTCGAGGCCTTCGCCCACTGCCACCGGCTGGCTTCGCTGCGCGCCGGGCGGATCCTCTCCTACTCCGAGCTCGCGCGCGACGCCGGCCTCCCGGTCACCACCGTGCGACGCTACCTCCGCTATCTCGAGCTGTCCTACCAGATCTTCCACCTGCCGGCGTGGGCGGGGAACCCCGCCTTGCGCCTGGTCAAGGCGCCCAAGCTGGTCTGGTTCGACAGCGGCGTCCAGCGCGCCCTTTCGGGAGAGGTCGGCGGGTTGCGCGGCGAGCAGTACGAGAACGCGCTGATCGGGCAGATCCTGATGACGGTCTGGAACATGGGGGTGCGCGTCGAGGCGTCGTACCTGCGCACGACCGGCGGCCTGGAGGTCGATCTGCTCCTCGAGCGGCAGGAGGGGCTCTTGGCGTTCGAGCTCAAGGCGCGGCCGCGGGTGACTCCGCACGACGCGACGCCGATCGAGAGGGCGCGGCGGATCTGGGGCGACCGTTATCGCGGCGGGATCGTCGTCTACCGCGGGCAACGGGTCGTGCAGCTCAGCGAGACGGTCTTCGCCGTCCCGGACTGGCTGCTGCTCGGGTACTGAAGGGGAGCCGGGAACGGCTGCGCGCGCCGGCCTCGTCGACGACGAACGCCCGAGTGTAGTCGGCCTGCTCGGCGAACCAGACCCTCCTCGACCTCCTGCTCGAGCTCCAGCTCCTCGACCGCATCCCGCGCGCCGGTTACGTCCTGCGCGGCGTCGCCTACCCGGAGAGCGTCACCGAGCACTCCTGGCCGGGGCCGGTGGCGGAGTAGACTCAAGCGACCGAGTCGCCGAGCGAGTCAGAGCGAGTCATGACGTTCACAAGGATCACCATCGACCCCAAGCAGATGGGCGGAGTGCCGTGCATCCGCCGCCTGCGCATCCCAGTTGCGACGGTCGTCGACATGGTTGCCGAAGGGCTTGGAGTACCGGAGATCCTCGACGCCTACCCGGACCTGCAGGAGGAGGACATCAAGGAGGCGCTGCGATACGTGGCCGAGGCGGTGCGCGAGCGCGAGCTGCCGCTCGTCTCGAACCTCCCCTGAGTCCGCAGCTGCGGGACCACACACCCCGAGGGGCGGTAGCGTCCATGAAGCTGTGGCCTACCTGGGCAGCGCCTAGCGGCGCACCTCGCCGTGCTAAGATGACCATCACTGGCGGCGGTTGAGGCTAAACGCCCATCCACGCGGGGTGTCCTACCGATGGCCCTAGAAAAAGAGCTGGCACTTTTCAACAGCAAGCTGCCGGAGCTTAAGGCGGAGCACGAGGGCAAGTTCGTTCTAATTCACGGCGAGGATGTCGTAGACTTTTTTAGCAGCTACGACGACGCCATCAAGGCGGGCTATTCACAGTTTGGTTTGGGGCCGTTTCTGGTGAAGCAGATCCACGCCATTGAACAGGCGCAGTTCATCTCGCGCTTCGTTGATCCTTGCGCAGCAGCCAGGACCGCATAGAGAGAGTTGCCGCATTTCACCCTCCAGCTAGACGCGGGAGGACCGATCCTCACCGCGTTTGTGGCGGTGAGCCAGGCCCGCCTAGCCGCGCTGGCAGCGACCGGTCAGCCGGCTCCTCGGCCCGTCCAGATCAGGGCCTTGGTCGACACCGGTGCGAGCTGTACTTGCCTCGACCCCTCAGTTCTGGCGAGCCTGAACCTTACGCCCACAGGAAGCGTTAACCTCAATACACCATCGACCGGAGGGACACCGCATACAGCGGACCAGTTCGATGTCGCCCTGGTAATTCCCGGCCCCGATCCTGGAGCAGCACCCCTCCTCTTTGGCACCATACCGGTTGTGTCTTCTGAGCTTCTGAATGCCCAAGGGTTCCACGCCTTAATTGGCCGGGATATCCTTGACCGCTGCCTGTTCACCTACAACGGCGCAACGAGACTCTTCACTCTGGCCTATTAGAGGCCCCTCACGCCGCCGCCCGGTCCGCGAGGTCCAGCGGTTTCCGCGCCAGCCTTACCACCATCGCTGGAGCGCATCGTCCGCGGTGTCCGGCAGCAGTTATTGAATCCGAGGTACAACGCCACCACGTAGACCAGGTTGTCGAGCTTGCGAGTGTAGTCACCTCACGACCAGCAGGCGGAAGCGCCAAACCTAGTCTCGGAACTCGCCAAGGAGAGGCCAGTGCGCCGGGCTCGTCGACGACGAACGCGCGGGCGGTCAGAGCGGCACCCCCTCGCGCTCGATGTCCATGACCAGAAGGCGCTCCTGCGTGCGCCAGAGGGCGTAGGTCTGGCGGTCGAAGATCGTGGGAGAGATGCGCAGGTCGAGAGGAAGGCCGACGTCCGTGGCGAGGTCGATCACGTCCCGCTGCGTCGCCCAGTCGACGCGTTCCAGCACGACCGCCACGTCGACGTCCGAATCCTCGTCGGCTTCGCCGCGCGCGAACGAGCCGAACAGGCGCACGTCGAGGACGGCGTCGGCGTAGCGCCGGCGAAGCTCGTCGGCGAAGCGCGCGGCGGCGGTGCGCGCCAGCGAGGGGAGGGCGGCCTCTGACATGGGATGAAAATGCTAGCACTCGGGACGCGGCCGTCCCGGAGCGAGGAGCTCCGGTCCCGGATCTACTCGTCCCGCCAGCCGCTTGGAGGCCTTCCGTCCTGGATCTACTCGCTGCGCAACGCGCTGGGGATGGGTCGCGGCCTGGATCTACTGAGTTCTGTCCTGTAGCTACTCGCTGCTGTCCTGGACCTACTCGCTCCGGTCCTGGATCTACTCGCTCCGCTTTTGGAGCCGCTCCTCTCTGTCCTGGATCGACTCGCTCCGCTCGCGGAACCACTCCTTCCGCCCGCCGGACCAGCCCTTCCTGTCCTGGACCTACTCGTTCCGCGCCCGCGAGCCGCCCTTCCCCCCCTCCAGCTCGATCCCCCGCCTGCCGAGGAGCTTCTTCAGGCGGGCGTAGATGTTCTCGCCGAGGAGGGAGTTGGCGGTGGTCGTCAGGTCGCGCAGCACGGTGCGCAGCTCCTCGGAGCCGCTCCAGTGGCGGCGGGTGTAGGTCTCCAGCTCGCCGCCGAAGGCCTGGGAGAGGACGGCCGCTGCGAGGACCAGGTCCTCGAGGTAGCCGGCGCCGCCGATCAGCGCTTCGGGCAGGAGGTCGGTCGGCAGGATGAAGTACGCGATGGCGCCGCCGATCAGCGCGCGGGTCGGCCCGGGGACCTCCTTGTCCATCGCCAGGCGGACCAGGAGCATGAAGACGTCGGGCACCAGCAGCAGGGCCTTGACCGCCTTGCTCGGGAGCTTCCCCGCCTTGGTCTCGGCGGTCTGCACCACCTTGCCGCGCAGCCGGTCGTAGAAGGCGAGCAGGCCGGTCGAGCGCAGCTCGCCCTGGAGCTCCGCGCCGCCGGTGGCGAGCGCCGTCTCGGAGCGCTCCTCGGCGTCCCCGATCTCGTGGCCCTCGAGGAGCTCCACCACCCCGGCCGGGCTCTCGGCGCCGTTCCTGCCGCCCGCCGGCGCCTGCTCTGGGTCCTGCGTCCGCTGCGCCATGGTTCCCTCCGCCGCTCTGCCGCTTCAAGCGGCGTGCCATTCCCGGCCTCTAGAACATATACGCAACGGCGAAGCCGACCTGCGCGGCCATCAGCATCAGGTACATGTGGCGCCAGGAGGGGTGGTTCTCGGTGGCGGTGAGCGACGACGGGTCGCGCACCAGGAGCCAGACCGTGTAGCAGCCCCAGAGGGTGAGGACCGCGCCGAGGGCGACGAGCAGGGTCGGGTTGCCGGTGAGGATCGGCAGGCTGGGATCCGCGGGATCGCGCAGCCAGATCCCGAGCGGCACCAAGAGCCAGGGCAGGACGAAGAAGGGGCTCATGATCCATGCCGCCTTCTCGACGCCGTGGATGATCGGCAGCGTGCGGCAGCCGCCGGCGCGGTCCCCCTCGATGTCGGCGAAGTCCTTGGTCGAGGCGGCGCCGAGGAGGAAGAGCGCGAAGACGCCGCCGATGTACCAGGGCTCGGCGTACCAGACCGGCGCCACCATCCCCCAGCCGGCGACCTTGAGCAGCATGCCGCGCGGGATGGCGATCGTCCAGTTGGCGAGCATGCCGCGGGTCTTCGTCCGCCCCAGCCGCGGCGCCGAGTAGACGAAGGTGAAGAGGAGGCCGGCGAGGTAGATGAAGAAGCAGGCGCGCAGGCCCACCGGCGCGGCGAGCTTCTCGGCCAGCGTGTCGTAGGGGTAGGGGACGACGAGCCACACCGGGACGAGCGCCAGGGCGTAGAAGACCCAGGTGAACCCCCAGGCCTCGCGCAGCGACAGCTCGCCGGTCACCAGCGGCCGTCCCGGCTTGTTCAGGCGGTCGATCTCGAGGTCGTAGACCTGGTTGATGGCGTTCGAGGCGGCGTTCATGAAGGCGGCGCAGAGCGACCCCAGCGCCACCGTGCCGACGACCGCCCAGGTGAGGCGGCGCAGCGGGTCCGGGTTGTGGGCCGAGCCGAAGGCGCAGACCGCCCCCGAGACGATGCCCAGCAGCGGCGGCAGCAGGGTGAACGGCCGCGCCAGCTTGACGTAGAGGCGGAGCTTGCTCATGCGAAGAGAGGCGCCAGAGCCATCGCCCCAAGAGCGCCGATCAGGGTGTTGAGGAAGTTGACCGCCTCGTTGTCGAGCCAGCCGCGCTTCTCGATCGTCGCGCCGACGACGCTCTCGGCGGTCGAGCCGAGGAACGCCGCCAGCCCGACCGGCAGCACCCCCGCCCAGGGGTAGAGGCCGACGGCCGCGCCGAGCGCCGCGATCGCCAGCCCGGCGGCGACGCCGGCGAGCGTCCCCTCGAGCGAGACCGCCCCCTGGGTGCCGCGCGGCACCGGCCGCAGCGTCGTGATCAGGAAGGTGCGGCGCCCCAGGAGCTGGCCGATCTCGGAGGACGCGGTGTCCGCCGCCGCCGTGGCAAAGGCGCCGGCGAAGGCGAGCGCGAAGAGCGCCGGGTGGGGCGTCACCGCGGCGAAGAGCGCGCAGGCCGCGGCGACGCCGCTGTTGGCGAGCGCGTGGCGGGCGCCGCGCCTTCCCCCCTCCTCCTGCGCCAGCCGGGCCGCGGCCTTCCGCCGGTAGCCGAGCTTGGTGGCGGCGCTGCCGAGGACGAAGAAGGCGAGCAGCAGGAGGAAGCCGCGCCAGTCGAGGAAGGTCCAGATCGCCGTCCCCAGGATCCAGCCCGCGATCACGCCGGAGGCGTTCACCGTCCGCGCCGCGTAGGCGGCGGCGGCGAGCGCCGCGTTGACGGCGGCCCCGATCAGGAACCGCGTGCCGGCGCCGCCGGCGAGCCACCCCTCCCACCCCCCCTCCGTTAGGAGGAGCCCGAAGAGGAAGAGGCCGGTCAGCAGCGGCACGCCGAGGTTGTCGTCGAGCCCCTGCGGCAGCGACTCCAGCCAGGCGGCGAAGAGGGCGGCCGTCGCCGCCACCGCCACCGCGAAGGGCCACTCGTAGCGGCCCGGCGCCGTCCAGGCCAGGAGAGCGGCCGCCGCCGCGGTCCCGAAGAGGACGTAGGCGGCGCTCCCCGCCCAGCTCTTGCGCGGGTTCCAGGGGAGCTTGCGCCGCCCCAGCGTCATGCCGACGACCGAGGCCATGCCGTCGCCGAAGGCGAGGATCCCCCAGCAGGCCGCGGCCACCTCGAGGCGCCGCCAGAAGAGCAGGACGAGGAGCAGGACCGCGAGCGGGTAGAGGACGATGCCGGCCGCGGCGCCGGCGGCGAGCTCGGCGTCGCGCCAGAGGCGGCGGCCGCCGAGGCGGGGCAGGAGGTAGAGGTTCATCAGCAGCGCCGCCGCGGCGAGGACCGCCGACCAGAGCGGCCCGAGCGGCCGCAGCAGGAGGGCGCAGGCGCCGGTGCCCATGTGCACGGTCTTGCGCAGCAGCTCGCGGCGCAGGAGCGCCGAGCCGGGCGGCGGCGCCGAGGTCACCGCGTCCACTGCCCGCTCTCCTCGAGCCAGCGCAGCGTCGCTCCCAGCCCCGCGGCGAGCGGCCGGCGGCGGTAGCCCAGCTCGGCCTCGGCGCGCGCCGAGCTGTACGCCCAGTCGTGGCGGTAGACCTCGACGAGGTCGGGGGTGAGCTGCGGCGTGCCGCCGCGCAGCCGCGCCCACCCCTTCTGCAGCGCTCCCGCCGCCTTGGCCAGGCCGTCGGGCATCCGGCGCCGCGGCACCGGCACGCCGGAGAGCCGCTCGACCGTCGCGTAGAACTCGCCGAGCGTGACGTTGTCTCCGCCCAGCACCCAGCGGCCGCCGGAAGCGCCCCGCTCGAGCGCCGCCGCCACGCCGCGCGCCACGTCGTCGACGTAGGCGTAGCTCCAGCGCCGCTCGGGCCGGCCGACGAGGGCGGGGAGGCGGCGGTGGAGGAGGTCAAGGAGGTGGCGCACCACGAGGTTGCCCTCGGTCATCTCGCCCGGGCCGTAGATCACGCCGGGGTAGACGACGGCCACCGGCTCCCCCGCCGCGATCGCCCGCCGGGCGACGCGGTCGGCGAGCGTCTTGGTCTCCTCGTAGGCGTTGATCCAGGGACGGTCCGAGAAGGTGTCGGCGCCCTCGTCGAGGACGCCGCCGGGGGCCCGCTCGGAAGGGCCCAGGGCGATGAAGCTCGAGACGTAGACCAGCTTCCCCACCCCGGCCGCGCGCGCCGCCGCGAGCGCATTCTCGAGCCCGCCGACGTTGATGCGCGCGAACTCCGCCCGCGGCGCCAGGATCTTGACCAGCGCCGCGGCGTGGACGATCGCGTCGCACCCCGCCGCTACCCGCGCCAGGCTCTCACGGTCGGCGACGTCGCCGGGCGCCGTCTCCACCCCGTCCGGCAGCGGCGCGCGGGCGGCGGCGCGCGGCCGCACCAGCGCGCGCACGGCGTGGCGCGGCAAAAGCTCCGCGATCAGCCGGCGGCCGAGGAACCCCGTGCCGCCGGTGACCAGGACCCTCACGCCGCGGGCGCGCCTCTCGCCGGCCTAGCGCGTGACGCGCACCTGCAGGTTGGAGAACTTCCAGCCGACCGGCGGCGGATAGTAGGCGTGGTCGGCGATCCCGCCGAGGCCGAAGTTGAGCTTGACCGGCTCGCCGCGGTCGGCGAGGTCGAGGTTGAAGGCCGCGCCCGTGGCGTCGGCGACGACCTCGTCGTTGCGGCTGACCGCCATGCGGATTGTCGCGCTCTCCGTGTCGTAGACGATGCGGACGTGGTGGAGCCCCCCGCCCGCCTTCCAGGGGGTGAAGAACTTGAGCGCCGGCTCGACGACCGCGCTCCCCTGGTCGACCAGGGTGCGGGAGCGGAAGCCGCGGATGAAGGTGCCGAAGTAGAGGGTGCGGTTGAAGCGCTGGCCGCCGGTGCGGAACATGCCGACGAGGGCGGTGAAGATCGGGGTGAACTTGCTGATCCGCACGTCGAAGTCGATCGTCGCCGTGCGGTAGGCGCGCCCCGGGACGAGCGGCAGGGTGAGGGTCATCTGCCCGTTCGCCGCCGTCGGCGCGAAGAAGAGACCGGGGCGGTCGAGGGAGACGGTCTCGACGACCGGCACCGGCGGCCCGTCCAGCGGGTAGAGCAGGCGAAAGTTGCGGGCATCGGGGGCGACGAAGGTGCCGTAGGCGTAGAAGGGCCGGTTGCAGCGCACCGCGGCGCGCAGCCCGCCGGCGGCCGGGCCGGCGATGACGCCGTTGAAGGGATCGGGGACCAGCTCGTGGGAGACCGGCTCGACGCGGACGTTCAGGGTCTGGAGCAGCGACCCCTTGGGCCGCAGCAGCTGCACCTCGCAGGCCGCAGGGGCGGTGCCGAAGTTGAGGATCTCGAGGTTGGAGAAGCCGGTGGCGGTGCGCGCCAGGTTCTGGATGAACGCGGTGTCGTCCGCCGCGAACCAGTTCTCCTCGGTCAGAACCGGCAGCGCCCAGGTCATGGTGTCGTTGCCCGGCGTCAGGAAGAGGACGCCGGTGCGCACCTCGATCCCCGGCTCGCCCACCAGCTTCAGCATGCCGGGGCCGCCGATGAACGACCCGACGTTGAAGACGTTCGGCTTCTCGTCGTTGTCGACCTTCACCGAGGCGCCGGTCAGGTTCGTGCCGTTGCGGCCGGTGCCGATGAAGATCGGGGTGAGCCGGCGCGGCCCGCCGCGCGACACCTCGAGCTGGGTGCGGGGCTGCCCGAAGCCGCCGGTGTCCGGGTTCGGGACGTAGAACGTCGCGGCGCCGGCGGCGCCGGGGAGAGCCAGGGCGGCGAGGGACAGGGCGATCGCGAGCTGCTTCATGGTGGACTGCCTTCTCCTGTTGGTTGCGGGACGCGAGAGCCGGAAAAACCGCGGCATTGTACAACGGACGGCGGGTCAGCCGCCGGGGCGCACCGCGGCCCAGAGGTCGGCGAGGGCGTCGTCGAGGCCGCGGCGCGGGCTCCAGCCGAGGCCGCGGAGGCGGGAGGCGTCGCCGCGGAGGAGCGGCAGGTCGACCGGACGGACGCGCTCGGGGTCCTCCTCGACGCGCGCCGCGACGCCGGCCAGGGCGATCAGCCGCGCCAGCGCCTCGGCCATCGACGGGGCGCACCCGGAGGCGACGTTGTAGACCGTGCCCGGCTCGCCGCGCTCGGCGAGCAGGGCGAACGCCTCGGCGCCGTCCTCGACGTGGACGAAGTCGCGGCGGGGGGTGAGGTTGCCGACCCGCAGCACCGGCTCGCCCGACTCCGCCATCGCGGCGAGCTGAGCGGCGAAGGCGGGGAGGGCGAAGCTCGGGCTCTGCCCCGCCCCCACCAGGTTGAAGCTGCGGGCGACGATCGCGCCGCGGGTCAGCGCCAGCCGCTCGGCCGCCGCCTTGGTCAGGGCGTAGGGCGTGCGCGGCGCCGGCGGCCGCGCCTCGCCGATCGGCTGCTCGTCCTCCGGCACCTGGCCGTAGACCTCGGCGCTCGAGGCGACGACCACCCGCGGGCCCCCCGCCGCGGCGGCGAGCACGTTCTCCGTGCCCAGGACGTTGACCTGGAAGTACTCCGGCATGCGGGTCCAGGACTCGCCGACGTGCGACAGCCCGGCGAGGTGGACGACGGCGTCCGGCGCGGTCTCGCGCATCACCTCGCGCAGGCGCGCCGCGTCGCGGACGTCGGCCTCGTGCGGCTCGACCCCCGGCCAGTGGAAGGGAGCGTCCACCCAGGTGCCGGCGACCTGATGGCCGCGGGCGAGGAGCGCGCGAGCGAGCGCTCCGCCGAGGAAGCCGCCCACCCCCGTGACCAGGACGCGCAAGCTAGACCGCGGCGGCCTCGGCCGGGCGGCGCCGGCGCGCCAGGGTCTCGCGCCAGTAGTCGAGGAGGTCGGCGACCGTCCGCTCGAAGGGGATGCGCGGCTCCCAGCCGGTGTCGGCGCGGAACTTCGAGCTGTCGCCGATCAGGATCTCGACGTCGGAGGGGCGCAGGCGCTCGGGGTCGACCTCGACGTCCACCTTCACCTGCGCCAGGCCGACGATCATCCGCAAGACCTCGCGGATCGAGATGCCGCGGCCGCTGGCGATGTTGTAGACCTCCCCCGGCCGGCCGCGCTCGACCGCCATCCAGTAGGCGCGCACCATGTCGCGGACGTCGGTGAAGTCGCGCACCGCGTCGAGGTTGCCGACCCGGATCACCGGCTCCTGGAGGCCCTGCTCGATGGCCGCCACCTGGCGGCAGAAGTTGGAGGTCACGAAGGGGTGGCCGCGCCGCGGCCCGGTGTGGTTGAAGCCGCGGGTGCGGACGACCTTGAGGCCGTAGCTCTGGAAGTACTGGTAGCCGAGGAGGTCCTGCGCCACCTTGGAGACGGCGTAGGGCGACAGCGGCCGCAGCGGGTTGTCCTCGGTGATCGGCACCTCGTGCGGGTGCACCAGCCCGTACTGCTCCGAGGAGCAGGCGATCTGCACCACCGGGTCGAGGCGCAGGGCGCGGATCGCCTCGAAGAGGTTGACCTGGCCCTGGACGTTGGTGGTGAGGGTCTCGTTGGGGGCCGTCCAGCTCGAGGGCACGAAGCTCTGCGCCGCGAGGTGGAAGACGGCGTCGGGGCGCGAGCGCTCGAGCGCCTGGTGGATCGAGCTGTAGTCGCGCAGGTCGGCCTCGAGCAGCCGCACGCCGTCGCCGAGGTGGTCGAGGTTCTCCATGCGGCTGCGCCAGCGGTGGGTGCCGAAGATCTCCACCTCGGGGTGCTCGTGGAGAAGGAACTCCGCCAGGTGGGAGCCGGCGAAGCCGGTGATGCCGGTGATCAGGACCTTCATCAGGGAGACTCCTTCTGCTCCAAGCCGAACGTTCTTTCGGGGCGGAGCTTGCCTTCGCTCAACGCTGAATCCCCCGCCCGGTTGATCGGATCACCCCCCCAACCCCTCGATCCCCTTCCCACCCTCTCGAGGGTGGGAAGGGGACGCCCCCGCCCTGCGATTCGCCCACCCTGCCTTCTGTCACCTGCGGCCCTTCCCCTTCTTTCCTTACCTAGCCTGTCTTTTATCCTCTGCTCCGCCGGATGGCCGCGAGGTACTCGACGAGCCCCCAGCCCCAGGGCTCGACGCGGCGCGTGAGGGCGCGCTCGAAGCGGGCGACGTCGAGCACCGAGTAGGCGGGGCGCGGCGCGGGGCGGGGGAACTGTGCGGTGGTCACCGGGACCACCTCGACGTCGCTGGCCCACAGGCGGGCGATCTCGTCGGCGAAAGCGTACCAGGAGACCGGCTCGCGGTTGCGGTAGTGGACGACGCCGTCGAGGTCGAGCGGCGCCAGGTCGAGGACCGCGCGGGCCAAAAACGGCGTGTAGGTGGGGCACCCGACCTGGTCCTCGACGACCTGCAGCCGCCGCTCGCCGGCGGCCATCTTGCCCACGATGGTGGCGACGAAGTTGGCGCCGCCGGGGCCGAAGAGCCAGCTCGTGCGCACGACGAGCGCCCGCGGCAGGGCGAGCGCCCGGCGCTCCCCCTCGAGCTTGCTGCGGCCGTAGACCGAGAGCGGCGCGGTCTCCGCGTCCTCGGCGTAGGGCGCGGAGGCGCGCCCGTCGAAGACGTAGTCGGTCGAGATCTGGATCAGCCGCGCGCCGGCCCGGCGCGCCGCCTCGGCGACGTGGGCCACGGCGCGGCCGTTGAGCTCGGCGGCGGCCTCCGGGTCCGACTCGCAGTCGTCCACCCGGGTGTAGGCCGCGCAGTTGACCACCAGCTCCGGACGGAAGGTGTCGGCCCAGTAGAGGAGCCGCTCGCGGTCGCGCACGTCGGCCTGGCCGCGCGGCAGGGCGAGCGCCGCGAACCCGCGCGACCGCGCCTCGGCCACCAGCGCCTTCCCCAGCATCCCGGCGCCGCCGAAGATCAGGGTGCGCATCAGGTGATGCCGACCTCGGAGTTGTCCCCGAGCATGAAGCGGTAGGCCTTGGGCTTGTAGTCGGTCTTGACGATGCGCACGTTGCGGCCGACGAGCGAGCCGTCGATGCGCAGCGGGATGTCGCGGATCTCGCAGTCGGAGAGGACGATCGAGTTCTCGATCTCGCAGCGCACCAGGGTGCAGCGGTCGCCGATCGAGGTGTAGGGGCCGACGAAGGCGTGCTCGAGGCGGGTGCCGTCGCCGATCACCACCGGCCCGCGGATCAGGGAGTCGACGATCTCCACCCCCGTCCCGAGCTGCACCCGCCCCTCGACGCGGCTGCCGTCGCCCGGCCCCCCCAGCTTCTCCGGGTCGCCGCCGCGCCGCACCTCCAGGGCCTCGAGCACGATGCGGTTGGCCTCCAGCATGTCCTCGAGCTTGCCGGTGTCCTTCCACCAGCCGCGCACGACGTGCGGGTGGACGTCGAGGCCGCGGTCGATCAGGTCCTGGATCGCGTCGGTGATCTCGAGCTCGCCGCGCTTGGACGGCTTGATGCGGCGCACCGACTCGAAGATGTGCGGGTCGAACATGTAGACCCGGACCAGCGCGAGGTCGCTGCGCGGCTCTTTGGGCTTCTCCACCAGCCGCCGCACCTTGCCCTCGGCGGTCAGCTCGGCGACCCCGAACTGCTCCGGGTTGTTGACCCGCGCGAGCAGGATCTCGGCGTTGCAGCCCAGGGTCCGGAACTCGTCGACCAGGCTGGTGATGCCGCCGGCGATCAGGTTGTCGCCGAGGTACATGACGAAGGAGTCGCCGCCCAGGAACTCCTCGGCGATCATCACCGCGTGGGCCAGGCCGCGCGGCGCGTCCTGCTCCAGATAGCTGACCCGGGCGCCGAAGCGCGAGCCGTCGCCCACCGCGGTGCGGATCTCGTCCTTGGTCTCGCCGACGACGATGCCGATCTCGTCGATCCCCGCCGCGACGATCGACTCGATGGCGTAGAAGAGGACCGGCTTGTTGGCCACCGGCACGAGCTGCTTGGCCGAGGTGTAGGTGAGCGGCCGCAGCCGCGTCCCCTTGCCGCCCGAGAGGATGAGGCCCTTCATCCCCTACTGCTCCGAGGGGACCGAGCTGCGCCCGGTCAGGTCGAGGAAGGTGCCGACGTTCTTGAGCGTCAGCGAGAAGCGGTACTCCCGGTTTCTCACCGCCTGCGCCTGGAAGCTCAGCAGCTCCAGCCGGAAGCCGTAGCACTGCGACAGCCAGTTGACGACGTAGCGCTGCTGCTGGATCTCGGCCTCGTCG
Source organism: Thermoanaerobaculia bacterium (assembly GCA_036277075.1). Lineage (GTDB taxonomy): Bacteria > Acidobacteriota > Thermoanaerobaculia > Multivoradales > UBA5704 > DASUNQ01. The sequence continues at coordinate 18,549 of DASUNQ010000176.1, forward strand.
ATGTCGTAGGCCAGCCGCCCCTCGAGCCGCAGCCGGTTGGGCAGCAGGCCGAGGGCGCCGAAGAACTGCACCTGCGTGCCCAGGTCCTGCGGCGCCTCGGGGCGCGGCCGCCGGTAGAGGGTGAGCCCGAGGCTGTTGCCCACCCCCCAGCCGTAGCCGCCGGTGAGCGAGCTCGAGGAGAGCCGCCCCGCGAGCGTGTCGTAGGCCAGGCGCGACTCGAGGCTCGTGCGTTCGCTCGGGTTGATCCGCAGCAGGCTCTCGAGCGGCCCGGCGGTGTCGGTCTCGAGGCCGTCGAAGGAGCTCTGGAGCGGCTGCTCGTCGTCGAAGGAGAGGTCCCGCGACAGCTCGAAGAGGAAGACCTCGCGCGCCGCGCCCTTGCCCTCCTCGGGCTTGCCGAGGATGCGGTTGACCAGGGCGAAGCGGGCGCGGTTGGTCGAGAAGGCGGTATCGACCTCGTCGAAGCGCGGCACCAGCGGCTGCTCCTCCTCGACCTCGCCGCTGTAGGTGTAGCTGACGCGCGGCGACAGGACGTGCTTGAAGCGGGAGTAGGCGCCGAGCGGGCGCTCGTAGATGCGCGACAGCGACGGCCCCACCAGCTCGGCGCGGCCGAAGGGGAAGCTGCGGGTCAGCGACTCGCCGCTGAAGGCGTCCCCGGCCGGCGCCAGGCTGTCGCCGTACCAGGTGTAGCGGCCGCCGCCGGTCAGGTTGAGCGACAGCCAGGGCAGCGTCGAGACCGGCAGCGACAGCTCCGGTCCGAGGTCCACCCGGCCGTAGGTCGCGTCGAGGTCGCGCTGGTTGTCGAGGTCGAGGTAGTCGAGCGAGCCGCGGAAGCCGACGTAGAACGGCGTCCTCCACAGCCGCGTCGAGCGCAGCCGGTACTCGAGCTCCGGGAGCTTGCGCTGCACCACCGTCACCCCCGGCTGGTCGAGGGTCTGGATCTCGTTGAGCAGGAAGTTGAGCAGGTGGGCGCCGCGGTTCCTGCTGACGAAGGCGCGGCTGGCCACCCGGCGGGTGGTGTTGCGGTCGAGGTCGCGCTCGAAGTCGCGGAAGAACTCGAAGTCGGAGAAGTCCTCGTAGGCGACGACCCCGCGCATCCCCCAGGGCAGGTCGTCGGTGACGTGGTCGAGGTTGATCTTCCAGCGCCACTCGTCGCGGTCGGGGTCGCTCACCGCGTAGCCGACGAAGCTGCCGCGCGTCCCCTCGCTCGGCTGGTAGCGCAGCTCGTTGCCGAGTCCGAGGAAGCCCAGGCTGTAGGTGTCGACGTGCATCGTGGTGTCGACGCTGCGGCCGAGGGTTTGGAAGTAGGCGAGCGACAGCGCGGCGCCGCGCCGCTCCGAGTAGCCGATGTTGGGGATCAGCAGCCCCGAGCTGCGCTCGCTCTTGGCCGGCCAGAGCAGATACGGCGTGTAGAGCACCGGCACGCGCTTGACCCGCACCGCGGCGTTGCGCACCCGCGCGTAGCCCTCCATCTCGACCCGCGCCTGGCCGAGGCGGAAGCTCCAGTCCGGCCGCTCGCCGGCGCAGGAGGTGAAGACGCCGTCGGTCACGGTGTAGACGTCCTCCCCCACCTTCGCCACCTCGGCGCCGCTGAAGTAGTACTCGGAGGCGACGTGGGCGGTGGCCTCGGTGAGCGTGCCGGTCTTGGTCTCGAGGTCGAAGGTCGCGGTCTCGCCGGTCAAGCGGCGCGGCCCCTGGTCGACGATCACGTTGCCGGTCGCGATCACCACCTTCTTGTCGATGTCGAGCTCGGCGCGGTCGGCCGAGAGCTCGATGTCCTGGTACTTGATCTTGACCGCGCCGAGCAGGACGGCGTAGTCCTCGCGCTGGTACTCGAGGTTGCGGGCGGTCCCCGCGGCGGTGCCGCCCCCCTCCTCCTCGGGGAAGGTGAAGGAGAAGTCGAGGAGGTCCTCGGGCGGCGCGGCGGGCTGGTCGGGCTGGGTCGAGGCTGGAGGGGTCGCGGGCTCGCCGGTCGTCTCCGGCTCGGGGCTGACCTCCGGCTTCGCCGGATCCTGGGCGGCGAGCGGCGCCGCCAGGCAGAGGGCCAGCGCGAGAGGGAGGGCGGAGCGCAGCACGCGGCCGAAGTCTAGTCGAGCCGCTCCAGAACCATCGCCGTCGCCTCGCCGCCGCCGATGCAGATCGCGGCGCAGCCGGTCCGCGCGCCGCGCTCGCGCATGGCGTGCAGCAGGGTGACGAGGATGCGCGCCCCCGAGCAGCCGATCGGATGGCCGAGGGCGACGGCGCCGCCGCGCACGTTGACCCGCTCGGGGTCGAGGCCGAGGTCGCGGATGAAGGCGAGCGCCACGACCGCGAAGGCCTCGTTGACCTCCCAGAGATCGATGTCGGCCGCCTTCATCCCGGCGCGCTCGAGGACCCCCTTGACGGCGCCGGCCGGGGCGGTGGTGAACCACTCCGGCTTCTGCGCCAGGGAGGCGTGCGCGAGGACGCGCGCCAGCGGCCGTTTGCCCAGCGCGGCGGCGTGCGGCGCCGTGGTCAGCACCAGGGCGGCCGCGCCGTCGTTGATCTTGCTGGCGTTGCCCGCGGTCACCGTGCCGTCCGCCTGGAAGGCGGGGCGCAGGGACGCGATGCGCGAGAGGTCCACCTTGAAGGGCTCCTCGTCGCGCTCGACGGCCGTGGTCGCCCCCTTCTTGCCGGGCACCGGGACCGGGACGATCTCCTCGGCCGACAGGCCGCGCTCGGTGGCCTCGCGGGCGCGGCGGTAGCTCTCGACGGCGTAGGCGTCCTGCTCCTCGCGCGAGATGGCGTACTCGCGCACGCAGAGCTCGGCGCAGTTGCCCATGTGGAGGTCGTTGTAGGGGTCCCAGAGGCCGTCGTGGATCACCGAATCGATCAGCTTCCCGTGCCCGAGGCGGAGGCCCTCGCGGGCGCCGGGGGCGAGGTACGGGGCCTGGCTCATGCTCTCCATGCCGCCGGCGGCGACGATCCGGAAGTCGCCGCAGCGCAGGTCGTTGGCGGCGATCATGACGGCGCGCATCGCGGAGCCGCAGACCTTGTTGAGGGTGATGGCCCCGGTCGCCGGCGGGCAGCCGGCGCCGAGGGCGGCCTGGCGGGCCGGGGCCTGGCCCTGGCCGGCGGTCAGGACGCAGCCCATGTTGACCTGCTGGACGTCCTCGGGGGCGAGGCCGGCGCGCTCGATGGCGGCGGTGAGGGCGCGGCTGCCGAGGACGTGCGCGGGCAGAGCGGCGAGCGCCCCCTGAAAGGCGCCGATCGGGGTGCGCACGGCGCTCAGGATGACGACGTCGTCCATGCTTTCTCGCTCCTCGCTTCTTACGGGATCTACGGGCGGGCCGTCAGGCTTGTGAATCGTAGCACATGCCCCTCCCTCCCCCTCCCCTCTCCCCCGCCCACCCGTGCACGGCTCGACGATCCGGTGTGGGGGCCAGGAGGCTCCCCCCTCCCGTTCCGCGCGGGGCGGATAGTGCCGCGTGAGGTGCCGGGCCACCCGGCCCGCGAAGAGGCGCGCCCGCTGCGCGGGTTCCAGATCAGGAGAGATGGTGGAGGCAGAGTCGGGTCGGCTCCGTTCGCGTACGTGGGTGGTGACCGCACCCGAACGCGCCGCTTCGCGGGCCTCTGGCCCGGCACCTCACGCGGCGACACGGTCCGAGTCTCTGAAGTGACGTCGCCCCCGCCCGAGTAGGCGTTCGCTACGCTCGCGCGCAACAGCGTCGTAGGGGTTCCACCGACGGTGCTAGGGCCGGGAGGTCCCTGGAGCGCCGGGCGCTCCGACCGCTCCCCGCGGTAGTCCACCGTGCGAGCCGCCGGAGCCCATGCCGTGTCTTTCACCACCACCCCCCTGAACCAGCACGCGAAGCGCGGTCGTCAAGGAGCGCCCGGCGCGGAGGGGAGCCTCCCGGCCCCCACACCGGAACGTCGAACCACGCGCGGCTGGCGGGGGACGCCCGAGTAGAATCCGGAGCCACATGAAGACGCTCGGGATCGACTTCGGGGAGAAGCGGGTGGGGGTGGCGATCTCGGATCCTGAGGGGCGGGTGGCGGTGCCGCTGGAGACGGTCGGGCGGACGAGCGACGCCGCGGTCGTCGCCGCCATCGCGGAGCTGGCGCGCCGCGAAGGCGTCGAGCGGCTGGTCGTCGGCGAGCCGGTCAACCTCGATGGGAGCCGCGGGCCGGCGGCCGAGCGGGCGCGGCGCTTCGCCGACAAGCTCGCGGCCGCCACCGGCCTGCCCTGCGAGCTGATCGACGAGGCCCTGACCAGCCGCGAGGCCGCGGCGCGCCTGCGCGCCGCCGGGGTGGACCCGCGGCAGGTGCCCGGGCGGGTCGACGCGGTGGCCGCCCAGATCGTCCTCCAGGACGCCCTCGACCGGGCGGCCGCCCGGCGATGAGCCCGCGGCGCAAGAAACCGCGGTTCGCGCTCGGTCTCGGGCTCCTCCTCCTGCTGGCCGCCGTGCCGGCCGGGGCGGCGCTCTGGTCCTGGTGGCGCTTGAACCAGCCCTACCGCGGCTTCGCCGGCGAGAAGACCGTCGCGGTCGCGACCGGCATGGGGGCGGCCGAGATCCTCGCCCTCCTCGAGCGCGAGGGCGTGCTCGCCGACGCCCGCCTCGCCCGCGCCTACCTCGTCTTCGGCCTCGGCGACCCGCCGATGCAGGCCGGCGAGTACCTCTTCGCAGAGGCCGCCACGACCCCGGCCGTGCTGCGCAAGCTGATCAAGGGGGACGTCGTCTCCGTGCGCCTCACCCTGATCGAGGGGCTGACCCTCGAGGAGAGCGCCCGCGCGGTGGCCGAGCGCGGCCTCGGCCGCTACGACGAGATCGCCGCCGCCATGCGCGACCCCGCTCCGATCGCCGACCTCGACCCCGAGGCCGGCGACCTCGAGATGGACTCGCCCTACAACACCTACCGCCACGCCGGGCTGCCGCCCGGGCCGATCTGCTCGCCCGGCCTGGCCAGCCTCCTCGCCGCCGCCCGCCCCGCCGACGTCCCGTACCTCTACTTC
>DASUNQ010000177.1:0-2153 GCA_036277075.1 Thermoanaerobaculia bacterium
CGCCGGACGCCGAGGCCGGGGCCGCCGCGCCGAGCCCGCTCTCTCCCGAGCTGGCGGCCGCCCTCGCCGAGCCCCCGGCGCGGCCGGGCCGCGAGCTGCTCCGCCTGCTCGCCGCCGGCGGCCGTTTCGCGCCGGGCGCGCTGGCGCTGGCGCTGCTGGTCGCCGGGCTGGGGGTCGTCGTCGAGGCGCTCCTCTTCCGCGCCTTCTTCGACCTGCCGCGCGCGCTGGGGCTCGGCGCCCAGCGGGCCACGGCGCTCGGCATGCTGTTCGCCGTCGTCGCCCTCTTCCTCCTCCTCGACCTGCCGATCGTGCGCGGCGCCCAGCGCCTCGGGCGGCACCTCGAAGCGCGGCTGCGGATGGCCTTCCTGCGCAAGGTGCCCCGTCTCGGCGACCGCTACTTCCAGAGCCGCCTGACCTCCGACATGGCCGACCGCAGCCACGGCGTCCACCGCCTCCGGCTGGTACCCGACCTCGGGGAGTGGTTCGTGCGCACCGCCTGCGAGCTGCTCTTCACCCTCGCCGGCATCGTCTGGCTCGATCCCGGCAGCCTGCCGGTTGTCGTCGTCGCGGCGGCGCTGGCGGTCGGCGTGCCGCTCGTGCTGCTGCCGCGGCTGGAGGAGTGGGACCTGCGGGTGCGCAACCACGCCGGCGCCCTGTCGCGCTTCTACCTCGACGCGCTCCTCGGGCTCTTCCCGATCCGCACCCACGGCGCGCAGACCGCGGTGCGGCGGCAGCACGAGGGGCTGCTCGTCGAATGGGGGCGCTCCTACCTCCACTTGCGCCGCGCCGAGGTGATGGCGGACACCGCGGTGCAGATCGCCATGGTCTCGATGGTGATCGTCCTGCTCGTCGATCACCTCGCCCGCCGCGGGCTCGACGGCGGCATCCTGCTGCTCGTCTACTGGGGGCTCAAGGTCCTGAGTCTGGGTCAGATGCTGATCCTGGCGATCGCCACTCAGTACCCCTCGCACCGCAACGTCGCCCTGCGCCTGCTCGAGCCGCTCGGCGCGCCGGAGGAGGCCGAGGAGGCGGGACCGCATGCGGCCGCGCCGGCGTCGCCGTCCGCGCCCGCCGCCGGCATCGTTTGGGAGAACGTCGGCGTGCGCGCCGGCGGGCATCCGATCCTCGACGGAATCGACGCCGCGATCGCGCCGGGTGAGCACGTCGCCATCGTCGGCCCCTCCGGCGCCGGCAAGTCGAGCCTCCTCGGCACCCTGCTCGGCTGGCACCGGCCGGCCGCGGGCCGGGTCCTGGTGGACGGCGAGCCGCTCGGCGGCGAGCGGCTGCAGGCGCTGCGCCGCGCGACCGCCTGGGTCGATCCGGCGGTGCAGCTCTGGAACCGGCCGCTGCTCGAGAACCTCCGCTACGGCGCGGCGGAGAGCCTCGGGCTGCCGCTCGATCAGGCGATCCGCGCCGCCGACCTGGTCGCCGTGCTGCGCAAGCTGCCGGAGGGCCTGCAGACGCCGCTCGGGGAAGGCGGGGGCCTGGTCTCCGGTGGCGAAGGCCAGCGGGTGCGCCTGGCGCGCGCGCTGCTCCGCCCCGGAGTGCGCCTGGTCCTCCTCGACGAGCCGTTCCGCGGCCTCGACCGCGAGCAGCGGCGCGAGCTGCTGGTGCGGGCCCGCCGCCTCTGGCAGGGGGCGACGCTGCTCTGCGTCACCCACGACGTCGGCGAGACGCTGGGCTTCGCGCGCACGCTCGTCGTCGAGAACGGCCGCATCGTCGAGGACGGCCCGCCCGAGCACCTCGCCGCGCAGTCGGGATCGCGCTACGCGGCGCTTCTCGCCGCCGAACGGGACGTGCGGACGGGGCTCTGGCAGAACGCCGTCTGGCGGCGGCTGCGGATGGAGCGTGGCCGCTTGACCGAGGCGGAAGAAGGGTGAGTCCGCGTCGCGACCTCGACGCGCTCGTCTGGCCGGCCGATCGGCTCGGCGAGGCGCTCTCCGCCCTGGCGCGCGCCACCGGGCTCGCGCCCTCGAAGCTCGACCTGCCGGAGCCGCCGCCGGACGCCTCGCCCGAGGCGCTGGACCGCTGGATCGGCGCGGCGGCGGCGGCGATGGGGCTCGAAGCCGAGCCCGTCGAGGCCGCCTACGGTGAGGTGGCGGCGCTCGTCGGGCACGCCGCGCCGGCACTGCTCCGCCTGCCGGCCGCGGCGG
>DASUNQ010000178.1:0-19966 GCA_036277075.1 Thermoanaerobaculia bacterium
ATGCCGACGCGCTCGATGCCCCCCTGGTGCAGCAGGTCGAGCACCTCGATGACGCGCCCGTAGGCGACGTCCCGGTCGCCCTTCAGGAAGACCGAGTCGTCGCCGCGCGCCTCGAGCATCGGCAGCAGGCGCTCGACGAGCTGCGACGGGTGGATCGGGTCCTCGCGCACGTAGACCAGGCCGTCGCGGTTGATCGAGATGACCAGCGGGTCGTCGACGCGCAGCGGCAGGTTGCGGGCGTCGGCGCGCGGGAGGGCGACCTCGATGCCCTGGTGGAGCATCGGCGCCGCGATCATGAAGATGATCAGCAGCACCAGCATGACGTCCACGAGCGGCGTGACGTTGATCTCGGCGACCGGCTCGTCGGCGTCTCCGCCGGGGTTGAAGGCCATGGCGTTATCCCTGGAAACCGCGCCGCGGCTAGGTAAAGTTCCGCTCCGCCATGTTGATGAACTCCTGGACGAAGTCCTCCATGCGGGCGCGCAGGCCGCGGATGCGGGCGGCGAAGTAGTTGTAGCCGACGAGCGCCGGGATGGCGGCGGCGAGGCCGGCGGCGGTGTTGATCAGCGCCTCGGCGATGCCCGGCGCCACCGCGACGAGCGAGGTCGAGCCGGTCATGCCGATGTCGCGGAACGCGACCATGATCCCCCAGACGGTGCCGAAGAGGCCGATGAACGGCGCCGCCGCGGCGGTGGTGGCGAGGAACGGCGCCCAGCGCGACACCCCCGCCAGCTCGACGCTGACGGCGCGCGCCAGGCTGCGCTCGAGGGCGGGCAGCGAGGTGATGCGGTAGCGCCGCTCGCCGCCCTTCGCCGTCTCGAGGTCCTGCGCGTGCTTGATCTGGCCGTCGATCTCGGCGTAGCCGGCCTGGAAGATGCCGACCAGCGGCGAGGCGCCGAGCTTCGCGGCCACGGAGTTGACCTCGCTGAAGCGGGAGCTCTTGTGGAAGGCCTCGAGGAAGGTGTCGCTCTGGCGGTCGGCGCGGAGCAGGTGCAGGTACTTGCCGATCATGATCGCCCAGGAGACGAGCGAGAAGGCGACCAGCACGCCGAGGACGATCTTCGCCATCGGGCCGGATTGCCAGAAGAAGTCGAGCAGGCCCGGACCCTCGGCGGCCGGGAGCTGCTGCTGCAAGGCGAGCAGGGCTGGATTCATGCGCGCGAGTCTATGTCGTGGCGGGGACGCCGCAGCGCCCGCGCATGGCGGTAGGCCATATTTGCGCGCCGCGCGCGACGCCATGCTACTCTCGCCCACCCCCCGCGCGACCGGGCGCGTGCAGCCGGCGGCGGCGGGCTCCCGAATCCACCGCACGACATGAGCCTCCCTCTGGAGTGCCGCTACTTCTTCGACTCGGCGCGCGGCGGGCGCGCCAGCGGCAGCGCCGCCTCGTGGGACCTCGCCGCCGACCCGGCGGCGGTAGCGGAGCTGGCCGAGCTCGGCGTGGCGCGCGACGAGGCGCCGGCGCTGCTCCTCTCCGAGCCCGACGGCAAGCCGCGCGTGCTCGGCGTGCGCTTGACCGCGGAAGAGGCGAGCCGGCTGGCGGCGGGGGAGGGGCTGCCCGCCGAAGGGCTCACCCTCTACAGCTCGGAGTGGTGCCCCGACTGCCGGCGCGCCAAGCGGGTGCTCGAGGAGGCGGAGGTCGCTTTCGAGGAGGTCAACATCGATTCCGACCGCGGCGCCGAGGAGCTGGTGCTGGCGCGCGCCGGCGGCCGCCGGGTGGTGCCGACCCTCCGCTTCGAAGAGCGCCTCTGGGCCTTCAACCCCGACCCGCCGCTGCTGCGCAAGCTGCTGGCGGGCGGTGCCGCGGCCCGGCGGCCCAGGCCGACGCACTGATCCCCCTGACCCGCTCGACCGGCCCGCCGAGGAGAGGAGTGGCATGAGAGTCGCGGTGTGCATCAAGCAGGTCCCCGACACCGAGGCGCGGCTGCGCGTCGCGCGCGACGGCCGGTGGATCGACGAGGAGGACCTGCCCTTCGTCATCAACGAGAGCGACGAGTACGCGCTCGAGGAGGGGCTGGCGATCGCCGAGAAGAGCGGCGGCGAGGTCGTGGTCTTCAGCCTCGGTCCCGAGCGGGTGCGCGAGGCGCTGCGCAAGGCGCTGGCGCTCGGCGCGGCGCGCGCCGTCCACCTCAAGGACCCGGCCTTCCTGGGCGGCGACGCCCTGGCCAACGGCCGGGCGCTCGCCGCGGCGGTGGCGCGCGAGGGGTTCGACCTGGTGCTCACCGGCTCGCAGTCCGACGACGTCGGCTACGGCGCCACCGGGTCGATCCTCGCCGGCCATCTCGGCTGGCCGCACGCCTGGCTGGTGATGGGCGTGGAGGTCGAGGAGGGGGGGAAGAGCGCCAAGGTGACGCGCGAGATGGAGAGCGGGCGCAACGAGATCGTGCGCCTCGCGCTGCCGGCGGTGCTCGAGATCCAGGCCGGCATCAACCACCCGCGCTACGCCTCGCTCAAGGGGATCATGGCGGCGAAGCGGAAGGAGATCGCCGACGCGACGCCGGCCGACCTCGGGCTCGACCCCGGCGAGGTGGGGGCGGCGGGCTCGCGGCTGGAGATCGTCTCGGTGGCCTTCCCGGAGAGCGGCGCCGGGGCGCAGATCCTCGAGGGGGACGCGGCGACGGCGGCCAAGGCGCTGGTCGCGAAGCTCCAGACGGAAGCGAGAGTGCTCTGATGAGCGGCGTCTGGGTGGTGCTGCAGCTCCGCGAGGGACAGGTCCCGCGCATCTCCTGGGAGGCGGTGGCGGCGGCGCAGAAGCTGGCGGCGGCACGCGGCGGGAAAGCCGAGGCGGTGCTGCTCGGGCGGGGGCTGGAGGGCGCGAAAGAACAGGTGAAGGGGAAGGACCTGGCAAGAGTTCACTTGGGGGATCACGAAGCGCTTGCCGCTTACACGCCAGGGACGTGGCGAGGGGCGCTCGCGCCGGCGATCCGCGCCTCGGTGCCGGACTTCGTCGTCTTCCCGCATACCTATCAGACCGTCGACTTCGCACCGAGGCTGGCGCAGGAGGTAGGGGCCGGGCTCCTACCCGAAATTACGGGCTTCGAGGAGGCCGAGGGCGGTCTCGTGTTTCACCGCCCGATCCTCGGCGGCAAGCTGCAGGCGCGGGTGAAGGTCAAGGGGGAGGGGACGGTCTTCGTCTCGGTGCAGAGCGGCGCCTTCCCGGCCGACGGCGCCGCCGCCGGGCAGGCGGAGGTGGGGGAGCTGGAGACCGATCTCGCGGCCGTCCGGCCCGATCGCGAGATCCTCGGCGTCGAGGAGGTGGGCGGCGACCAGGTGGACCTGACCAAGGCCGACGTCATCGTGGCCGTGGGCCGCGGCGTCGGGGGGGCCGACAAGATGAAACCGGTCGAAGAGCTGGCGCGGGCGCTCGGCGCGGAGATCGGCGCCAGCCGCCCGGTCATCGACAACGGCTGGCTGCCGCGCGACCGCCAGATCGGCTCGAGCGGCCAGACCGTGGCCCCGCGCCTCTACATCGCCGCCGGCATCTCCGGCGCCATCCAGCACCTCGTCGGGATGAAGGGCTCGAGCGTCGTCGTGGCGATCAACAAGGACCCGGGGGCGCCGATCTTCACCATCGCCCACTACGGCATCGTCGGCGACCTCCACGAGGTCCTGCCGGCGCTCACCGAGGCGATCAAAGCGGCGAAAGGGTAGGAGGAGCTCTTAGAACTCCCCCACGAACGAGATCTCCGGCTCCAGCCGGTGACCCGTCTCCCGCTCGACCTTCTCCTGAACCAGGGCGATCAACGCCCGCACGTCCGAAGCGGTGGCGCCGCCCTCGTTGACGATGATGTTGGCGTGGCGATCGGTGACGACGGCCGCCCCCACCCGCGCCCCCTTCAAGCCGCACTGGTCGATCAGACGCCCGGCGCCGATGCCTGCGATCTTCTTGAAGATGGAGCCGACCGACGGCTCGCGGTCGAGCGGCGGGTGGCGGTGGGCGCGCCACTCCAGGTTCTCGCGCACGATGCGGCGCATCGTCTCGGGGTCGCCGGGGGCGAGCTGGAAGGTGGCGCTCAGGACGACGTCGGGCCGGTGGTGGAGGATCGAGGTGTCGTAGCCGAACTCGAACCAGGCGGCGTCGACCCAACGCCGCTCCCCCTCGCCGGTCAGGATCTCGGCCCCGAGCGTCACCTCGGCGATGAACATCGTCCGCTCGCGCGCCGGCGCCGGGGAGAGGAAGTGGAGGTTCTGCCACAGAGCCCCGCCGACGGTCGAGGGGATGCCGACGTAGTGCTCGAGGCCGCTGAGGGCGTGGGCGATGGCGGTCTCGATCAGGTCCGGCCAGACGACGGCACCGCTCGCCGCCACCACCCGGCGCTCCTCCTCCAGCACCTCGACGGCGCGCGCGGCGTTGCGCACGACCAAGCCCCGGAAGCCGCGGTCGCCGACCAGGATGTTGGCGCCGAGGCCGAGGAGGAAGGAGGGCACGCCGCGGGCGCGCGCCGCGAGGAGCGCGCGGGCGAGCTCGTCGGGCGTCCGCGGCTCGTAGAAGAGGTCGGCCGGGCCGCCGATCTGGAAGGTAGTGTACGGCGCTAGGGGCTCGCCGAAGCGGACGCGCTCGGAGCCTAGGTCGCGTGCGAGGGCCTGAAAAGATTCAGGGAGCGATCTCTTCGTTCTCATCCTGATCGAGCAGCGCGATCCGGCGCTCGTGGCGCCCGCCTTCGAAGGGCGTTTCGAGGAAGATCTTCACGATCTCCAGGACCGTCTCCCAGGGGATCAGCCGCTCGCCGAGCGAGAGGGCGTTGGCGTCGTTGTGGCGGCGGGCGAGGGCGGCCGACTCGGCGCTCCAGCAGAGGGCGCAGCGGACGCCGCGCAGGCGGTTGGCGGCCATCGCCTCGCCGTTGCCCGAGCCGCCGAGGACGATCGCCCGCTCGCACTCGCCGCGCGCCACCGCGGCGGCGGCCGGGCGGATGAAGAGCGGGTAGTCGACCGGCTCCTCGGAGTGGGTGCCGAAGTCCACGACGTCGTGCCCTGCCGCGCGCAGCCACTCGGCCAGGCGTTGCTTGTAGCGGTAGCCGGCGTGGTCGCTTCCGAGAGCGATCTTCATCGTCAGATGTACCCCAGGCTGCGCAGCAGCTCCTCGGTCTCGCGCTCCATCCCCCGCTCCTCGCCGCAGGCGGCGCTGGCGGGCTCGACGAGGGGGTCGAAGCGCGGCGCGCGGTCCCATTGCCAGAGGGTGCGCAGCAGCCGTTGCCGCTCCGCGGGGTGGGCGCCGGCGACGTTCCGCGTCTCGCCGGGATCGCGCGCCAGGTCGAAGAGCGCGAAGCGCACCCCCTCGCCCGCGATCCAGCGCTGGTCGGCGAGCCCCTGCGCGTAGATCAGCTTCCAGCGGCCGTCCTGGACGATCTTCTGCCACTGCCCCGCCTGCTCGTAGCCCGCTTCGGCGAAGGCGACGGCGGTGGGATCGTCCGGCGCCGGCGGCGCGCCGCGCAGCCGCGGCACCAGGCTCCGCCCCTGCCGCCAGGCGCCGTCCGGCAGCTCGACGCCGGCGGCGGCGAGGAGCGTCGGCGCCAGGTGGACGAGCGCCGCCGGAGCGCGGTCGACGCGCGGCGCCAGCACGCCCGGGTAGTGGAAGACGAGCGGCACGCGCAGGCAGCTCTGGAAGCCGAAGCGGCCGTGGTCGAAGAAGTAGTGGTGGTCGCCGAGCGACTCGCCGTGGTCGGAGGTGAGGACGGTGAGCGTGCGCTCGAGGAGGCCGCGCCGGCGCGCCGCGGCGAGGAGGCCACCGACCTGGGCGTCGGTGTAGGCGATCTCGGCGTCGTAGCGCGCGACGTAGAAGGCCAGCTCGTCGCGACCGTCGAGCGCCTGCCCCTCGCCGATCCCCATCATCTCCTGCCGCGCCTTGCCGGCGGCGATCGGGATGCGCGCCGCGCCGTCCCAGTGCGCGTCGCCCTGGAAGCGGTCGGTCCAAGGGGCGGGCGGCGCGTAGGGCCAGTGCGGGTCGAGATAGTGGACCCAGAGGAAGTACGGGCGGCTCCGGTCGATGCGGTCGAGGACGCCGGCGGCGAGCCGGGTCACCGCCGCGGCGAGGTTGGGATCCTCGCCGCGGCGGCCGGGGGGCAGCTTCCAGGTCTCGACGTAGGTGTCGAAGCCCTGGTCGAAGAAGAACTCGCGCCCGACCGCGCCGTTGGCCACCACCGCGTGCGTCGCGTACCCCTGCGCGCGCAGCTCCTCGGCCAGCATGCGGAAGCGGCAGGGGAGCGGGATGCCCACCTTGCGCACGATGCCGTTGTCCTTGGGGTAGGTGGCGGTGAACATCGAGGCGAACGAGGGGCCGGTCTTCGGCCACTGCACGACGGCGTGGTCGAAGCGCACCCCCTCGGCGGCGAGGCGGTCGATCGCCGGCGAGGTCGGGCGGGCGTAGCCGTAGGCGGAGAGGTGGTCGGCGCGCAGCGTGTCGATGGTGACGAGGAGGACGTTGCTCCGCGCCGGCAGCGGCTCGTAGGGTGGCGCCGCGGCGGGGCGGCAGGCGAGGCAGAGCAGGGACAGGGATGCAACGAGCAGAGGGAGGCCGCGCACGGGCCGGCTATTAGAGCACGCCGCGCGGAGGCGCGAAGGCTGCGCGGGACGGGCTCCTAGCTCGGGGCGTACAGCTGCCGGCGCCGCAGCTCGAAGAGGACGAGGGCCGCGGCGACGGTGGCGTTGAGCGACTCGACCGGCGGCTCGAGCGGGATCGTCAGGCGCAGCGCGGCGCGGCGTTCGAGGTCGGCCGAGAGGCCGGGCCCCTCGGCGCCGACGGCGAGGAGGAGCGGCGCTCCGGCGGGCAGCTCGAGCGGCCCGTAGAGGTCGCGGCCGCCGCGCGGCGCCAGCGCCAGCCAGCGCGGGCCGAGGCGCGCCAGCCGCGCCTCCAGCGCCTCCGGCTCGACGCCCACCGCGGCCGGCAGGCGCAGGAGGCTCCCGGCCGAGGCGCGGAGCGCGCGCGGGTGGTTGGGACTGGCGGCGCCGGGGGAGAGGGCGATGCCCCCCGCGCCGGCGGCCTCCGCGGTGCGCGCCAGGGCGCCGAGGTTCCCCGGGTCCTGGAGGCCTTCCAGATAGAGGTAGAGGGCGGCGAGGGCCGGGAGGGTCTCGGCCCCCCCGCGGGGCAGGCGGGCGAGGGCGGCGATGCCGCGCGGCGAGTCGGCGTCGGCCAGGGTCTCGAGCGCCTGCGCCTCGACCTCGAGGGGCGGCGCAGGGAGGCGGGCGCGCAGGCGGCGCCCCTCCGGCGTCGCGAGAAAGGGCGCGGTAGCGAGGACCGTCTCGATCTCCGTCCCCGCCGCCAGCGCCTCGCTCACCAGGTGCGGCCCCTCGAGCAGCGTCCACTCGCCTTTACAGCGCAGGAGACGGCGGATATCCTTGATTTTCCTGTTCTGCCGGCTCGCGATCACGCCCAATGTCCCTACCCTCCGAGGATCTCAAGAAGTTCTGGCAACGCCTCCAGAAGGGGGTGGAGGTGGCGGTCGCCGGCCCCAGCCCGGACAAGCTGCTGGGGGTGCGCGACGGCTTCCTGCGCTACTTCCAGGACGGTCTCGACCGGCCGGTCTCGGTGGCCGTCGTGCCCCAGCCCTGCGCCGAGGCGCAGCTCGGCCTGGCGGTGTCGGACGAGGAGATCATCGGCCGCAACCGCGAGAAGGTGCTGGACCTCGAGCGGCGGCTCGGCGACACCTACCACTTCTACGTCGCCACCGACGGCGGCCTCGATTCCGTCGAGCTCGACGGCAAGGCGCGCTTCTTCGTGCGCAACTGGACGGTCGTGCGCGGCCGGCTGGGGGAGGCCTGGGGGGCGAGCGGCTCGATCCAGCTCCCCGACCGCCTCGTCGCCGGCCTCGCCAACGAGCAGATCCCCTTCGCGGTGCCGGGGACGCGCAAGCGCGGCGGGATGATCAGCTCGCTCACCGGCGGCCTGGAGACCCGGCGTCACGCGGTGGGGCTGTCGACGCTGCACGCCCTGGCAAGCCTCTTCTACGGGGTACTGGACACGCGCTCGGCGCGCTAGGTACCATTCCGGCCCAGCAGTCGACCGGTTGCTGGTCTGGTCTTCCCCCATCATCACCCAGGCAGAGGTGCGAGCATGACACGCGAGACCCACCTGTTCACCTCGGAGTCCGTCACCGAGGGGCACCCCGACAAGGTGGCCGACCAGATCTCCGACGCGGTCCTCGACGAAGTGCTGCGGCTCGACGCCACCGGCCGCGTCGCCTGCGAGACGCTGGTGACGACCGGCATGGTCTTCCTGGCCGGCGAGATCACCTCGCGGGCGCGCTCGCAGGTGGACTTCGCGGCGACCGCCCGGCGCACCATCCGCGAGATCGGCTACGACGGCCCGACCTACGGCTTCGACGCCGACCACTGCGCGGTGATCTCGGCGATCGACCCGCAGTCGGCCGACATCGCGCAGGGGGTGGACACCGGCGGCGCCGGCGACCAGGGGCTGATGTTCGGCTTCGCCTGCCGCGAGACCGAGCAGCTCATGCCCCTGCCGATCACCCTCGCCCACCGCCTCACCCGCCGCCTCGCCGCCGCCCGCCGCTCCGGCGAGCTGCCCTGGCTGCGGCCCGACGGCAAGAGCCAGGTGACCGTCGAGTACGACGAGGCCGGCCGGCCGCTGCGGGTGCACACCGTCGTGGTCTCGACCCAGCACGGCCCCGAGGTCGGCAACGACGAGCTGCACGCCGGGGTGATCGACCAGGTGATCCGCCACGAGATCCCCGAGGAGCTGCTCGACCGCGCCACGATCTTCCACATCAACCCGACCGGGCGCTTCGTCATCGGCGGCCCGCAGGGGGACTGCGGCCTGACCGGCCGCAAGATCATCGTGGACACCTACGGCGGCGTCGGCAGCCACGGCGGCGGCGCCTTCTCGGGCAAGGACCCGACGAAAGTGGACCGCTCGGCCAGCTACATGGCCCGCCACATCGCCAAGAACCTGGTCGCCGCCGGCCTGGCCGAGAAGGCCGAGGTGCAGCTCGCCTACGCCATCGGCGTCGTCGAGCCGGTCTCGGTCCACGTCGACACCTTCGGCACCGGCGTGCTCGCCGATCGCGCGCTCGAGCGGCTGGTGCGCGAGCTCTTCCCGCTGGCGCCGCGCGGCATCATCGAGTACCTCGACCTGCGCCGCCCAATCTACCGCCGCACCGCCGCCTACGGCCACTTCGGCCGCACCGAGCCGGAGTTCGTGTGGGAGAGCACCCACCGGACCGCCGAGCTGCGCCACGCCGCGGGGGTGCCGGGGGAGCTCTCGGCGGCGGTCCCGGCCTGAGGCGGCCGCGCCTTCCCATTCCGTTCCCGTCCCGCTTCCCATCCGAGGAGACGCATGAGCACGACCATCGAGTCCGACGTCGCCAACCCCAGCCTCGCCGGCGCCGGCACCCTGCGCATCGAGTGGGCCGACGAGCAGATGCCGGTCCTGACCCTCATCCGCAAGCGCTTCGCCGCGGAGAAGCCCCTCGCCGGCCTGCGCATCGGCGCCTGCCTCCACGTCACCAGCGAGACCGCCAACCTGATGCGTACGCTGCAGGCGGGCGGCGCCGAGGTCCTGCTCTGCGCCAGCAACCCGCTGTCGACGCAGGACGACGTGGCGGCGAGCCTGGCCGCCGACCACAGCATGGCGGTCTTCGCCCGCAAGGGGGAGGACAACGCCACCTACTACGCGCACCTGGCGGCGGTGCTCGACGCCCGCCCCGACATCACGATGGACGACGGCGCCGATCTGGTGTCGATGCTCCACAAGGAGCGCACCGACCTGCTGCCCGCGCTCAAAGGGAGCACCGAGGAGACGACGACCGGCGTCATCCGGCTCCGCGCCATGGCGCGCGACGGGGCCTTGAAGCTGCCGGTCATCGCGGTCAACGAGTCGGACACCAAGCACCTCTTCGACAACCGCTACGGCACCGGCCAGAGCACGCTCGACGGCATCATCCGCTCGACCAACGTGCTGCTCGCCGGCAAGACCCTGGTCGTCGTCGGCTACGGCTGGTGCGGCAAGGGCGTGGCTTCGCGCGCCGACGGGCTGGGGGCCAACGTCATGGTCGTCGAGGTCGACCCGGTGCGCGCGCTCGAGGCGCTGATGGACGGCTACCGGGTCAGCGACATGGCCGGGGCGGCGGCGGTGGGGGACATCTTCGTCACCGTCACCGGCAACAAGCACGTCCTCCGCAAGCCGCACTTCGAGGCGATGAAGGACGGCGCCATCGTCTGCAACAGCGGCCACTTCGACGTCGAGATCGATCTCCCCGGGCTGCGCGAGCTGTCCCGCGAGGACCGCGAGGTGCGCCCCTTCGTGCGCGAGTTCCGGCTGCACGGCGGCCGCCGCGTCAACCTGCTCGGCGACGGGCGGCTGATCAACCTAGCGGCGGCCGAGGGACATCCGGCGGCGGTGATGGACATGAGCTTCGCCAACCAGGCACTGGCGGCGGAGATGCTGGCGCGGTCGCCCGAGCGGCTGGCCAACGCGGTGCACCGCATCCCGCCGGCGCTCGACCGCGAGGTGGCGCGCCTCAAGCTCGAGGCGATGGGCGTGCGCCTGGAGACCCTCACCCCCGAGCAGGTGCGCTACCTCGACTCCTGGGAGGAAGGCACGTAGATCGACTGGAGCCTCGCGCGAAAGCTTTCGCGCCTAGCCCGGATCGGACCAGCTCTTGCCGTACTTCAGGACATCGTGCTTGAGCAGGTCGAAGTCCCCCTGGCGAGGGCCCGGCCGGGCGTCGCGAAACAGGGTGTCGCAGCGGTAGCAGACGACGGCGAGCGGCAGGCGCCGGTAGAGCCAGAGGTCGACGAGGCCGAAGGCGAGCAGCGAGAGGCCGAAGGTCCAGGGCACCAGCGCGGCGCCGACGGCCACCAGCGCGCAGCCGGCCGCACGGTTGAAGTCCCGCTGGCGGTAGAGGTGACGGCAGCCGCACAGCGGGCAGACCTCGACCGTCCCCGGCGGGCCCGCGCTCCAGCCCGCGCTCGCCACTTCGCGCGCCGCCCCGCAATTCGGGCAGGGGAGCGCGTCCCCGCCTCCCGGCAGCGTGGCGTCGAACGGCAGGCCGCACCGGCGGCACTGCGTGCGGATGCGCAGCACTAGACGGGAACTCCCGTCGTGACCAGCAGGTACAGGCCGGTGATCTCGCCGATGAAGGTGCCCACCACGAGCACGTAGAGGATGCCCGTCGCCGACTGGTTCGAGCGCTGGCGGGCGCAGTGGAGGGCCATACCGGCGAGGAGCAGCGGCACCGCCAGACCCCAGAGCAGCCGGAACCAGAAGAAGGGGCCCTGCGCCGCGAAGCCGACCAACAGGCGGAGCGGGTGGGGCTCGACGAGCTCGTCGACCGCGGCCGACTGGGCGAGGCTCGCGGCGACGGTGACGAGGCGCACCAGGAGCGTGCCCAGCAGGACCCGGCAGAAGACGGTGAGGTGCCGGAAGGTGAGCCGCGGCGCCACCAGATACCAGTGGCCGAGGAGCATCGTGATCAGGGACCAGCCGAGCACCAGGGCCGAGGCGACGAGCGCGGCGGCGAGGAGCGTCGGGCGGTGGGGGAGCGGCGTGAGCGGACGGAAGAGGTGCGCGCCGGCAAGGAGCAGCGCGGCCAGGTTGCCGGCGACCGCCAGCGTGAGCGGCCAGCGGCAGACGTCCCAGCGCTCGCGCCAGACCGCGGCGTAGTAGAGGAAGCCGCCGGCCAGGGCGGCCGCCAGCGCCGCGGCGCCGGCCCCGGCGTAGGTGCCGAACGGCCGGAAGGGGTGGAGCCAGACGACCGCCTGCGCCAGCCCGAGGAGGCCCAGCACGACGAGCGCGTTCATCTGGAAGTACCCGCGCCCGAGATCGCGCTCCGGGATCCAGTAGAGGGTGGACAGAGACCCCAGGCCGGTGGCGAGGAGGAAGAGCAGGAAGACGGACACGGGCGGCGATCTTAGTGTCCCGCCTCGCGCGGCGACCAGCACTAGAGCTGGAGAAGAGCTCGTCTCTCCCTGCCCGAGGTTCGTTAGGAGATCGCCATGGTCCCGAGGTCCATCCGCCGTCCGCTCGTCCTGTTCCTGCTCCCCTGGCTCCTCGCCCTGCTCGACGGGCTGGTCGCCTTCCGCGGCGGCGGCCGTGCGACGCCGCACGTCGCGTCCTCGTCGCTCGGCAAACCGGCTCCGGCCAGCGGCTGCACCCTCGATCCCTGGGGCGGCTGCCACTAGGTCCGCCGGAGGCGAATCGGCCGTCGCGTAACTACGCGACAAACTGGACAACCGATCGAAGCCGGTGCTACCCTACCCAGCGCGTCGGGGCAGTCGAGGGCACATGGCGACACTGGATCAACCGGAACTCCGGGAATCGCTCAACAAGCTGTTGACCGATTCGCGGCCGCGTCTCGAGCGCGTCCTGCGCCACTTCGAGGTGCCGCCGGAGGACGCCGAGGACATCCTGCAGGACGCGCAGCTCACCCTGATCTACAAGTGGGACAAGGTCCGCAGCCCCGAGAGCTGGCTCATCGGCACGGTCAAGAAGAAGTGCATCATGTATTGGCGCAAGCGCCGCGGCAGCCTCTGCGACGCCGTGGACACCGCCATCCTGGAGCTGGTCTCGGTGCCGCAGGCGCCGCCGCAGGAGAAGGCCGATCTCGCCTCCGATCTCAACCGCGTCCTCAGCCGCCTCTCCTCGCGCTGCCGCTCGCTGCTGCGGCTGCGCTACGGCCTCGGCTACGGCCCGAACGAGGTGGCGGAGCAGATGGGCTACCGCTCGTCCAGCATCCGTAAAGTCACCAACCGCTGCCTCGCCGCGCTGACTCGTCAGCTCCTCGCGGTGGGCTTCCACAAGGAGTCGGAGCATGAGCCGGACCCATCCTGAGCGGGCGACGCTCCTGCAGCTCGGCCGCGCGCAGCTCCCTCGCTCGGAGGTCCGCGCCCTCATCCGCCACCTGCTGCGCGGCTGCTCTTCGTGCGCCGCGACCGCGGCGGCGATGTTCCCGCGCGACGTGGTGCCGGGGGCGGCGCGCCGCACGCGCGAGGCGGACTACGACGCCGTCTTCGCCCGCGCCGAGAAGCTGGCCATGGACCGCCAGGCGGAGGTGGCCGACGAGCACGCCGAAGCGCGCGAGTTGCTCGCCACGCTCGCCGCGCACCCCTTCGCGCGGCAGCGCATGCTGGTCGGCCAGAGCGCGCGCTTCCGCACCTGGGCGGTCTGCGAAGGCCTGATCGATGCGGCGCAGGAGGCCGCGTTCCACGATGCCGAGCGCTCCGTGGAGTTGGCCGAGCTGGCGGTGGCGGCCGCCGAGGGCCTCGATGCGACGGCCTACGGCGCCGAGCGCGCGCACGACCTGACCGCGCGCGCCTGGGCCGCGCTCGGCACGGCGCGGCGCGTCCGCTCGCACTTCCGCGAGGCGGCTGCCGCCTTCGCCCGCGCCGAGCGCCTGCTGCGGCTGGGCACCGGCGACCCGCTGGAGAAGGCGACGGTCTTGCTCTCGAAGGCCTCGCTGATGGGCGACCAGCGCCGCTTCGACGAGGCCTTCCGGCTGCTCGACCGCGGCGCCGCGCTGGCGTGCCGTGCCGGCGACCGGCACCTCGAGGGGAAGGCCCTCATCGGCAAGGGGCTGTTCCTGGGGCATTCCGGCGACCTGCCGGGGGCGATCGACGCGCTGCGCCGCGGCCTCGAGCTCGCCGACCCAGCCGTCGAGTACCGGCTGGTCGTCGCCGGGCACCACAACCTGATCCACTACCTGCTCGAGAGCGACCGGGTGGAGGAGGCCGAGGCCTCTTTCGACCGCGCCCGTCCACTCTATCGGCGCTTCGAGGACCAACTCGGGCGGCTGCGCGTGCGTTGGCTCGAGGCGAAGCTCGCCCTGGCCACCGGGCGCCTGGCCGAGGCCGAGGCGGGGCTCCTGGCGGTGCGCGACGAGATGCTGGCGCGCGATCTCGGCTACGACGTCGGCTTGGTCTCGCTCGACCTCATCCAGCTCCATACCCGGCAGGGGCGGACCGCCGAGATCCGCCGCCTGGCCGAAGAGATCCTCCCCCTGTTCGAGGCGCGGGACGTCCACCGCGAGGCGCTCGTCGCCCTCTCGCTCCTGCAGCGCGCCGCGGTCCGGGAGCGGGTCACCGTCGGGCTGGTGCGCGAGGTCGGGGGCCTCCTGGGCCGGGCCCGCACCCATCCGGGGCCCAGGCTCCGCGACGCCGGATAGCTCCGCAGCACCCAGCCGTTCCCCTCGCGGGCGCCCCGCCGGCGGCCGCCACCAGCCTCTGTCCTTTTTTGGACCGCCAGCGGCAACTAATGTTCAAGGGAAGGGGAACCCCTGCCTGATCCCTGGCGGACTTTCGCTAATGCTTCTCAACGAAGGAGAATTGACATGATGTCGAGCAGACTGCGCCGCGGCTTCGCCACCTTCGCCCTCACCGCCGCTGTCTCGCTCCTGGCCGCCGGGCCCGCACAGGCCGCCCGTTGGCGGGACAGCGATCCGGCGCCGAGGGCTGCGGCGACCCGCGGCCTCCTGCAGGAGGTGTGGAGTCGCCTCACGGGCCTCTGGGAGGCAGCCAGCATCAGCTGGGACGGGAACGGCTAGGCGCCGCTCCCCCTCCCCCTCGGCTGCGCGGGCTGGACAGAGTCCGGCCAGGGTGGTAGTGTCTTCGCACACACCCGGATACGGCCTAGCGCGGCGCGATGAGTGTCCAAGACCACCACCCGCACGTCGACGGCTCCATGGAGCTGTTCCTGGAGCGCGTACGGCCGCGCCTGAAGTGTGTCTTCGTGCGCTACCGCATCCCGCCCGATGACGCCGACGACCTCCTGCAGCAGGCGCTGCTCGCATTCGTTCACCAGTCCGGGGAGGTCCGCGATCCCGGCGCCTGGCTGGCCGGCACGCTCCGCCACAAGTGCCTGCTCTACTGGCGCGACCGCCGGCGCAAGGTCTACGACGCCGTCGATGACGCCATGCTCGAGTGGCTGGCGCAGCCGCAGGCGCCGACGCAGGAGGACGCCGACCTGCAACGTGACGTCGAGAACCTGATCGAGCGGCTGCCGCAGCGTTGCCGTTCGCTGCTCCAGCTTCGTTACAAGATGGGCTACGAGGCGCCGGAGCTCGCGCGCCGTCTCGGTTACCGTCCTTCGAGCATCGGCAAGGTGACCACCCGCTGCCTCGCCGCGCTGACGCGGTACATGATCGCCGCGGGTCTGGGAAAGGAGAGGCAGCATGGCTGACGGCCACCCGACGCGCGAGCAGCTCGAGCGTTTTCTGAGCGCCGACCTGCCCCGGCCGGAGTCGCGCCACGTCCTGCGCCACCTGCTGGCGGGCTGCACGGCCTGCCGGGAGGAGGCGGCGGGGATCTTCACCTTCGCTGCCGACGACGACGCCGACGAGGCGCTGCTCGCCCGCCTCTCACCGGCTCTCGACGCCGCCTATGACCGCGCGATCGACGGCGCTTTCCGTGCCGTCGAACGGCGCCGCGGCGAGCTGGAGCGGGAGCGGGCGGCGGCCGCGACGCTCTGTACGGAGCTCGAGCAGCACCCACCGAGCCGCCAGCAGTTGCTGGTGCGCAACAGCGCCCGCTTCGCCACCCCCGCGCTCTGCGAATTGCTGCTGGTCCGCAGCCACGAAGCCTGCTTCCAGGACGCCGAGCGCGCTCTCGAGCTGGCCGAGCTGGCGAAGACGGTCGTCGAACGCCACCAGCTGCGCGAGCCGTCCGGCGAGCCGGAGTCGATGATCCCCGGTTTGACGGCGCGCTGCTGGGGCGCGGTCGGCAACGCGCAGCGGCTGCGCGGCGACTATGCCGCGGCCGAGCGCGCCTTTGTCGCCTCCGATGCGGTGCTCCAGGAGAGTGTCCTCGAGCCGCTGGACCGGGCGCGGGTGCTCGACTGGAAGGCCTCGCTGCGCAAGGACCAGCGCCAGTTCCCCGAGGCCCTGCGGCTGCTCGACCGGGTCACCGCCATCTACCAGCGGCTCGGTCAGCGCCACCTGCTCGGCAAGGCGCTGGCGCAGAAGGCGGCGGTCTGCGGCGAGTCCGGCGACGTGCCGGAGGCGATCGTCCTGCTTCGCGAGGCGCTCCAGCACCTGGATCTCGAAGAGGAGCCGCGGCAGGTGCTGGTCGCGCGGCACAACCTGATCCACTACCTCAACCAGAGCGGCCTGCACCGCGAGGCCTTCGCGCTCCTCTTCCACACTCGGCCCCTGTACCTGGAGCACGGCGGCCGCGTGGGCCTGCTCCGCCTCCGCTGGCTCGAGGGCTCGGTGGCCTCCGGCCTCGGCCGCACCGCGCAGGCGGAGGTTGCCTTCCGCGAAGCGCGGGAAGGCTACCTCGAACAGGGACGGGACTACGAAGCGGCGCTCGTCAGCCTCGATCTCGCCATGCTCTACGCCGGCGAGGGGCGCACCACGGACGTCCGCCGACTCGCCGAGGAGATGCTCCCGGTCTTCGGCTCGCGGCAGATCCACCGCGAGGCGCTGGCGGCGCTCATCGTCTTCCGCCGCGCGGCCGAGATGGAGGAGGCGGGGATGGAGCTGGTGCGCAGCGTCGCCGACTTCCTGAACCGCGCGCGGAACAACCCGGAGCTGCGCTTCGCCTGACGGCTGGGGCGACGGGCGCGCGGCCGCAGCCGCGCGCCCGAAGCTCCTGGTCCTGGGGTCCGGCTTCGCCGGCTTCTCCCTCCTCTCCGGGTTGCCGCGCGACCTCTTCGACGTCACCCTGCTCTCGCCGCGTAACTACTTCGTCTTCACGCCGCTCCTGCCTTCGGCCGTCGCCGGCACGGTCGAGTTCCGCAGCATCCTCGAGCCGGTGCGGCGGCGCCTGCGGGCGGTGCGGATGATCGAGGGCTCCGCAGAGGGGGTGGACTGGGAGGCGCGGCAGGCGCGCTGCGTCGCGGCGGTGGGGGAGGAGCGCTTCACGCTGCCTTACGACCTGCTGGCGATCGCGGTCGGCGCCGCGGTGGGTGACTTCGGCGTCCCCGGCGTCCGCGAGCACGCCTTGACCCTGGCGAGCGTCGAGGACGCGCGGGCGGTGCGGCGCGGCATCCTCGATCAGTTCGCCCGCGCCGAAGTGCCGGGCCTGCCGCCGGAAGAGATCGAGAGGCGCCTCACTTTCGTCATCTGCGGCGGCGGGCCGACCGGGGTGGAGGTCGCCGCGGAGATCCACGACCTGCTCGCCGGCGAGTTGGCCGAAAGCTACCCGGAGCTGGCGCCGCACGGACGGGTGGTGCTGGTCGAGGCCGCCGAGCGGATCCTCACCGGCTTCGACGAGGTGCTCGGCCGCTATGCCCACCGGCACTTCCAGCGCGAGGGGATCGCCGTGCGCCTGTCGGCGGCGGTGGCGCGGATCGAGCGACACGGCGTCTGGCTGCGCGACGGCTCCTTCCTTCCCGCCGGTCTGGTCTTCTGGGCCGGCGGCAACGCCCCAGGGCCTTTCGTCGCCGCGCTGGGAGAGCCGCTCACGCCGCGCGGCCGCCTGCGCGTGGACGACCACCTCCGTCTCGCGGGGCGTGCCGGGGTGTATGCCCTCGGCGACTGCGCCGCGGCGGGGGAGCCGCCACTCCCCGCGACGGCGCAGGTCGCGCAGCAGCAGGGGGAGTACTTGGCGCGGGCGCTGGCGCGCCAAGCGCAGGGCAGGCCGATCGCGGCCTTCCGTTTCCGCTCGGCGGGGATGCTCGCCTACATCGGCGGCAGCCAGGCGCTCGCGGACCTGCCGCACGTCAAATGGAGCGGCCGCGGCGCCTGGCTCTTCTGGCGCTCCGTCTACGTCACCAAGCTGGTCTCGCCCGCCAACAAGGTGAAGGTCCTTTTCGACTGGATCAAGGCGGGCCTCTTCGGCCGCGACCTCTCCCGCTTCTAGCTGCGCACGCCGAGGAAAAGATAGGCGGAGAGGATCGCGAACACGGCGCTGGGGCTCCAGACGGCGGCGATCGGCGGCAGCGCGCCGGTTTCCCCGAGGGTGGTGAAGAAGGCGAAGACGCCGAGGAACGCCATGCCCAAGACGATCGAGATCCCGACGCCGTAGAGCGCGCCCTGCCGCCCGAGCCGAAAGGCGAAGGGGAGGGCGACGAGGGCCATGACCAGCGACGCGACGGGGTAGGCCAGCTTGTTGTACAGCTCGACGAGCAGCTCCGGAACCGGCTGGCCGCTCTCCTGGAGCTCGCGCACGTAGTCCTTGAGCTCGCCGAAGCGCATCTGCTCGGGGGGGCGGATCTCGGAGTCGAAGTAGTCGGGGGTCTCCGGATAGCGCACCACTTTCGGTTGCTCGAACCGGAGGTAGTCGGTCACTTCGACGCCGGCGAAGGAGCGGGCCCAGCCGTTGTCGAAGCGCCAGGCGTGGCCGATGTAGGTCGCGCGGTCGGTCACCAGACGGCGCCGGAGCTGGTGCTCGGCGTCGAAGTCGAAGACCTGTAGCCGCTGCAGGCTCTGGCGCGCCGGGTCGTAATGGGTGTAGTTGTAGATGTAACGCCCCTGTCCGAAGAGCCACTGGCGATCGGCGCGGCGATAGGTGCGCGCCGCCTCGCGGCCGCGGATGCGGTCCTGGAGCTGAGCCACGCGCTCGTTCGAGGCGGGCAGCACCTCCGACTGGAGGAAGGCGGCGAGGACCACCACGAGGAGCGCCCAGACCAGGGCGGGGACCGACAGCCGGTAGAGCGAGAGGCCGAGCGCCTTGCAGGCCGTCACCTCGCTGGTGCGCGAGAGGAGCGAGAAGGTGATCAGGGTGGCGACCAGCACGACGATCGGCGCGATGTCGTAGAAGATCTGCAGCGACATGTACTTGTAGTAGTCGAAGACGAGGCCGCGCGGCACCTTGTTCTTGAGGATCTCGTCGATGGTCTCCGAGAGGTCGGCGATGACGTAGAGGCTCACGCCGGAGAAGACGACGAGCAGGAAGACCCAGCCGAACTGCCGCGCGACGTAGCGGTCGAGCAGGCTGGGGAAGGTGATGCGCGGGCGGGGGAGGCGGAAGACGAGGCCGGCAAGGGACCCCTGGTCCCGCCGCGGCACGTCCCGCTCCGGCGGCCGCGGCGCTAGCGGCGGCTCCGCAGCCTGCCGCCGCCGGCTCCGCCAGGGAGCGTGCGCCAGCCGCGCGAAGGCCAGGAGAACCGGCCAGACCTGCCGGCGCAGCCAGCGGTCGACGCCGGTCAGCAGCAGGCTCTTGTCGCGGTTGCGCCGCGCCAGCAGGAACACTCCCACCGTCGCCAGGATCGCGTTGGGCGCCCACATCCCCGCCCAGGCCGGAAGCCGTCCGTAGCGCGCCGCCTCCTCGCCGTTGGACAGCAGCACGTAGTAGAGCAGGATGACGCCGATCGAGAGCGCGAACCCCGAAGCCTTGCCGCCGCGGCGGTTGTTGAATCCCAGAGGCAGTGCGAAGAGGCCGAAGACCAGGCAGGCCGCGGGGATCGCGAACTTCTTGTGGACCTCGACCCGCGCCAGGTTGCGCTGTTCGGCCGAGGCGGTGGGGTCCTCGCTCAGCTCGCGCAGCTCCTCGATCGTCAGCTCGCGGACCCCCTTGTTGACCGAAATCTTGGCTCGCTGGGCCGAGGCGAACTGATCCTCGAGCACCATCTCGAGGCGCCGGTGGCGGCTGATCTCGTAACGGCCGGGATCGTTGAGGTTCACTTTGTGACGGATCGCATTGAAGAGCTGGAGCACGACGCGCTCGCCACGCTCTTCGACCTGGACCTCCCCCCATTCCGCCATCGTGATCTGGTTGTTCTCGGCGGAGGGCACGGATTCGGCGAGAAACACGCCCTTCCAGCGGCTCTGCCCGGGAGGGACCTCGAAGACATAGACGACGTACGGCTCCCACTCCTCGTAGAAGACGCGCGGCTGCACCTGCTGGGAGACGGTCTGCGTCAGGATGTCGAGCCGCAGCTGCTGCAGCGACGAATTGCCCCAGGGGAGCGCCCACACCATGAGCGTCGTGTTGACGACGGTGAACAGCGCCGAAAGCGCCAGCACCGGACGGTAAAGGGTCAGGAGGCTCACGCCGCAGGAGCGGAGGGCGATCAGCTCGCTATCCAAGGCGAGGCGGCCGACGGCGATCAGGATGCCGAAGAGCAGCGACATCGGGA
>DASUNQ010000179.1:0-2779 GCA_036277075.1 Thermoanaerobaculia bacterium
AGTCGGCGTCCCAGCGCGGGCCGCCTTCGCTCGTCACGTCGGCGCGCTATCATCCGGGACGGCTCGTCGCCGCAGATCCTCCAATCCCCGACCAGATCGCGATGTCGCATCGAAGCTCTACGCCGATCCTGCTGGTGGCGCTCGCCCTCGCCGCGGCGGCCCCGGCGCGCGGCAACGGCGGCGCGCCGCTCGTGGATCCGCGCGAGGTCCACCTGGCCGAGCTCCACCAGCTCACCCGCGGCGGCGAGAACGCCGAGGCCTACTGGTCGCCGGACGGCAAGGAGCTGGTCTTCCAGGCCCGGGCCCTCGACGCAGGCTGCGACCGGATCTACCGCATGAGCGCCGAGGGGGGCGAGCCGGTGCCGGTGTCGAGCGGCGCCGGCCGCACCACCTGCGCCTACTTCTCCGCCGACGGCTCGCGGGTCCTCTACTCCTCGACCCACCTCGTCGCCGGCGCGGCCTGCCCACCGCCGCCGGACCGCGCGCAGGGCTACGTCTGGCCGGTGCTCGAGAGCTACGAGATCCTGCTCGCGCGGCCGGACGGCTCGCAGCCGGTGCGCCTGACCCGCAACGCCGCCTACGACGCCGAGGCGACGGTCTGCGCCAGAGACGGCTCGATCGTCTTCACCTCGAGCCGCGACGGCGACCTCGAGCTCTACCGCATGGACGCCGACGGCAAGAACGTGCGGCGGCTCACCGAGACGCCCGGCTACGACGGCGGCGCCTTCTTCTCGCCCGACTGCTCGCGGATCGTCTGGCGCGCCTCGCGGCCGCGCGAGGGGGAGGAGCTCGAGGACTACCGCCGGCTGCTGGCGCGGGGGCTCGTGCGCCCGGGGAAGCTCGAGCTCTGGACCGCGGCGGCCGACGGCTCGGAGGCGCGCCAGCTCACCTACCTCGGCGCCGCCTCGTTCGCGCCGTCGTTCTTCCCCTCGGGCGAGCGGGTGATCTTCTCCTCGAACGCCGGCGAGCCCGGCGGCCGCGAGTTCGACCTCTGGGCGGTGAACCTCGACGGCAGCGGCCTCGAGCGGATCACCTGGACGCCGGGGTTCGACGGCTTCCCGATGTTCTCGCCCGACGGCGCGCGCCTCGCCTTCGCTTCGAACCGGAACCAGAGCGCGCCGGGGGAGACGAACGTCTTCGTCGCCCGGTGGGTGGAGACGGCGCCGACGACCGCCGCGGCCGGCGAGCCGGCGCCGGCCGACCGTTTCGGGGCCGACGTCCGCTGGCTCGCCGACGACGCCCGCGAGGGGCGCGGCATCGGCACCCGCGGGCTCGCGGACGCGGCCGACTGGCTGGCGGGGCGCTTCGCCGCGCTCGGGCTCGAACCGGGGGGCGACGCCGGGGGCTACTTCCATCGCTTCGAGGTGCCGGTGACGGTGACGGTGGGCGAGGGGAGCGCGGTCGCCATCGACGGCGCCGCCCTCGCGGCCGCCGACTTCCGCCCGGCCGGCTTCTCGGCGACCGGAACCGTCGAGGCGGCCGTCGTGGCGGCCGGGCACGGCATCAGCGCCGGCGAGCTCGAGGTCGACGACTACGCGAACCTCGACGCCCGCGGCAAGGTCGTCGCCGTCCGCCGCTACACCCCCGAAGGCGGGCCGTTCGCGGACGAGGCGGCGCAGCGCCGCTACGGCGACCTGCGCTACAAGGCCTGGAACGCCCGCGAGCACGGCGCCGTGGCGCTGCTCGTCGTCGACCTGCCGCTCGCCGCCGGTCCCGGCGCCGAGCTCCCGGCGGAGGCGCCGCTGCCGGAGCCGCGGGTCGAGGGCTTCGGCGCGGAGGGGGACGCCGGCCTGCCGGTCGTCTTCCTCACCCGCGCCGCCGGCGCGTGGCTCTTCACCGGAACGCACGGGGCGCGGGTGGCGGTGGAGCTGGTGCGGCGGAGCGAGCCGGCCGCCAACGTCGTCGCCGTCCTGCGCGCGCCGGCGCCTCCAGTCGCGGCCGGCGCCGCCGCCAACGGGCCCCCGCCGGCGCCGGTCCTCGTCGGCGCGCACTACGACCACCTGGGGCTCGGCGGCCCGGGCTCGCTCGAGCCCGACGCCGCGATCCCGCACAACGGCGCCGACGACAACGCCTCCGGGACCGCCGCGCTGCTCGAGATCGCCCGCCTCCTCGCCGCCCGCCGCGGCGAGCTCTCGCGCGACGTCTGGTTCGCCGCCTTCTCGGGCGAGGAGCGCGGCGTCCTCGGCTCGACGGCGCTCGTCCGGCGGCCGCCGGACGGGCTCGCCCCGGCGAGGCTCCAGGCGATGCTCACCCTCGACATGGTCGGCCGCCTGCGCGACAACCGGCTGACGGTCTTCGGCGGCGACTCCGCCGCGGAATGGGGGGAGCTGGTGGCGCCGGCCTGCGCGCGCGCCGCGCTCCTCTGCGCGCTCTCGGGCGACGGCTACGGCCCCTCGGACCACACGCCGTTCTACGCCGCCGGCGTGCCCATCCTCCACTTCTTCACCGGCACCCACCCGGACTACCACCGCCCGAGCGACGACGCGGCGCGAGTCAACGCCGCCGGCGGGGCGCGGGTGGCGGCGGTGGTCGCGGACGTCGCCGCCGAGCTCTCCCGCCGCCCCGCCGCGCTGACCTACCGCGCCACTCCCTCGCCGCCGCCGCAGGGTGACGTCCGCAGCTATGGCGCCTCGCTCGGCACGGTTCCCGACTACGCCGGCGACGGCCGCCCCGGGGTGCTCCTGGCCGGCGTCCGTCCCGGGAGCCCGGCCGAGACCGGGGGCCTGCGCCGCGGCGACCTCCTGGTCGAGCTGCGCGGCTCGCCGATCCAGACCATCCA
>DASUNQ010000180.1:0-3691 GCA_036277075.1 Thermoanaerobaculia bacterium
CGAGCGCCGCCGGTACTGGGTGGAGCGCGCGCCGGTGCGAGCGGCGGCCGCGTCGGGTCCCGCCGCGCCGGCGCCGGCGCAGGAGCCCGCGCCCGCGGCGGCTCCCGACCCCGGCGGACGAGCCGAGCTGCTCGCGGCCTACGTCTCGCCGCGCGACCCCACCGAGCGCCGGATCGCGGACCTCTTCGGCGCGGTGCTCGGCGTCCCCCGGGTCGGGGCGCACGACGACTTCTTCGAGCTGGGCGGCAGCTCCCTCCTCGCCGTCCGGCTCGCCACCCGCCTGCGCGAGACGTTCGCCGTCGAGCTCTCGCCGCACGCTCTCCTCCAGGCGCCGACCGTGGCCGCTCTCGCTCGCGAGATCGCTCCGGCCGCCGCGGCCGTGCCGCGCCATCCGCTCCTCGTCCCCCTCGCCGAGGGGGGCGCGGGCGCCCCCCTCTTCCTGGTCCACCCGGCCGGCGGGCACGTCTTCGTGCTGCGCGACCTGGCGGCGGAGCTCGAGGGGGAGCGCCCGGTCTGGGGGCTCCGCGCTCGGGGTCTGGAGGAAGGAGAGGAGCCGCTCGCTTCGGTCGAGGAGATGGCGGCGCTCTACCTCGACGCGCTCGGGCAGGTCCGGCCCCAGGGGCCCTGGCTCCTGGGCGGCAGCTCGATGGGCGGGATGGTGGCGTTCGAGATGGCCCAGCGACTGCGCGCGGCCGGGGAAGAGGTGGCGCTGCTCGCGCTCTTCGACACCTACGGCCCGGGGCAGATGCCGCCGCCCCCCTCGACGGTACGGCCCGCGGGCCGCGACCGCCTCGCCGCCGTCCAGCACGCCTGCATGGAAGCGATGTTCGCCTACCGGCCGCTCCCCTACCCGGGCCGGCTGGTGCACTTCCGGGCCGCCGAGCGGCGCCCCGGCGAGCCGCTCCGCCCCGAGCAGCCGTGGATCGATCTGGCCCTCGAGGGGGCCGAGGTGCATGTCGTCTCCGGAAACCACCTGACGATGCATCAGCGCCCGCACGTCGCGGTTCTCGCCCGGTGGCTGCGGAGTGCGCTCGGGACCGCCTGAGCTGTCCCCCTTCCGACGGCTTGCAGCACTTATCAGGCAAGTACAAAGGACAGACGGCTCTCCTAGAAGCACATCGTCAATCGCCTATACAGCGCCGGTCTGCCGGAGCTGCCTTTTACGCATCACAACCACCCAACGGGTAGGGGGATCAGAGTGGAAAGTATCCGTGACCACGAGGAGCCCGAGCCGGGGCTGGAGCTCAACCGCCGCCGGTTCCTCGGCGGTATCGGCGGGGTGACCGTCGGCTCGCTCGCCGGCGGCCTCGCCGGCGTCGGCGCGATGACTCTCGGCACGCGCCGCGCGGGCGCCGACGAGATCGGCCCGGAAGAGCTCGGCGACCGCCTCGGCACGGCGGAGCGGATCCGCGAGGACGCCGCCCGCGCCGAGAAGCAGCTCGGCGTCTTCCCGCACACCTGCAACGGCGACGAGGCGCTCTACCCGAGCAAGATCGGCAGCTACCACAAGGCGCTGCCGCACGATTCCGACGGCTTCGTCGACACCGACGCCTACGACGCCCTCCGCGGCGCGATCGAGAGCGGTCAGTTCGCCGACTTCGAGGCGGTGCCGCTCGGCGGCATCACCCGGCTGCTCAACCCCATCGCCGGGATCTCCTTCAACCTCGAGGGCCCGGACAACGCCGCCACGGTCGGCGCCGCCCCGGCGCCGGCGCTCGCCTCCGCCGTGCGCGCCGCCGAGGCGGCCGAGCTGTACTGGATGGCGCTCACCCGCGACATCCCCTTCCCGAGCTACGGCACCGACTCGACGATCGCCGACGCCTGCGCCGACCTCAACAACCTGCCGGGCTACCAGGGCCCGAAGGACCCCTCGACCAACACCGTCACGCCGCAGGTGCTCTTCCGCTGGCAGGCGCCGGGCGTCCTCGACGGCCCGATGACCTCGCAGTTCCTGCTCCGCAACTGGGTGTTCGACGGCGTCACCGTCACCGGGCGGGTCAACACCGCCGCCGTCGGCGGCGACTTCATGACCGAGTGGAACGAGTTCCTCGCCGTGCAGAACGGCGGCGGCGGCGCCGCCACTCCGCCGCTCGATCCGGTGCTGCGCTTCCCGCGCAGCGGCCGCGACCTGGCGATGGTCGCCGCCTTCGACAAGATCTTCACCGCCTACTTGAAGGCCGCCCACATCCTGCTCCAGTTCCCGGTCAACTTCGCCACCGGTGCCTTCCTCGACGCCTCCTGGCCGTACAAGCCGGGCGGCAAGATGGCCGGCTTCGCCAGCTTCGGCCTCGCCTGGCTGCTCGAGAACCTGGCCGCGGTGGGGAAGGCGGAGCGGCCCACCTGGTACCAGAAGTGGAACGTCCACCGCACCGTCCGGCCGGAGGCCTACGGCGGGCTGGTGCACAAGGCGGTGGCCGAGAGCTTCGACCTGCCCATCCACAGCGACCTGACCGAGGTCTCGACCGTCCTGCCGCGGATCTTCGCCTTCAACCAGGCGCGCAACGCGGCGCGCGGGCTGGGCGCCGTCGGCACTTACCTGCTGCCGCAGCAGCTCCGGCTCGGCTGCCCGACCCATCCGTCCTATCCGGCCGGTCACGCCTACTCGGCCGGCGCCTGCGTCACCTTCCTCAAGGCGGTCGTCGACGAGGCCGCCCTCCTGCCCGGGCCGGTCAAGCCGAGCGCCGACGGCACGAGCGTCTCGCCTTACGTGGCGGGGGTGGACGGGCCGGCGCTGACGGTCGGCGGCGAGCTGAACAAGATCGCGCACAACCTCAGCTTCGGCCGCGACATGTCGGGGATCCACTGGCGCTCCGACGACGTGGCCGGCCTGCTGCAGGGCGAGGAGGTGGCGATCCGCTTCCTCCACGAGCAGAAGCCGACCTACGCCGAGCCGTTCACCGGCTTCTCGCTGACCAAGTTCGACGGGACGACGATCATCATCTGACGAGCTTCGCCTCACGCCGCGAACGCGCGGCTCTCGCGGGGTGGCCCCTGGGGCTGGGGTCACCCCCTTTTTTTACCCGCGAGGAGGCTTCCCCGGCCGAGAGGGAGGCTTCGCTTTCCGATTCGGAAGCTTCCCCTTCCAAGAGCGAGGCTTCGCTTTGCAAAAGGGAAGCTTCCCTCTTCAAGAGGAAGGCTTGGCTCTTCGAGAGGGAAGCTTCGCTTTTGAAAGGGGAAGCTTCCCTTTTCAAGAGGAAGGCTTAGCTTTTCGAGAGGGAAGCTTCGCTTTTCGAAGGTGAAGCTTCCCCTTTCAAGAGGGAAGCTTGGCTTTTCGAGAGGGAAGCTTCGCTTTTCGAAGGGCTTCAATAGAGATCGAAGACCAGGATCCGCGCCTCGAGCGGGCCGTTCCACACCGGGATGCGGCGGCGGGGCTTCAGGCCGATCTCCTTGCCGAGGCCCGGCCCGCCGGCGAGGACGGCCGCCCGCCAGCCGGGGAAGCGGCGCTTCAGGAGGTCGCCGAGCCGCCGCCACTGCCCGGCGTCGCCGCCCAGCCGCTCGCCGTAGGGCGGGTTCACCACCAGCAGGCCCGGGCCCTCCGGCGGCTCGATCTCGAAGGCGTCCCCCTGCGCGACCGCCGCTCGCTCCGCCAACCCCGCCCGCGCCAGGTTGGCGCCCGCCGCGCGCACCGCCTCCGCCGACCGGTCCCGGCCGGCGAGCCGCAGGCCGTCGGCCCCCGGCGCCGGCAGCGCCT
>DASUNQ010000181.1:0-2376 GCA_036277075.1 Thermoanaerobaculia bacterium
ACCAAGGCGCGGCACGGCAAGGTGCCGGTCATGAACGTCGACCACACGCCGGTGGCGTGCCCGCTGGTCGACTACTACGCCGGCGACTGGGTCGACCACCTGGATGAGCGTAAGCGCTCAGCCGATCCCCTCCTGCCGTCGGCGCCGGCGATCTGAGATTGAGACGCCTCTGTCTGTGGGAGGTGTCGTGTGGTGAGAGACGACCAAAGGGACGTCCATTTGGACGTCCCGAAGCAGGGCTTCGCCGGGCGGATCGAGGTCCTCACCGGGACCACGGGGCGGCGGCGCTGGCCGGACGAGGTGAAGGCGCGGATCGTCGCCGAGAGCTACGCGCCGGGCGGGCGCGTCGCCGACATCGCCCGGCTGCACGGGACGACGCGCTGGCAGGTCTACCACTGGCGCAAGCTCGCCAGGAAGGGGGTGCTCGCGCTGCCGGCGCCGGCCGACGCGCCCGCGGCGTCCGCGTTCGCCGCCGTCGTCGTCGAGGAGCCGCCGCAGACCGAGGCCGCGAAGGCGGCGGAGGCCGCGGCCGCGGCGGTGCTCGAGATCGTCGTGGGGGAGGTGGTGATCCGGGCGCCGCGGGCGGCCGACGAGGCGCAGCTGGCCCGCGCGATCCGCGCCGCACGCATGGTGGTCGCGCGATGATCCTCCCGGGCGGCGCCGTCCGCGTCTACGTCGCCACCCGCCCCGTCGACTTCCGCAAGGGGCACGACGGCCTCTGCGCCGTGGTGCAGGAGACGCTCGGGCTCGATCCGTTCTGCGGCGCGATCTTCGTCTTCCGCTCGAGACGGGCCGACAGGATCAAGGTTTTGGTCTGGGACCAGACCGGGCTGGTGCTGGCGCACAAGCGGCTCGAGGGCGGCACGTTCGCCTGGCCGAACATCGCCGACGGCGTGATGCGCCTGACGCCCGCGCAGTTCTCCGCCCTGTTCGAGGGGCTCGACTGGCGACGGGTGCGCGCCGAGCGGCGCACACGGCCCCGCTCGGCGGGCTGACCGCGACCGAGTGACTCAGGGGGCGCGCCGGGGCGCCTCAAAGCGGCGGCGGTATGCTTGGATCGGCGCATGTCCGCCGCCGCCGAGCTTCCCGACGACGTCGCCGCGCTCAAGGCCCTGCTCGCCGAGACGCGGGCCGCGCTCGCGGCGTCCGAGGCCGCACTCGCCGAGCGTACGGCGGCGCTCGCGCGGGTCGAGGAGGCGCGCCGGCGGCTCGAGCTGATCGTCGACGAGTTGCGGCGGGAGAAGTTCGGCGCGAGGTCCGAGAAGCTCGGCGCGGCGCAGTTCAACCTGCCGCTCGAAGACGTCGAGCTCGCCCAAGGGGTGCTGGACGCCGCCCGGGAGAAAGCCGCCGCGACGCGGGAAGCGTCGCGCCCCGCCCCGCGGCCGGTCAACCGCAATCGCGGGCGCCTCCCGGCGCACCTGCCGCGCATCGAGCGCATGATCGAGCCCGCCTCGACGCTCTGCCCCTGCGGCTGCGGGCCGATGACGCGGATCGGCGAGGATGTCGCGGAGCGGCTCGACATCGTGCCGGCGCAGTTCCGCGTCCTTGTCACCCGCCGGCCCCGATACGCCTGTCGCCGCTGCTCCGGCGCGGTGGTCCAGGCCCATGCGCCGGAGCATGTCGTCCCCGGCGGCCTGCCCACCGAGGCGCTGATCGCGCACGTCGTCGTCGCCAAGTTCGGCGATCATCTGCCGTTCTACCGGCAGTCCGGGATCTACGCCCGGCAGGGCGTCGCGCTCGATCGCGCCACCCTCGGCGCCTGGACGGGCCGCGCCTGCTTCCACCTCCAGCCCGTCGTGGGCCGGATGCGCGCCCACCTCGGACGCGCCGAGCGGCTCTTCATGGACGAGACCACCGCGCCGGTGCTCGATCCGGGGCGAGGACGCACCAGGACCGGTTACCTCTGGGCGATCGCCTCGGACGATCGCGGCCATGGCGGCGCCGATCCGCCGGTCGTGGTCTTCCGCTACGCCCCCGGCCGCAGCGGCGCCCATGCCGAGGAGTTCCTCGAGGGCTTCTCGGGGCGGCTCCTGCAGTGCGACGGCTATGACGGCTACGACCGCCTGACCCGGGTCCGGCGCGCCGTGGGGCCGTGGACGGTCGTCCACTGCTGGAGCCACCTGCGGCGGCGCTTCGTCAAGATCATGCGCGGGACGCGCTCGCCGATCGCCGAGGAGGCGCTCCGCCACATCGGCGCGCTCTACGCCGTCGAGAAGACCGTCCGCGGCGAGGCCTCCGAGGTCCGCCTCGCGGCCCGGCGGGCCCGGTCCGAGCCGATCGTCGCCGCGTTGAAGCCGTGGCTCGAGGCGCAGCTCTCGAGGGTCTCGTCCGGCTCCAAGCTCGCCGAGCACATCCGCTACGCCCTCGGCCACTGGG
>DASUNQ010000182.1:0-5142 GCA_036277075.1 Thermoanaerobaculia bacterium
GGACCACGGCGCCGCTCAGCATGTGCGCCGGCGCGAGCCAGTGGATCCGGTCCGCCATCAGCTCCGCGACGCCCAGCAGGCGGCGGAACTTGAGCGCGGCGACGAGGTCGCGGGCGACGTCCTCGTGCGGCGCCGAGGACCAGGCCTTGTCGAGCCCCGGCGGCCCGGCGCTGAGCAGCGGATCCGCCGCCGCAAGGCGCCGCGTGCAGCGGGTGCAGAGCGCAGCCTCGGGACGGCAGCGGCGGCCGCATGCCGCGCAGAGCGGCGGCACCAGACCAGTGCTGAGGAGATCGAGGAACCCCATGCCCCGATCCTGAGCGGCCGCGGCGCACGCGTGGTGCGCACAAAGTCAAGCCTTTGTCAGGGCTTTGAGACGAAAGACGCGAGACAGCTCCCGCGCCGGGGGTCCGGTCGCCCTGTGGGCGAATTGAGTCGCGTGCCCTTCGGGCACGGCTCCCGATGTTGGTGCGCGCCTATGGCGCGCAAATGACAGATTGCATTTCGCTGCCTTCGGCAACATTCGCCCACAGGGCGCCCGGACCCCCTACACGAACGCTTCCCGCAAGCTCTCTTAACGGCCGTGCCCTGCCCGCTTGCCAAACAAACGGCGCTCGTGGCAGGTCAGGGGGCCGGTGGCGCTCCCCGGGAATGTCGCGAAGCGGCGATATGCAATCTGAAGATTGCGCGGCGCCAGCCGCGCTCCAACATCGGCGCTAAGCCCGCAGGGCGTGCGCCCTCAATTCACGGGGAGGGGTACCGGCTCCCCTGGCTTTCGGTCAGCCGCGCCGACCGATGATCGCGCCAGCAACGACCAAGCCCGCGGGGATTTGGGCACCGGGGAGGGCAATCACTTCGCGCAGGCGGCAGTTGTCGCCGATCGAGGCGCCGTCGCCGATCACGCTCGGGCCGTCGATCCGGACGTCGTCGCCGATCGAGCATCCCGGACCGAGCAGGACCGGGCCGGCCAGCGCCCCCTCGTCTCCCTGCGGCTCGCCGCTGCGGAACCCGTCGACGACCTCGCCCTCGCGCTCGACCGCGACCGCGCCGGAGAGCGCGTCGAGGGTGCCGGCGCGGAGCTCCTCGAGGTTGCCGATGTCGTTCCAGTAGGCGTCGATCTCGTGCGAGTAGAAGGGGACGTCGCCCTCCAGCAGGCGGGGGAAGACGTCCATCGCCCAGTCGGCGAAGCCGTCGGGGTCGCCTGGCCCCGCCGCCTTGCTCGTCCCCGGCTCGGGGAAGAAGTCGAAGATCTGGGAGTCGAACATGTAGATGCCGCAGTTGGCGAGGTCGGAGAGCGCCTCGGCCTGGTCGGGCTTCTCCTGGAAGCCCTGGATGCGGCCGTCGGCGCCGGTGATCGCGACCCCGAACTGGGTGGTGTCGGCGACCCGCTTGGTCGCCAGGGTGGCGACCCCGTCGTGGGAGGCGTGGAACTCCCGCATCGCCGCCAGGTCGATGTCGGTGAGCGCGTCGCCGGAGATCACCAGGAAGGAGTCGCCGAGGAAGCCGGCGGCGTTGCGGACGCCGCCCGAGGTGCCGAGCAGCTGCTCCTCGCGGCTGTAGGTGAGCTCCACCCCGCAGCTCGACCCGTCGCCGAAGCGGCCCTCGATCAGCTCCGGGAACCAGTGCAGGTTGGCGATCGTCTCGGTGAAGCCGTGGCGGGCGAGCAAGCGCAGGATGTGCTCCATCACCGGCCGGTTGAGGACCGGCACCATCGGCTTCGGCATCTCGTAGGTGAGCGGGCGCAGCCGCGTCCCCAGGCCGGCGGCGAGGACCATCGCCCTCATCCCTCCATCGCCTCCTTGAAGCGCTCGATCGCCTCGACCGGGACCGGGTCGACCCCGCGCCGGCCGGCGAGCTCGAGCGAGACAAGGTCGCCGAGCATCGTCGTCCAGAGCAGCCGGGCGACCCGGGTCTCGCCCGCGGTCTCGACCCGGACGGCGACCGCGCCGGCGGCGCTCACCGCCTCAGCGGTGAGGTCGAAGCGGCGGCCCTCGCGCGGGTGCTGGTCGCGGTCCTCGAGGAAGACGGCGGCGAGGCGGTGGCCGGAGATCGCCGACTCGGTCCAGCCGCAGAGCTCGTTGTGGTCGGCCTCGGGAAGCTCGGCGGCGAAGGCTGGGACCTTGGCGTTCTCGTTGGCCTGGGTCTTCCAGCGGCGGGCGACCGGGGTGGTCAGGTCGGCTCCGTAGACGACCGGGACCGCGCCGTCGAGCTCGGTGGCGATCTCCGCGGCGCGGAAGCGCAGGGTCTCGACCTGGTCGGCGAGGAAGGCAGCGGCAGCGTCGATCTCGGTGTTGAGCCGCGGCGCCGCGCCGGCCAGGGCCGCCGCCTCGACCGAGACGGCGAACATGTAGGCGATCGCCGCCCGCGGCTGGAAGATTCCCGGCAGGCCGATCACCGGCACCCCGGCCTCGCGCGCCCGCTCGACCAGGGCGCCGCCGGTGCTGGCGACGACCCGGCGGGCGCCGAGCGCCTCGGCGGCCTCGAAGCAGGCCAGCGTCTCCTCGGTCTGGCCCGAGTAGCTCGAGCAGAGCACCGACCACTCGGGGGTCGCCCAGCTCGGCAGGCCGTAGCCGCGCACGGTCAGCATCGGCTTGGTCAGGCGGTCTCCGATCGCCGCCGCGGCGAGGTCGCCGCCGATCGCCGAGCCGCCCATCCCGCAGACCATCACCCCCGCCGCCTCGGCGGGCTCGAGCCGGGCGGAATCGATCCGCCAGAGGGCGTCGCGGAGCTGGTCCGGTATGCCGAGGACGTCGTCGATCATCGGGGGCAGGTCATCTTTTATGCGGGGACTCTCTCATCCCTTCCGACGATCGCGCCCGCAAGGCTGGCTCCGGCCTCCACCGCGACCCCGGGACCGAGGATCGATCCGGTGACCTCGGCCCCCTCCCCCACCGTGCAGCCTTCGAGCAGGACCGACTCGCGCACCGTCGCCCCGGGCCCGACCGAGCAGCCGGCGGAGACCACCGCCCGCGGCCCGACCGTCGCCTCGGTCGCGACGCTCGCGCCCGGGGCGACGAAGAGCCCGGGGGCGGTGGGACGGACGCGGGTCCCGACCCTGCCCTCGAGGATGTCCCAGCTCGCCCGCAGGTAGCGCTCGGGGGTGCCGATGTCCATCCAGTAGCCGTCGAGGCGCAGGCCGAAGAGGCCCTCGCCGACCAGGCGCGGGAAGACCTCGCGCTCGATCGAGACCTCGCGGCCGGCGGGGATCAGATCGAGGACCGAGCGCTCGAGCACGTAGGCGCCGGCGTTGACCTCGCCGGGAACCGCCTCGCCGGTCTTCTCGGCGAACTCCCCGACCGCGCCGTCGGCGCCGGTGCGGACGAGGCCGAAAGCGGCCGAGTCCTCGACTGGGTGCAGGCCGATCATCGCCCGCGCCCGGCGCTCGGTGTGGGCGCGCACCAGCGCGCCCAGGTCGAGGTCGGTGAGGACGTCGCCGTTGAGCGCGAGGAAGCGGTCCTCGAGCCTCTCGCCGAGGGCCTCGGCGGTGAACCGGATCGCGCCGGCGGTGCCGCGGCGGTCGGGCTCGACCACGTAGGTGAGGCGGGCGCCGGCGTGCTCCTCGGCGCCGAGCGCATCGCGCAGCACGTCGGGCAGGAAGCCGCAGGCGAGGACGACCTCGGTAACGCCGTGGGATGCCAGCCACTCGACCATGTAGGCGAGGAACGGCCGGTCGACCAGGGTCAGCGCCGGCTTCGGCACCTCCGCGGTCAGCGGGCGCAGCCGCGTGCCCTCACCGCCGACGAGGACGATCGCCTGCATCAGGAAGCAGCGATGCGTCGCTCGGACGTGCTCCTGCCGATCCCCTCGTACTCGAACCCCGCCGCCTGCAGCTTCGCCGCGTCGAGGAAGTTCCGCCCGTCGACGATCAGCGGCCGCGCCATCCGCCCCGCCGCCTCGGCCCAGTCGAGCTCCGCAAACTCGCTCCACTCGGTGACCAGCACCGCGGCGTCGGCCCCCTCGAGGGCCTCCAGTGCCGAGGGCGCCATCTCGACCGAGTCGAGCAGCTCGGCGGCGCGCCCGGCGGCGACCGGGTCATAGGCGACGACCTCCGCCCCCTCCCCCTGCAGCCGCGCGCTCAGCACCAGGCTCGAGGCCTCGCGCATGTCGTCGGTGTCGGCCTTGAAGGCGAGCCCGAGCAGGGCCACCCGCTTGCCGAGCAGCGAGCCGAGGTGCTTCTCGAGCTTGCCGATCACCCGCCGCTTCTGCAGCTCGTTGACCTCGATCACCGCGGTCAGCAGCTGGAAGTGGTAGCCGGTGTTCCCGGCCAGCTGCTTCAGCGCCTTCACATCCTTGGGAAAGCAGCTGCCCCCGTAGCCCACGCCCGCGCGCAGGAAGGCGGCGCCGATGCGCTGGTCGAGGCCCATGCCGTGGGCGACCTCGGCGACGTCGGCGCCGACCTCCTCGCAGACGTTGGCGATCTCGTTGATGAAGGAGATCTTGGTCGCGAGGAAGGCGTTGGAGGCGAGCTTGATCATCTCGGCGCTGGCGACGTCGGTGCGCAGCAGCTCGCCGCCGAGCGGCTCGTACAGCGCGGCGACGGCGTCCGCCGCGGCCTCGTCGCCGGGATCGGCCCCGATCACGACCCGGTCGGGGTTCATGAAGTCCTCGACCGCGGACCCCTCCTTGAGGAACTCCGGACAGGAGACGTAGGCAAGACCGGGGAGGTCACGGCGGATCGACTCCCCCGTGCCCGCCGGCACAGTGCTCTTCATGATCTGGACGTGACTACCGTCGGCGCGCAGGTCGTCGACAACCGAGCGCACGCGCGAGAGGTCGGCGTCGCCGGCCCAGTCGCCGCCGTCGCCGATCACGACGCGGTCGGGCTCGAGGAAGTCCTTGACCGCCGAGCCCTCCTTGAGGAACTCGGGGCAGGAGACGTAGCGGAAGCCCTTCCGCTGCTCCGCGAACACGCGCTCGATGCTCTCCCCGGTGCCGACCGGAACGGTCGACTTCATCACCAGCGCGTGGCGGTCGGACGCGGGCATCGCGTCGACGACGGCATGGACCGACGAGAGGTCGGCGTCGCCGGAGTAGGTCGGCGGCGTGCCGACGGCGACGTAGACGACGTCGGCGCCGTCGATCGCCTCCCCCACGTCGAGCGTGTAGCGGAGCCGCTCCTCGTTGCGCCGTAGGAGGTCGTCCAGG
>DASUNQ010000183.1:0-12089 GCA_036277075.1 Thermoanaerobaculia bacterium
ACCGAGCAGGTGGTGACCTACTTCGAGGAGAAGCTGCAGCCGCAGGGGGCGATGGTGGTCATCGAGGCGCGCCACCTCTGCGTCGAGATGCGCGGCGTCAAGAAGCCGGGCGCGCTCACCGTCACCTCCGCCATCCGCGGCATCTTCCACGAGAGGTCGGCGCGTGAAGAGTTCCTCGACCTGCTGCGCCGGCCGTAGACCCGGCCCCACGGCGCTGCTGGCGGCCGGCCTCGTCGCGGCGGCCT
Organism: Thermoanaerobaculia bacterium; assembly: GCA_036277075.1. Taxonomy (GTDB): domain Bacteria; phylum Acidobacteriota; class Thermoanaerobaculia; order Multivoradales; family UBA5704; genus DASUNQ01. The sequence continues at coordinate 246 of DASUNQ010000183.1, forward strand.
GCGCGGGCGGCGCGGCGCCGCGCACGATCGAAGACCTCACCAACCCCTTCCTCGCGCCCGAGCACTCGCAGTGGCTGATCGGCGCGGTCTCGCGGCTGGCCACGCCCGAGGAGGTCCAGGCCTACCTCGCGCTGCGCGACGACGCCGCGGCCGCCCCCTTCATCCGCGACTTCTGGGTCCGGCGCGACCCCAACCCGCAGGCCCCCGGCAACCCGGTGCTCGAGGCGTTCGAGGAGCGCTCGGCCGCGGCCGATCGCCTGTACAGCGAGTCGGGCGTCGTCGGGCGGCGCACCGCGCGCGGCACGGTGCACGTCCTCTACGGCGCGCCGTCGAAGGTCGACTTCGAGGTCTCGCCGCGGGCCGAGGAGCCTGCGATCGAGGTCTGGCTCTACCCCGAGGGGAGCCCCGCCGGCCTCGATGCGCGCAGCCCTGGGCGTCACTACCGCTTCATTCGCCGCGGCGACCTCACGGTGCCCTACGTGCCGCGCGGGCGGGACCCCCGTTTCGCGCCCGACCCGCGCCAGCCGCCCAACTGAGCCGATGAGCGAAACCCGCGCCCTGCTGGCGGGGACCGGCGTGGCCGTGCCGCCGCGGCGGGTGGACAACCACATGCTGGCGCGCGTCCTCGACACCAGCGACGAGTGGATCCGCGAGCGCAGCGGCGTCGTCACCCGCCACTACGTCGAGCCCGGGACCGGCTCGTCGGACCTGGGGACCGAGGCGGCGCGCGCCGCCCTCGCCGACGCCGGGGTGGCGCCGGAGGAGCTGGACTACATCGTCTGCGCGACGGCGACCCCGGACCACTACCTCCCGGGGATCGGCACGATGGTGCAGCAGAAGCTGGGGATCGGCGCCGTCCCGTCGCTCGACATCCGCCAGCAGTGCGCGGGCTTCGCCTACGGCCTGCAGGTGGTCGACGCGCTGGTGCGGAGCGGCATCGCGCGCACCGTGCTCCTCGTCGGAGTGGACATCCACACTTCGCTCATGCCGTTCTCCAAGCGCACCTGGGAGGTGCTCCACGACCCTGCCGCCGGGCCGCTGGAGGAGGAGCACCGCGAGTGGAACACCCGCTTCCGCTACATCGTGGTGCTCTTCGGCGACGCCGCCGGGGCGATGGTCTTCCGCGCCGGGCGCGAGGACGGGCGGGGGATCCTGCGCTCCGCGCTGCGGGGGGACGGCAACCACAAGGAGATCCTCTACACCCCCGGCGGCGGCTCCGCCTTCCGCCCCTGGGTCGACCCCGAGATGATCGCGCGCGGCGACCTGGTGCCGGTGATGGACGGGCGGCAGGTCTTCCGCCTGGCGGTGACCCGGATGCCGGAGGCGGTGCGGGAGCTGCTGGCGCAGGAAGGGACGGGAGTCGAGGAGATCGATCTGTTGGTGATGCACCAGGCCAACCTGCGCATCTGCGAGGCGGCGCAGAAGGCGCTCGGCCTGCCCGACGAGAAGGTCTGGAACAACATCCAGCGCTACGGCAACACCACCTCCGCCACCATCCCCCTCGCCTTCCACGAGGCGCGCCAGGCGGGCAAGGCCCCGGAAGGCGCCCTCGTCGCCTTCGCCGCACTGGGCGCCGGTCTCCACTGGGGCGCGGTGCTGATGCGGGTGTAGGCGTTCGGCCGCGTACAATCGGGAGACAGAATTGGGAGGTGACGCCGTGATGAAGGGGATCGAAGAAGCGGTCGCCGCGCTCAGGCGCGACCCCGATCAGCCGGTGACGGCCGAGATCGACGGCCTGGTCCTCGAGCTGCGGCACAAGGGGGACTCGCGGAGAGCTCGGCGGACGGCCGATGACGTCTTCAGCGAAGTGGGGAGCTGGGGAGGAGAGACTTACGAGGAGATGACGAAGCTGCTCCGCGAGTCCCGCAAACAGGGAGGCTCCAAGGAGCCGCCCGTCTTTTGATCTACCTCCTCGACACCAACACCGTCATCGCGCGCCTGAACGGCAATCTCGCCGTCTCGGAGCGGCTCGCAGCGCTCGAACCGGAGGAAGTCGTCCTCTGCGCTCCGGTGCTGGCCGAGCTCCACTTCGGCGCGAGCCTCTCGGCGCGCAGAGAGCAGAACCTGGGACGGCTGGAGCGACTGGCGGACGGCATGCGGTTCCAGCCGTTCGATGCCGGAGCGGCTCGCCGCTTCGGCGACTTGAAAGCCTCTCTCCGCCGCCGCGGGATCACCAAGTCCGACTTCGATCTGGCCATCGCCGCCATCGCCCTCCAACTAGACGCGATCCTAGTATCGGAAGATGGCGCATTCCACGACGGCTCGATTGCTAAGCTTCAAACGGAGAACTGGCTCGCGGGCGGCGAGTAGGACGCTGAGGCTCGACTATGTCGTCAGCGTGCATGCCGTGCGACGGCGGCGGCCACCGGCTACGTTGAGGCGTGGCCGGATCTGGCCGGTCTTCGTCCAGGAGATCAGGGACTCCGCAACCGCCGGCGGCGCGGAGGCCGCACGCACGCCATCGGCGACCAGGAGCCGAGTAGCGCGAGAGGCACCGTGATACCGGCGAACTTGCAGCCTCTCCTGGCGGCGGCTACGGGGACCTCGGCCACTGCCCTATCCTGCAGGCGGCTCGAGGGGGACAAGGTGAGAGCCACCTGCGCGACCGGAGGCGCTGCCCGTAAGGCTGAGCCCTGACCCGATTCGATTCCAGGCCTCGCGGAACTGGTCCACGGCGTAGTCCTTCGGCTGAAGCCAAAAGCTCACGCGATCCTCCTTCACACCCCGGTGTGCTCGATCCCTCACCTCCTGCGGGATGAGAACGAAGCACTCGGGAGCATCGCTTGCGACTCCTCGGCAGATGACGAAGAAATCGCCGAAGAGCCGCTCGAGGTTCCTTCCCAAGGGCACCGGCGCTCGCTTCGAGAGAGCCTTGACCTGAATGCTATGGGTCCGAAGAGCATCCTGGCTGTAGATGAGGATGTCCACACCCCTGGCGTTCCGCGCCGTGGGCATCACGTTCCACCCGCGTCGAGACAGCCTGTAGCACACGTAGTAGAGGCCGACGTTCCCTACGACCTGGCTGGCGAGGGACTCCGCCTTCATTGTCACCTCCGCCGCATTCGTAGATCCTCAACGCAGGTGCCGCTGAGCGGCGGGCCTTAGCCGGCCGCTCCAGCGGCTGGGTTCGGCTCTACCCTTCGATCCCCAGCAGGTAGGTACGGTTTGATATCGCGCTCGACAAACTCCCTGAACGCCTGATCAAACTCGTCGGCTAGCCCACGATCCCAGGCTGTACGGAACTCCGGATACTGCATCCAGTCCTTGATGTAGTCCTCCCATCCCTGCCACTGGGCGCGATCTAGCTCGCCTTTCTGCCGCCTGTACTGGAAGTATGCAGACTCTAGCTCGCAGAGTTTGACCTCGAAGAGCGCTGCCTTGTGCCTCTCTTCCACCGTCCACATTGCAGCTCGCGGTGCGTACGGGACCAACTGATGGAGCTCGGGCTTGTCAACAAAGAGGAGAAGCCATTCGCGGTACTGCCGGTTCAAATCATTGAAACGTTGAAGCGCTTGGTGGCGATGGCCCCTGCGAATCTCAAGAAAGTATGCCGCAACGGCTATCACAACGCCGAGGGCCGTCGCAAGTTGCGCGAACGGCTCAAGCAGTTCCGCTGCGCCTCGAAAATCCACAGGCCACTCCTTCATGTCGCCGAACGCCTTTGCCGATGAGCGGCGGCTTTGCCGTCCGCTCGATCGGCCGGTGTTAGACGGCACCTTGATAGCGCCCCCCCAACTCGTCGCTGCGATCCGCCCTCATTGGAACGCGCTTGAATAAATCGGCGAAGATTTCGTACATCATTGCCTTGACATATGGGGCCGTTAGGACAATCGGATCTTCAACAGCGTTCGACTCAGCGCCCACAAGAACGACGGATTCTACTCTATCGTGCCACTCCGTACTGCCTTCTACAAGCTGCTCCACGTCAGCCGAGATGCGAATAAGATGGAATGTAGAGCTGACGAGGAAGAGCCGGACCTTCTCACCGGACCGGACGAACCTGTCGGTCAGCAAGTTGCGGATGTTATCGGTGGTGCTCTTCGCTTGCCGCTCGAGGTTGCGGGCGTAGTTGTGACGCGCCGAAAAGCTTGGATCACGGTTCAAGAGTTTGTTGAATTCGCGCTCGAGCGCGCGCGCCTCATCGTTGACCAAGACGAGGTCGCGCTTACCCGGCTCGGCTGGGTGGTGGCCAGAGAAAACGACCTTGAATTCCGTTGTCGGAAACTGCTTCAGGGCTTCGTAGGCCGCACGGGCGCGGTGGTCACGCACGTCGTGCCCCTGACAACCCAAGACCAGCATTACATGATTCACATCTGCATGGAACTCCATCACTTCAAGTGGCGAGGTCTCAAGATAGCCCCGATCCTGAAGTACGCTGCGGCAATAGCCGAGGGCGGCTCGAATGAACTCGGCCGAGATCCACTTTCGGTAGACAAGTTGCGCGATAACGGACGCAGCAAGATCGGCCGCGCCCGGAGGAAATTGCTCGCGCCAGGCGATAAGGGCCTTGCGGTTATCCAGATGAGTGATGAACTCCCGAAAGTCGAGATACCGCCAGGAACGTTCAAAAGCTGTCCGCGGCTCCTGTTCCTTGGCGCCTAGAGTCTTTTGGTAGTAGATCATGCTGTCCCTCGTCTAAGTCGATTCGTAGCGCCGTCGAACGTGGTTGCTGTTCAGCGGCGGTGCAGCGCTCCGCTGCAACAGCGGGTTCGGCGGCCCGGCGACCCGCCCCGCGACTGCGGCGCGTCTTCGGCCAGCCCGAGAATCTTGATTGCCTCACGGTACTCGTCCTCGCGGAGGCCGTGCATCAGGTGCCGGAGGTTATTGGAGTACATCCGCTCGGCCAGCGTTGGCGCCAAGTCCCGGAACTTCGGCCCGTAGGTGCCGAAGTCGAGAAAGTGGTCGAACGTGACCACAGGTCCACGTTTGCCGGGCACGGAAGTTCTGCGCGGGCCGATCCCAATCCAGTTGACCTGGCCGGCGACCCCGTTGGCGCGCGCATCGGGGCCGATGCCGCCAACCCCAATGACAGCGCCGAAGTCGCGGTTCCGGACTGCTCCCATGCAGTCATAGACCCCGAAGCAACCATTCTGATCGGGATCGCCGTGGTGAGTCCGCTTATAGACAAGCACGCGCACGAATGTCGCCTCTTGGCTCGCGCCGCCGAACGTTGTTACTGCTGAGCGGCGGCGAAGCCGCCCGCTCGAGCAGCCGGGTTAGCCGCCCCCCACCCCATTCACGATTATCCCCGCAGCCACCAAGACCAGGACCACGACTAGCAATGCAAGCAGCCCCTGAATCTGAGCGCAGCGGGCATAGTTCCTCGCCGCGGCGGCGAGGTCGCCCTTTCTGACCTTTGCAAAGCTGCGGCTCACGAACCAACGCATCGGTGGCAGGGTTGCCGCCTCCACCTCGCGCAGGACCACCGAGAAATCGACCTCCACCTCATCAGCAGCGAGTTGCCGGCCGAGTGATCCGGCCCGGGCGTAGGTCTCGGTTGCACCACTGACCAACGAGGCAAGGTACTTCTCGATGACCGTTAGGCTAGCAGCGACAACAAACAGAATTCCAGCACGCCTGACACTTTCCACCGATACGTAAGGGGCGAGGTCACCCAGGTTGGCTACCAGGAACACGACGGCACCGCCTGCACCAGCCACCAGCCAGCTGACAAAGCTGTCGATGACCTTAGCGGCCTGACCCGCCCCGGCGGCGAGCAGATTCCCGGCGAAGACTTTCTCTTGGAGATGCTCGATTGGCTGGTCATGCACAGATAGCTCCGTTCGCGGCTAACCTCTGCTTATACAGAATTGGCCGGCTCTGGTTCTGGACGATAGCCGGCATCGAGCTGTCCCGCCTATGATCCCGTGACGGGACGGGAGCCCAGCCGCAACTCCCGCCTGTTTAACGACTTAGGAGAGTGTAGCAGAGAGTGTGTCCAAGCGAGCAAGCGCCGCGGAAGCGTCGCCTATGCTGGGCTGGTCGGAGGCACGCTCCTGCCTCTCGGAACACCGGCCGCTGGTTGGCCCCCGCTCGAGCCCGACCTTCACCGACCGTCCCAGCCCCTCGCCTTACGGCCGAAAGCCCTGCTACCGCCCCTTCCAATAGCCAGGCCGGCGCTTGTCGTGGGCTACTGCGACGATCTGGAGATCGGCTCCGACGAGGCGGTAGACGACGCCCCGCTCTCCATACCGCGCTGCGGCGCTTTCGACTTCCGCAGCCGCTCCTGCGAGGAGTCTAGGGACGGGCCGTTTCATCGGGCTAGCGCGAGACAGGCGCCTCTTCAGCTCGTCCAAGCTGACGAACTGAGCCTCGCCTGAGTCGTCACAGCGATCCGGCGGGCGATCTCCTCAGACCACGCTGCTTCGACGTTTTCCTCAGCTTCGGGCTCTAAGCTCCTGATGAGCTTTCCGGCCAGGTCGGCCAGATCGTCATCCGGCAGCTCGAGAGCGTCCTTGAGCAGGTCCTCGGCCTTCGTGGTTATCCTGGAAATCGTAGCACCGCTCCCAGCTACGTCCCCGCCTCCCGGAACACCAGCCGCTGGTTGGCGTTGACGTTGGCGCGGCGCTGGATCTTGCCGGAGGGCCAGCGGACGACGACGCGGTCGGCGCGGGCGGCGCGGCCGAGGCCGAAGACCGGCTCGACCTGCGACTGGGAGAGGTAGCTGCTGCCGGTGCGGACGAGCCAGCGCTGGGTGGCGCCGCCGGCGGTGACCTCGACCACCGTGCCGAGACCGTCGCGGTTGCTGCGCGATCCCTCGAGCCCGATCTTCAGCCATCGCCCGTGGCCGCTCCCGGCATTGGCGAAGACCTGCGCCGGGCCGCCATTGTTGGTCAGCACCAGGTCGAGGTCGCCGTCGCCGTCGAGGTCGCCGTAGGCGGCGCCGCGCGCCACCCGCGGCTTCCCCAGGTCGCCGCCGGCGGTGGGGGTCACCTCCTCGTAGCGGCCACCGCCGGCGTTGCGGAAGAGCTGCGTCGGCTGGCGGAACTTCACCTTCGTCTGCACGTTCTCGACCTCGGGGTCGAGGTGGCCGTTGCCGAGCAGGATGTCGAGCCAGCCGTCGAGGTCGTAGTCGAAGAAGAAGGCGGCGAAGGCCAGGGTCAGCAGCGTGCGGCGGCCGATCTGCGAGGCCGGCGCCACGTCGACGAAGAGCTGGTTCCCCTCGTTGCGGTAGAGGGCCACCATCTCGTTGGCGAAGTTGCCGATCACCAGGCTGTGGCGGCCGCTGCGGTCGTAGTCGGCGGCGTCGATGCCCATGCCCCCGCGCGCCACGCCGGTCTCGGAGAACGCCATACCCGAGGCGACGCCCACCTCCTCGAACGTGCCGTTGCCGCGGTTGCGGTAGAGGAGGTTGGGTTGGGTGTCGTTGGCCAGCGCCAGGTCGGGCCAGCCGTCCCCCTCGAGGTCGAGCACCGCGACCCCGAGCGACTTGGCCGAGGGCTTGGCGATCCCCGCCCTCTTGGTCGCGTCCTCGAACTTCCAGCCGCCCTGGTTGCGGTAGAAGCGCGGCGAGGCCCCGGGGTAGGACTCCGGCGTGCAGTAGGACTTGGTCTTGCCGTCGAGGGTGCAGAAGAGGTCCTTCTCGGGGGTCCAGGTGACGTAGCGGGTGGCGAGCACGTCGAGCCGCCCGTCCTTGTCGGCATCGAAGAGGGCCACCGAGGCGCCGAACTCGTAGGCTCGCGAGAGCCCCGCCGCGACGGAGACGTCCTTGAACTTGCCCCCGTCGTTGCGCAGCAGGAAGTCCTGCCCGACGCAGGAGAGGTAGAGGTCGGCGTCGCCGTCGTTGTCCAGGTCGCCGGCCGCCCCCCCCATGCAGTAGGCGCTGATGCCGAGGCCGCTCCTGGCCGTGCCGTTGCCGAACTTGAGTCCCCCCTGGTTGAGGTAGAGCTCCTGCGTCGTCGCCTTGCCGGGCTGGCCGGGGAAGCTGCGGCCGTTGAGGAACAGCAGGTCGAGGCGGTCGTCGCCGTTCGCGTCGAAGAGGACCACTCCCGGACCCATCGTCTCCGGGAGCCATTTCTTGCCGAAGGCGCCGGTGTTGTGGGTGAACTTGACGCCGCTCGCGGCGGTGACGTCGCTGAAGCGCGGCCCCGCGGGGCGCGGAGCGGGTCTGCCCGGCTGCGAGAGGACGGGCAGGGAGAGAAGCAGAGCGGCGAGGAGCGACAGCGGCGCTTTCTTCATCCCCTAGCCCCCGGCGCTGACCACGGTCTCCGAGCCGGCCGGCGCGCGGCGCCGCCGGGGATCGAGGAAGGCGCGGATCTCCTCCGGCGGCACCGTGCGGTGCTCGTGGATGGACTGCCGCTCGTTGTTGTCGTGCGGGTGCTTCTCGCGGTACTCGCCGGTCAGCTCCTGGCTCGCCTCGTCGTTCTTGAAGCGCTCGTAGAGCTTCTGGTGATAGGCGGCCTTCTGCGGGTCGCCGAGGCCGCGGTTGGCGAGCATCAGCGTGTAGTGGGCCATCAGGTCCTCGGGGTCGATGGCGAGCACGCGGTCGAGCTCGCGCACGGCGCGCCCGTAGTCGCGCTTCAGGAAGAGCACGCGGGCGATCTGGTTGAGCACCACGCGGTCGCGCGGGTACTTCCGCACGGCGGCGCGGAAGTGGCCGAGCGCCTTGTCGTAGGCGCCGAGCTCCTTTTCGAGCACGCCCAGGAAATGGTGCGTGCGCGCCAGCTCGGGGTCCATCTTGAGGGCGCGCCCGAGCACCCGGCGTGCCTCGTCGAGGTCCCCCTCGCCGAGCGCCACGCGCCCGAGGTTGACCCAGCCGTCCACGTACTTCGGCTCGATCTCGGTCACCTTGGCGAAGGCGGCGCGGGCGGCGCGCAGGTCGCCCTGGAGGAAGAGCCCGATGCCGTAGTCGTTCCAGCGCTCGCGGTCCCCCTCCTGGAGGGCCGGCCGGTCCATCGCCGGCAGCGGCGCGCCGGCGTCCACGACCTTGAGCTCCTGGGTGTCCTCGGCCACCAGCACGATCGGCAGCCGCGGCACCCCCTTGACCTTCCCCGAGACGCGCGAGGTGTCGCCGGTGAAGACCATCGGGCGGTCGTCGAAGTGCTTGGTCACCACCCCCGGCAGCGACTCGCCGGCGAAGGAGAAGTGGGTGTTGAACCAGGAGAACTTTCGGTAGTTGAGCTTGGCGTGGAGGCGGATCGTGTCGCCGGCGTCGGGCGGCACCTGGAGCCGGAAGTGGACGGTGTCGGCCGCGCCGGGCGGGATCAGGCGGACGTAGACCGTGGCGCGGGCGGCCCAGGCGTTGCGCTTGTTGATCGGGTTGCCGCTGCGGTCGATCAAGAGCGCGCGGTAGAAGTGGGCGTCCGGCGACACCGGCGAGTCTTCGTCCGCCATGCCGCTCCAGTAGACGACCTTGCCGCGGTCGTCGGTCGCCTTGAGCTCCAGCCAGCAGTCGTAGGCGTCCACCGTGCCGCCGGGGAAGAAGTGGCCGACGCCGCGCGTCCGCACCACGACGTCGACGCGCGTCGACTCGCCGCGCCGCACCGTCGCCGGGACGCGGTCGAGCGGCGCGTAGATCGTCTCGGCGGGGCCGGCGGCGCCGCCGCCGCTCCCCACCGCCATGCCGCTCTCCTCGCCGACCGCGAAGGTGGTGGCGAGCTGCGGTCCCTCGCTCGCGGGGCCGCGCTCGTCCTCGCCGGCCGCGGCGCGCGCCTCGGTCATGCCGAAGATGTCCACCGTGAGCTGGCGCGCCTGGAGGAAGTCGACCACCGCCTTGAGCTGCTCGGGGTCGCGGTTGGCGATCGGCAGCGCCGTGTTGGCGGCGGCGAAGCGGTGGGAGCGGATCATCCCCTCTTTGGCGCCGGCGTCCTCGGAGGCGACCTTCGGCATGTGGCAGTCGATGCAGTTCTTCGCCTCGGGCGGGTAGTAGAAGGAGCGCGCCCCCTCACCCGAGACGCCGCTCGCCTGCCAGTTGTCGTACTCGTTGAAGCCGCGGATCCAGCGGTAGCTGTTGACCGGCACGTCGAGGTGCACCTTGTGGCAGGAGGAGCAGAACTCCGGCGAGTAGGTGCCGCGGAAGAAGGGCTTCAGGAAGGTGCGGCGGTGCGGCTCGGGGTCCATGCGCACGAGCAGGTCGTGGACGGCGTTGAGCGCGCGATTGTCGCTCGTCGCCATGCCGTGCAGGGCCGGGACCTCGATCTCGTAGTCCCCCTGCCCCATCGAGCTGCGGACGTTGGAGATCATGTGGCAGGCGGTGCAGGTCAGACCCGCCTGCGCCTCCGGGCGGTCGACGATCTCCTTGATCGGCGTGTCCATGAGCCCCGACTGCAGGATCGCCGGGTCGTGGCAGCCGCCGCACCACTTCGAGGAGGTGACGCCCGCCACCTCCTGCATGTACTCGATCGACTTGCGGTACCACTGGTTGTTGAAGCTCGAGAAGTGGTGCGCCGAGCTCTCCCACTGGTCGACCAGGTCCGGGTGGCAGCCGGAGCGCCCGCAGCTCTGCGGGTCCATGTAGATCCGCGCGGGGACGACGTCCTTGTTCGAGGTGTGGACCGAGGAGGGGAAGAAGGGGCCGTCCTTGCCGCCCATGGACTCCTGCTGCATGACGAGCGAGGCGGGCGGGTTCTGGAAGACCACCTGGCTCTTGGCGCGGTAGCTCTGGAACCCGGTGGCGAGGGCCGGGACGAGGAGCGCGGCGGCGACGCCGGCGGCGGCGAGCCGCCAGGTGCGCGGCGCGAGCTGGCCGCGGAGCGCCCAGAGCAGGGCGAGCAGGCCGACGACCGAGAGCGCGATGTGGGTCCACAGCAGCGGGCGCATCGGGCGGGTGTTGCCCACCCAGACGAGCGCCACACCGGAGACCGCGGCGGCGAAGAGGAGGAGGCCGGCCGGGAGCATCCCCGGCCGCGTGCGGCGCCGCCACCACCAGATCGCGAACGGCACCGTCACCGCCACCCCGAGGAAGAAGTGAAGAGCGACGCTCGCGAAATAGATCATGTGCGGATCGCCCTCGGACGCCAGGTAGGCGCTGTTGGCGACCAGCAGCGCGCCCAGGATGGCGAGCCAGCGAGTCCCGCGGCGAGTCTCTTGCGGCATGTTCGTCGGCATCGTGCTCATAAAAAGTCGCTACCGCTTCATAGAGGGTACGCGGAGCAGTCGACCGGCCGCTCCTGCCTGCCCAGGAAGAGGGGCGCGCCGTGGAGGACGCGCCCACTCCCGGTGCCAGCGGCATGCCAGAGGGGGACGCGTAGAATCCGCCGCATGCCCGCCGCCACGCCCGGCCCGGTGGAGATCGCCGACGCGCTCTCGCGGCGGGTGATCGGCCAGGAGACGGCAGTGCGCGAGCTGGCGGTGGCGCTCGCGAAGAAGCTCGCCGGGCTGCGCGCCGGCAACATCCTGCTGATCGGCTCCTCGGGGACCGGCAAGACGACGCTGATGCGCGCCGTCGAGGCCTACCTGGCGGCCGACCCCGCGCTCGCCGGCCGCTCGACGGTGGTGCGCCTCCACGCCAACGTGCTGGGGGAGGAGGCCGGGCGCGGCCGGCCCGGCCAGGCGGTCCTGGCGGCGCTGCTCGAGCGGGCGCGCGAGCAGCTCGGTCCCGAGGCCGCGCCCGAGGCGCTCCTCGCCCGCGCCGCTGCGGGGATCGTCTTCGTCGACGAGGTGGACAAGATCCGCGCCCAGGTCGGCGGCGCGCCGAACGTGACGGGGATCCGCGCCCAGGAGGCGCTGCTGACGCTGATCGAGAACGAGGCGGTGCAGCTCGATCTGCCGGCCTGGGCGGGGGGCGGCCCGGCGACGGTCGACTCGAGCGGCCTCGTCTTCGTCTGCGCCGGCGCCTTCGAGGGGCTCTACGACGCGGTCTACGACCGGGTGACGATCGGCCGCGACCGCGGCGCGCTGCAGCCG
>DASUNQ010000184.1:0-2650 GCA_036277075.1 Thermoanaerobaculia bacterium
CAGGCGCGGGTCCTCGTTGCGCTTGGTGCGCGCGCCGACGACGGAGGCCGCCGCCTCGGTCATGCCCTCTCCTCGACGAACGCCACGATCCGTGCGAAGGCCGCCTCGCCGCCCTTGAAGCGGAAGGGGAAGCAGCCGAGCCAAACCTTTTGGTCGAGCACCTCGTCGATCTGGCCGCCGACGTTCTCGGCGTGGAAGACGCCGTGGGGGAAGAGCTTGACGTGCATGCACTGGTAGTCGGCGGGCCAGGGGAAGGCGTCCTCGAGCTTCATGCCGATCGCCGCCTCGACCTCGGGGACGAGGTCGGGGCGCGCCTTGCGCACGTTGGTGTTGAACGGGTGGTCGGCGGCGATGCAGTCCACCGCCAGCCAGCGGACGCCGCGGTCCAAGATCCAGTCGACGAAGCGCGACTGCGGCCCGGGGTGCTTCAAGAAGATCCGCGGCAGGTCCGGCTCGTGGGCGCTCGCCTCGACGACGTCGCGCACCGTGCAGCGCTTCTCCTTGTACCAGTCCTCGTTGTAGAAGCGGTGGTAGCCGGTGTGGATGATGAGGATGTCGCCGCGCTCGATCGTGATGCCGGTCTTCTTCTCCCAGGCCTCGAAGTGCTCCGGGCCGTAGATCTGGTAGTCGCCGATCCCGAGGCCCGCCAGGTCCACGATGCAGGCGGGCCCGAAGAGGGTCTCGATCGGGATCCCGGCGATGTCCGGCCCCGGGTCGTAGAAGTGGATGGGCGAGTCGAGGTGGGTGGCGATGTGGTTGGTCGTCGAGATGAGCTGCGCGTTCACCCCCTCGAACGCCATCCGCTTGACCCACTTCACCGTCGGCCCCTCGTAGAAGGCGAAGGCCGGCGAGTCCATCGAGAAGTTCTGCGACAGGTCCAGCAGCTTGACCTTGCTCAGGTCGTAGGGGACGTACATGGGCCCTCCGCGGATCTGGTCCGGCGGGAGAGGATAGCGTACCGCCGGACCTCCCTCCCGGCCGGAGAAGCTTCCCTTTTGAAAAGCCAGGCTTCCCTCTTCAAGAGCGAAGCTCGCCCTTTGAAAGGGGAAGCTTCCCCTTTGAAAAGCTAAGCCTCCCTTTCGGCTAGGGAAGCTTCACCTTTGAAAAACCAAGCTTCCCTTTCGGCTGGGGAAGCTTCCCTCTCCAAAAGCGAAGCTTCCCTCTTGGCTGGGGAAGCTTCGCCAACGAGAAGTGAAGCTTCCCTACTGGCCGGGGAAGCTTCCCTCTTGAAAAAGGAAGCTTCCCTCACGGCCGAGGCGGCGGCGCGTCCGTCACCGCGGAGGCTCAGGCCGCGCCGAGGTAGGTCTCCGCCCAGGCCAGGAGAGCCTGCTCGAAGACCTCGAGCGGCGGGCGCACCAGGCCGGCGCCGATCTGGCCGACGCCGGGGAGCTTGTGGGCGATGCCGGTGTTGATGCGCGGGGTGACGCCGAGCTCGACCACCTTGCGCAGGTCGATGCCGGTCGGGGTGCCGCGGAAACCGAGGGCGGGGATGGTGAGCTGCGGGTTCTCGGCGGCGGTGATCTCGTACATCTCGAGCGTGGCGTGGAGGGCGTCCTGCGGCGTGCCGCCGACGAAGGTGACGATCGCCGGCGCCGCCGCCATCGCGAAGGCGCCGAGCCCCACCGTCTCGGTGATCGTGCTGTCGCCGATGTCGGGGTTCGCGTCGGTGCCGGTAAAACCCGGGAAATAAAGGCCCTGCGGCACGGCGGCCGGGGCGGTGAACCAGCGCTCGCCGAGGCCGCTCACCCGGATGCCGAAGTCGGTGCCGTTGCGCGCCATCGCCGTCACGATCGTGCTCTGCTCAATGCCGTGCGCGGCGTCGGCCATCGCCTTGCACGCCGCCATGATCGGATTCAGCACCGAGAGCGCGTTGGCTCCCAGGAAGTCGAGCACGGCGGCGGCGGTCTCCGGGTCTGCGGCGGCGCGCGCCAGGTGCGGCGCCAACGCCCGGAGCAGGAGGAGCGACCCGGCGCGGTTGCGGTTGTGCCCCTCGTCCCCCATCGTCAGCGCCTCGGCGGCGAGGGCCTTCATGTCCAGGCCGCCGGCAAGCTCCACCGCCTCCCCCACCAGCGGCGCCAGCGTCTCGTCGATCCAGCGCAGGCGGGCCAGCACCTCCTCGGAGTAGGCGCCGTAGCGCAGCACCTTGCCGTACCCTTCGTTGAAGTTCGAGTAGGCGCGGCCGCCGTGCTCGGCGTCCTCGATCACGTAGACCGCCATCGAGGGCGAGATCACCCCCGCCATCGGCCCGACCGCCGCGTGGTGGTGGCAGGGCTCGAGCGCCACCTCGCCGCGCGCGACGAGCGCCGCCGCCTCGGCCTCGTCCGCGGCCATCTCTTCGTAGAGCAGCGCGCCGATCACCGCTCCCCGCAGCGGTCCCGAGGCGCGCTCCCACTCGATCGGCGGGCCGGCGTGCAGCAGGAGGTTCTCGTGGAGGCCGGGGACCAGGTCGTGGGCGCGCCCCACGCCGACCAGCCGCGGCCGCGCCGCGAGCATCCGCCCGACGGCGGTCCGGTTCGCCTGCTCGACGCTCATGCGGCCCCTTCCGCCCGCCGCTGGATGGCGCGCAGCCAGCCGCGCCGGATCAGCGCGCTGCCCGGGTAGATCACCCGCCAGTAGGCGGCGAAGCGGCGGCGGGCCCCGGGGCTGGTGG
>DASUNQ010000185.1:0-6551 GCA_036277075.1 Thermoanaerobaculia bacterium
GACGCGCGCCGCCGCGCCCAGCCCCACCAGCACGCGCGGGTCGTTCGCCGAGGCGTAGCTGCCGTCGCTGCGGGCGCGCCGCCAGAGCGCCGGCGCCCCCTGCCGGGACACCTCGACGCGCGCCCCGAGGGCGTCGCGCCCGCGGCGGTCGAGCAGGCGCAGGCCCAGCCAGGGGGCGCGCGAGCCCGCCTGGTTGAGCAGCAGCGCCACCGGACCGTTGTTGTTGCAGACCAGCACGTCGGTGTCGCCGTCCTCGTCGACGTCGCCGAAGGCCGCTCCCCGCCCCACCGCCTGCCGGGCGAAGACGGCGCCGGCCGCGGCCGTCGTCTCGGCGAAGCGGACGCGCCCGGCGGCGTCGCGGCCGAGGTTGCGGTAGAGCTGGTTGGTCTGTTTCAGCGGATAGGGGTCGCCGCCGCGCGCCGCCGCCTCCTGGAGACGCACCGCGCCGCTGGCGATGAAGACGTCGAGCCAGCCGTCGTTGTCGTAGTCCAGCCAGGCGATGCCGAAGGCGGTGAACGGCAGGCTCCCCTGCGCCAGGCCGCTCTCGACCGAGCGGTCCTCGAACAGGCCGGCGCCGTCGTTGACGTACAGGGTGTTCGTCTCGCCGGTCAGATTGGCGATGAAGAGGTCCTCGTCGCCGTCGGCGTCGAAGTCGCCGGCATCGATCCCCATGCTCCCCTCGGCGCGCCCGGCGCGGTTCACCGCCGCGCCGGCGAGCGGCGCCTCGTCGCGGAAGGTGCCGTCGCGGCGGTTCATCCAGAGGCGGTTGGGCGCGCCGTCGTCGGCCACGTAGAGGTCGGGCCAGCCGTCGCGGTCGGCGTCGAAGGCGAGCACGCCGAGCCCCGGTCCGGCGGTCGAGAGGTCGATCCCGGCGCGCAGGGTGACGTCCTCGAAGCGCACCTCTCCGGCCCCGTCGGCGCCGCGGTTGCGCCAGAGGCGGTCGGGCGCCGCCGGGAAGTCGGCCGGGCCGCAGTAGTCGCGGCGGCTGCTGGCGGCGTAGCAGGCCGGGTTGCTGGCCAGCGGGAAGTCGACGTAGTTGGCGACGTAGAGGTCGAGCCAGCCGTCGCGGTCGAAGTCCACGAAGGCGGCCGACACGCTCCACAGCGGGTCGCTGCCGCCGGCGCGCGCGGTGACGTCGCGGAAGGTGCCGTCCCCCTGGTTGCGCCAGAGCTGGTCGGGGCCGTAGTTGGCGAGGAAGAGGTCGGTGCGCCCGTCGTTGTCGAAGTCGCCGGTCGCCACCCCCATGCCGTAGCCCGTCGCCTCGAGGCCGCTCGCGGCGGTGACGTCCGTGAAGCGCAGCGTGCGCGTGCCGTCCGCCGCCACCCGCAGGTCGTTGCGGTAGAGCCGCCCGCGCGGCGGCAGCGGCCCGCGCGGCGGCGGCAGCGCGTCGGCCAGGGTCTTGCCGGGCCCGAGCATGGCCCCTTGCACCAGGTAGACGTCGAGGTCGCCGTCGCCGTCGTAGTCGAAGAGCGCCCCTCCCTGCCCCATCATCTCGGGGAAGTACAGCGCCCCCGACATGCCGTTGAAGTGGACGAAGTCGAGCCCGGTGTCTGAGGCGGCGTCGACGAAGAGGTCCTGAGTCGGAGGGCCGGGTGGCGTCTGCCCGCCGGGGGTCGCCAGCGAACCCGCGAGCGCCAGGGGGAGGACTCCTGCGAGGATGGAGGAAACTCGGACCTGCACGATCGGCGGGAGAATAGCAGGGCCCCGGAAGATAGATCTCGGAGCGCGGAAGATACATCTCGGGGGCTTCGAGATACATCTCGGGGTGCTCGAGATCGATCTCGAGGCACGGAAGATTCATTTCCGGGCGCGGGAGATCCATCTCGAGCGCTCCGAGATACATCTCGGCGCCTCCGAGATCGATCTTCGCCGCTCCAAGATTCATCTCCGGCCGCCGGAGATGAATCTCGGGGAGCGGGAAATCCCGACCCCGCCCTCGGCGATCTCCCCGGCTCAGCGCGCGATCGGCAGCTTGGCGCGGCGGTTGAGCTCCGCGTCGGCGCCGGAGAGGGGGAGGCTGCGCGGCAGGGGCGCCAGGTCGAAGCCGAAGCGGGCGCGGCGCAGCGCCAGGTAGTCGGCGGCGCGGTCGCGACGCACCCGCCCGATGCCGCCCGCCATCGGGTGGACCCTCTGCCGCGCCGCCAGCCGCGACTGGAGCGAGTAGCCGCCCACCGACAGCAGCGCGCCGGGGGTGCGGAAGTCCCAGCGCCCCAGCGCGCGGCGGCCGAGCTTCGCCGCCGCGTCGCGCCCGCGGTAGAAGCCGCGATAGGCGGCGAAGAGCAGCTCCTGCCAGCGGCCGGGCGCGAGCCGCGGGTGCCGCCAGGTGACGCAGGTGCCGTCGAAGCGGTCGAGGTTGCGCTCCTCGATCAGCCCCGCGGCGAGGAAGTCCTCGTACTGCTCGGTGCCCGGGATCGGCACCAGGACGTAGAACGAGGCCACGTCCGGCGCCAGCGCGCGCAGCCGCTCCAGGTGCTCGCCGATCGACTCCTCGCTGTCGCTCGGGAAGCCCAGGATGTTCGAGAAGTGGCTGACGATGCCGTGGCGGCGGCAGAGCGCGACGATCTGGGCGTAGGCGGCGGGGTCGTTCTGCAGCTTGTGGGCGCCGCGCAGCGCCTCGCGGCTGAACGACTCGACGCCGACGAAGAGGTGGAAGCAGCCGGCGCGGGCCAGCAGCTCGACGAGCTCCTCCTGGCGGTGGATCTGCGCGTCGCACTGGGCGAAAAAGGGCAGGCGGACGCGCTCGGCGATCATCGCCTCGAGCAGCTCGCGCACCTCCGGGTACTTGTTGAAGTTGTCCGAGGCGAAGAGGACGTAGCGCACGCCGGCGGCCGCGGCCGCCTTGAGGCTGGCGATGGTCGTCGCCACCGGCTGGCTGCGCACCTGCCGGCCGGCGATCTTGATCACCGAGCAGAAGTTGCAGGTGTAGGGGCAGCCGCGCGCCGGGTAGACCCCCATCAGCGGCACCGCGTAGCGGCGCAGCTCGCGCCGCGACGGCGGCACCAGCGGCGGCGGGTCGAGCCGCTCCTGCCAGCGGCCGTCCTCGCCGTAGACCGGCGCCAGCTCCCCCGCCGCCGCGTCGCGCAGGATCGCCGGCCAGACGCTCTCCGCCTCGGCCAGCGCGAAGCTCACGCCGCGCCCCTGGAGCTCGGTCGTGTCGCAGGTCATTGGGTGCGGCCCGCCGAGGACGCAGTGCTCGACCCCGCGCGCCCGCGCCAGCGCCGCGAGGTCGAGCGCGCGGTGGAGCTGGTGGCTCTGGACGCCGACCAGCGCCAGCAGCGTCCGGCGCCCCGGCGCGCCCGCCAGGTGGTCGAGGTAGCCGAGGTCGGTGCGGACGTACTCGTCCACCGCCACGACCTCGACCGGCGCGCCGTCCACGGCCGCGGGCGTCAGGCTGCGCAGGTAGGCGAGGGTGCTGTTGGGCAGGAACCCGCGGCGGAACCGCTCGACGCAGCCGTCCTCGCCGTACTTGCTCGGCTTGACCAGGACGACGCGCAGCGGGGCCGCAAAAGGCATCGGGGACCTGCCGCGATCATCGCACGGCGGCGCGCCATGCGCGCCTAGGCGGCGGCGCCGCGGCCGCCGAAGGCCGGCTCGTGCGCCCCGCTCTGCCGCGCCGGGAGCCGGGGCCCGACCGCCACGACGACGCCGCGCTCCAGGAGGTCGTCGATGAGCTGGACGCACGCCGGCAGCCTCCGCTCGATCCCCCGGAGCGCCAGGCGCGCCTGGAGGGAAGCCGCGGTCTGCGGCCGCCTCAGGACGCGCAACGCCTCGCCCTGCCAGGGCGGCAGGAGGTGCCATTTGACGTGGACGAAATCGGCCACCAGCAGGCGCGACCGGAGGTGCCAGTCGCCATAGCGCGCGACGAGGGTCGGGGCGACTCCATAACGCGTGCCGTCGCCGGCGGCGGGGTCGTAGCCGCCCTCGCTGGCCTCCGGCACGGTCTGCGGCCGTACCAGGTGGGCGGCTTCGAGGCGCCGGCAAAAGTGTCGCAGGCCAGCGCCCGACGGCAGGTCGAGCCGTTCCCCCTGCGCGCTCCTCGTCTCCAGCTCTTCGCGCTCGCGCTCTTCGACGATCAGTGCGTACATCCAGGCGGAGGACCCCTTGATGCGGGCCAGAGACCAGCCGCCGGTGAGGTGATCGAAGGTGAACTCGGAGCGGTTGAGCGGCTCCGAGACCCGGTAATAGAAGGGGTCCGTCCGCGTCGGCTCGTCGGTCTCCACCGCCTCGGCGACGCGCAGCCTGCCGACGCGCTCGACCCCCTGGTTCGCGCCCACGACGACGGAGAACAGCGCCTCGGTGACGTCGCGGTAGCGCGGCGCGATGTCCAGCGTCTCGCCGCTCCACGGCATGCCTTGCAGGCCCACCTCGCCGAGGCGTTTGTACAGCGGCTGCCCGGGGGACACGATGAAGGGCTCGACGTTGACGCGGAGCTGTCGCGGGTACTCCTGCTGGATGGAACGGAGCAGGTCGACCGTGTAGAGGAAGGCCTCCCGGCTGTCTCCCGGAAAGCCGGGGATCAGGCCGGCGACGACCTCGATCCCCGCCCCGAGAAACGCGCGCAGGGCGGTGATGTTCTGCAGCTCGGTGCGCCGCTTGTTCATCAGGGCGAGGGTCTCGTCCGACATCGATTCGATGCCGATGAAGACCACCTCGCACCCCGCCCGGCGCAGGAGCTTCGCGGTCTCGGGCTCCATCTGCGCGCGCATGAAGCCGCCCCAGGCCGGGCGCGGCCTGAGCCGCAACATCCCCTCGGCCAGCTCGCGCAGGCGCCCGGGATGGCCGTTCAGCAGCGAGTCGGTGAACGCGATGTGCTCGGCGCCGTACTCGGCCTGCAGCTGGCGCACGCCGTCCAGGGTGGCCGCCGTCTCACTCATGCGGAAACGGCGCCAGAAGACCCATTCGCTGCAGAACGTGCACTTGTCGGTGCACCCGCGCGACAGGTGGTAGGGAACGCTGCGCGAGGCCCCGTAGCGGTGATACGCGACGAGTGGCATCTGCTCGAAGGCCGGGACCGGGATCTCGTCGTGCCGCAGCAGCGGGCGATCGGGGGCGCGCTGCACTCTGTCGCCGTCCAGGAAGAGCGTCCCCGGGAGGGGGTCCGATGCCGGGCCGCCGCCCGCCTCGACGCGGGAGTAGACCGCGAGCAGCGAGGCCTCGCCCTCGCCGGGGATGATGCAGTCGAACAGCCGACTGCGCAGCGCGAGGGCCGCGCTGGCCTGGCTCTCGGTGACCTGCGGGCCCCCTCCCACGACGAACGGCGGCCGCGGCAGGCGCTTGAGATGGGCCGCGAACAGCAGCGAGGTGAGGAAGTTCGAGGTCCAGATCGTGCAGCCGACGAAGCGGACATCGGCAAGACGCTCGACCATCGCCGCGAAGTAGCGGTCGAGGCAGCGCAGGTAGTCTCCCAGGTAGGACGCGGAGATGCCGCGCTCGCGGCAGTACGCCTCGAGGACGGCCGGGAATCCCGACACGGGCTCCTCCCCGGCGTCGACGGCGCGCAGGAGCGCGAGCACCAGCGGCAGGTCCGGAACATCCATGACGTACGACTCGCCGAACACGCCGGTGTGCGCGTAGGTGGGCGCATACGCATCGGGGACTCCGAGGCGCAGGTCGAGGAACCCGAAGTCGGAGCATCCCTGCCGTTTGGCATACGCGAGCAGGTACGCGAGGCCGGCCGGCGGTCCGACGGTGTACGGCGGGACGACGCAGAGCAGAGCGGGCTTGGAAAATGGCGCGGGCCGTCGCTTCATGCTCCATGCTCCATGCGTCGAGGCGCGCTGCGGCGCGGGAGAATCCACTCGACTCGCCGGCCGATCTGTTTTTGCTGGACCTGTTGCTGGCGCTCTTGCTGAGAGCCTACACAGCGCTCCAGGGGGTGTCAACGCGCTCGATGCCTCGTGGACCGCGGTCTATAGTGCGCGCCGGAGGCCCCGCATGACCCGCCGCCGCAGCCCGCTCTTCGCCCCCGTCGCCGACGACCGCGGCGGCGCGTGAGCCGCACGGCCGCGCGGCGGCTCCTGCTCGGCCTCGCGCTCGCCGCCGCGGGGTACCTCCTCGCCGCCAACCTCTTCCTCAACACGCCGCTCGGCGAGTGGGCGGTCAACCGCCGCCCGGAGCGGGTGCGCCTCGCCTGGGACTCCGCCTGGAGCCTCTGGCCGGGTCACGTTGCGATGCGCGGGCTCGAGGTCGGCGGGCGGCAGCGGCGGGTCCAGTGGTGGGTCGGCGTCGAGAGCGGCCGCGCGCGGCTCGACCTGCCGCGCCTGCTGCGCCGCGAGCTGCGGCTGGCCGGGGTACGCGCCGAGGGGGTACGCTCGAGGACGGTCTGGCGGCGCGACGACGGCAAGCCCTCGCCGCCGCGGCGGCCGGGGCGGCGGCGGCCTTGGCGGGTGACGCTCGACGGCATCGAGATCGCCGGCCTGCGCGAGCTGCGGGCGGGGCCGCTGCGGATCGAAGGGAACGGCAGCGCGGCCGGCAGCCTCCGTTTCGTCGCCGGCCGGCAGGTCGAGGCGCGGCTCGAGCGGCTGGCGCTGCGCGGCGGGCCGCTGCGGGCC
>DASUNQ010000186.1:0-4458 GCA_036277075.1 Thermoanaerobaculia bacterium
CGTTCGACCGCAAGACGGACGCCGTCGCGGCGGCGCGGAAGCGCGCCAAGAGGGCGGCGCTGGGGCAGGTGAGGGTGCACGGCAGGGACGGGAAGATCCAGACCGAGTGGACCTACGGCAGAGACCCGCGAGACATTCCCGGTTAGGGACTCCTGACTACGGCTCCTCGCCGGCTCACAGAGGCTCGACGAGGATCTTCGCGGCGGCCCGCACGACGTCGAGGTCCGGAGGAGGGCGGCGGCGCCAGGCGACCCGCCTCCTGCGCCGCGCCGGCGAGTCGCCGGCCCTGACCTTCCGCGCTCCCGAGGCCGCCGGCGAGTACGCGTACGTCTGCACCGTCCATTCGCGTATGATGCGCGGCGTCCTCGAGGTGCGGTGAGACCCGTTTCGGGCTCGCCGCGGCACCTTCCCTTCTAGTGGTTCGTTTGCGCCCGATCAACGGGGAAAGGAGAGCTCGATGTCGAGTCGTTTCCAGCTCACGATGCTGGCCGTGGCCCTGGTCCTGGCCGCAGGCCTCGTCGCCGCGCAGCCGGTGGCGGCGCAACGGTCCGCCGCGCCCTCGTTCGAGGACCTCTTCCTGGCGCCGCAAGCCGCCATGGAGACCGTCGGCACGCCGCGGGACGCCGGCGCCCGCGCCGCCGCGATGAAGCAGCTCCAGGAGCAGTTGGCCGCCGGCCGGGTCGCGCAGGCGCTGCGCCGGCCGATCGTGGTCGAGCTCACCGCGGCCGAGCGCCAGCGGATCGACCGGGTGGGGAGCATCGAGCGGAGATACCTGGTCGGGGTCGCCAAGCCGATCGCCGCGGCCGTCGACTTCTCGCGCGCCCGCTCGCTGGGTCGGGGCACCGTCGAGCTGAGCCTCGGCGCGGCGCGCGCCACCGGCGATCAGGGCTTCGTCTGGACCGCCGCCGTGCGGGTGCCCGGCGCGACCGCCGTCCGCCTGCACCTCACCGGCCTGGACCTGCCGGCGGGCGCCCGGCTCTACGTCTACAACCTGGCGGGGCAGGCCTTCGGCCCCTACACCGGCCGCGGCCCCCTCGGCACCGGCGTCCTGCACACCCACACCGTGTTCGGCGATCAGCTCCTGCTCCAGCTCTATTCGCCCGCGGGCGCCGAGCGCGCGCCGCGGCTCAGCCTCGAGCAGGTCGGCGCGATGGGCGCCCGCTTCGCCGCCCCGCGCTACGGCCCGCAGGGAGCGCTCGACCTCGGCAACATCCAGGCCTTCGTCGAGGCGGCCAGCAACCTCTGTGCGATCAACGCCGACTGCGTGATCAACGCGGCGTGCCAGTCGAGCTCGGCGGTGAACGATGCCAAGGACGCGGTGGCGAGCATCCTGTTCCAGTCCGGGGCCAACTTCTTCATCTGCAGCGGCGGACTGGTGGCGGACACGGTGACCACCTCGGTGATCCCCTACTTCCTGACCGCGAACCACTGCATCGGCAGCAGCACCGAGGCGGCGAGCGTCGAGACCTACTTCGACTACGTCACCACCTGCAGCAACCCCAACTGTACCCAGCCCTACAACAACACCGGGGAGACCGTCGGCTCGACGATCAAGTCGACCAACACGACCAGCGACTACTCGCTGCTCCAGCTCTCGTCGGCGCCGACGACGCCGGACGGCGTCGCCACCTACCTGGGCTGGCAGACGACGGCGGTCGCCAACACCAACAACACGCCCCTCTACCGCATCAGCCACCCGCGGGGCTCACCCCAGGCCTATTCGGAGCACCGGGTGGACGTCAACAAGACCACCTGCCGCTCCTGGCCGCGCGGCTCCTGGATCTACAGCGCCGACGTCCTCGGCGCCACCGAGGGGGGCAGCAGCGGCTCGCCGGTGGTCAACGGCTCCGGGCAGATCGTCGGGCAGCTCTCGGGTGCTTGCGGCTTCAACGTCAACGACAGCTGCGACGCGGCGAGCAACGCCACGGTGGACGGCGCCTTCGCCGCCTACTACCCGAGCGTGGCGCCGTTTCTCAACCCGGGCACGGGCGGCGGCTGCGCCCCGAAGGGCGCGAGCTGCACGAGCAGCAGCCAGTGCTGCTCGAACAACTGCAAGGGCAAGGCGGGGGCGATGACCTGCAAGTAGCGAAAAACCGGCGCCGCGAGCTGGCAACGCGCGCGGCGCCGCTCTACGATGCGAGGGGCGAGGCGAAGGTGCCTCGCCCCTTCTCTTTTCCGCACGCGAGAGGACCATGACGGCACGAGACCCGGTCTGCGGCATGACGGTCGACCCGGCGAAGGCACGGTTCCGCGCCGAGCACGGCGGCGAGACCTTCTTCTTCTGCAGCGCCGGGTGCGAGGCGAAGTTCCGGGCCGATCCGGAGCGCTACACGGCCGCGGCGCATGCCGCGCCCGCATCGCAGGCTCCGCCACCGCCTCCCGCCGCCCCGGCGCCTGCCGCCGAGGCGGGCGCGCAGTGGACCTGCCCGATGCACCCGGAGGTGCTGCGCGACCGGCCGGGGAGCTGCCCGATCTGCGGCATGGCGCTCGAGCCGCGGGTCGCGACGAGCGCCGAGGAGGAGGAGAGCCCCGAGCTGCGGGACATGACCCGGCGCTTCTGGGCGAGTGCCGCGCTCAGCCTGCCGCTCCTCGTCCTCGGCATGGGGATGCTCTTCGAGCCCAACCCGTTCGCCGGGCTCCTGCCGCCGCGGGCCATGGGCTGGGTCGAGCTGCTCCTGGCGACGCCGGTCGTCCTCTGGGGCGGCTGGCCGTTCTTCGTCCGCGCGTATTACTCCCTCGTCCACCGCAGCCTCAACATGTTCACCCTGATCGCGCTCGGCGTCGGCGTGGCGTACGGCTACAGCGTCGTGGCGCGGCTCGCCCCCGGCCTCTTCCCGGCCTCGTTCCGCGACGCGCACGGCGAGGTGGGGGTGTACTTCGAGGCGGCGGCGGTGATCGTCACCCTCGTCCTGCTCGGCCAGGTGCTCGAGCTGCGGGCGCGGCGGCGCACCGGCGCGGCGATCCGCGCCCTCCTCGGCCTCGCCCCGAAGACCGCCCGCCGGCTGCGCCCGGACGGCGGCGAGGAGGACGTGCCGCTCGAGACGGTGCGGGTCGGCGACCGGCTGCGCGTTCGGCCCGGCGAGAAGGTGCCGGTCGACGGCACGGTCGAGGAGGGGACGAGCGCGGTCGACGAGTCGATGCTCAGCGGCGAGCCGATCCCGGTCGAGAAGCGCCCGGGCGACCGGGTGATCGGCGGCACGGTCAACGGCACCGGCGGCTTCGTGATGCGCGCCGAGCGGGTGGGCGCCGAGACCCTGCTCGCCCAGATCGTCCGCATGGTGGGGGAGGCGCAGCGCAGCCGCGCGCCGATCCAGCGGCTGGCCGACCGGGTCTCGGGCTGGTTCGTGCCGGCGGTGGTGCTGGTGGCGGCCGCGACCTTCGCCGTGTGGGCGCTCGCCGGTACGGAGCCGCGGATGGCCTACGCGATCGTCAACGCGGTGGCGGTGCTGATCATCGCCTGCCCCTGCGCCCTGGGGCTGGCGACGCCGGTCTCGATCATGGTGGCGACCGGCAAGGGGGCGAGCGCCGGCGTCCTCTTCCGCGACGCCGAGGCGATCGAGGTGCTGCGGCAGGTGGACACCCTGGTCGTCGACAAGACCGGCACGCTGACGCTCGGCAAACCGAAGCTGGTGACGATCGAGCCCGCCGGCGGCCTGGACGAGCGCGAGCTCCTCCGCCTCGCCGCCGCCCTCGAGCGCGGCAGCGAGCACCCGCTGGCGGCGGCGGTCCTCGCCGGCGCTCGCGAGCGCGGGATCGAGCCGGCGCCGGCCGCGGAGTTCGCCTCGCTGACCGGCAAGGGGGTGCGCGGGACGGTCGAGGGGCGGCGCGCGGCGCTCGGCAACCGGGCGCTGATGGAGGAGCTGGGGGTCGAGCTGGGGGACCTCGCCGCGCGCGCCGAGGCGCTGCGGCGCGAGGGGCAGACGGTGGTCTTCGTCGCCGCGGACGGCCGCCCGGCCGGCCTCCTCGGCGTGGCCGACCCGATCAAGGAGGGGACGCCCGAGGCGGTCCGCGCCTGCCGCGACCTGGGGCTGCGGGTGGCCATGGTCACCGGCGACAGCCGCACGACGGCCGAAGCGGTGGCGCGGCGGCTGGGGATCGACGAGGTCGTCGCCGAGGTGCTCCCGGAGCAGAAGGTGGAGGTCGTCAAGCGCCTCCAGGCCGAGGGACGGAAGGTGGCGATGGCGGGCGACGGCGTCAACGACGCGCCGGCGCTGGCGCAGGCCGAGGTGGGGATCGCGATGGGGACCGGCACCGACGTGGCGATGGAGAGCGCCGGCGTGACCCTCGTCAGGGGGGACCTGCGCGGCATCCTGCGAGCGCGCCGGCTTTCCGAGGCGACGATGCGCAACATCCGCCAGAACCTCTTTTTCGCCTTCGCCTATAACGCCGCAGGCGTGCCGCTCGCCGCCGGCGTTCTCTACCCCGTTTCCGGCATCGTGCTGTCGCCCATCATCGCCG
>DASUNQ010000187.1:0-2629 GCA_036277075.1 Thermoanaerobaculia bacterium
ATGTCCCGCACGCTGTTCGACGAGCAGGACGCGCGGCCGGCCGAGCTGGGAGCTCCGGCGGCCGGTTCGCCGCTGGCCGAGCGGATGCGGCCGCGGACGCTCGAGGAGGTCGTCGGGCAGGAGGCGCTGGTCGGCGCGAAGGGGTTCCTCCGCCGCGCCATCGCCGCCGACCGGGTGCCGTCGCTGATCTTCTGGGGCCCGCCCGGCTCCGGGAAGACGACCCTGGCGCGCCTGATCGCCGCCGCCACGTCGGCGCGCTTCGTCCCCTTCTCGGCCGTCACCTCCGGCATCAAGGAGGTGCGCGAGGTGATGGCGGAGGCGGCGCGCCTGCGGCAGGCGCAGGGGCGGCGCACGCTCCTCTTCGTCGACGAGATCCACCGCTTCAACCGCGCGCAGCAGGACGCGTTCCTGCCCTACGTCGAGCGCGGCGACATCGTGCTCGTCGGCGCCACCACCGAGAACCCCTCCTTCGAGCTCAACGCCGCGCTGCTGTCGCGCACCCGCGTCGTCGTCCTCGAGCCGCTCGCGCCCGAGGACCTCCTCGTCGTCGTCCGGCGCGCCCTGGAGGACCCCGAGCGCGGGGTCGGCGGCGCCGGGCTCGAGCTCGCCGGGGAGGCACTCGGGGCGATCGTCCAGCTCGCCGGCGGCGACGCGCGCAAGGCGCTGAACCTCGTGGAGCTGGTCGCCGCCGACGCGGCGGAGCGCGGCGCCCGCGACGTCGACGCCGAGACCGTCCGCCGGGTCGCGCAGCGCAAAGTCCTGCTCTACGACAAGGCCGGCGAGGAGCACTTCAACCTCATCTCGGCGCTCCACAAGTCGCTGCGCGAGAGCGACGCCGACGCCGCGCTCTACTGGCTGGCGCGGATGCTGGCCGCCGGCGAGGACCCGCTCTACCTGGCGCGGCGGATGGTCCGCTTCGCCAGCGAGGACGTGGGGCTCGCCGACCCGCAGGCGCTGCCGCAGGCGCTCGCCGCCTGGGACTCCTTCCATCGGCTGGGCTCGCCCGAGGGGGAGCAGGCGCTGGCGCAGGCGGTCGTCTACCTGGCCCTGGCGCCCAAGAGCAACGCGGTCTACGCCGCCTACGGCGAGGCGCGGCGGACGGTCGAGGAGCGTCCCGCCGACCCGGTGCCGATGGCGATCCGCAACGCTCCGACGCGGCTGATGAAAGGGCTGGGCTACGGCGCCGGGTACGTCTACGCGCACGACACGGAGGAGGGGGTGGGAGGGCTCGACTGCCTCCCGGAGTCCCTCCACGGCACCCGCTTCTACCACCCCAAGGAGCGCGGCTTCGAGGCGGAGCTCGGCAAGCGCCTCGCCGCGTTCCGGGCGCTGCGCGACAAGGCGCAGGGCCGGAAAGGAGCCTCGTGAGACACCTCGCAGCCGTCCCGTTTCTTCTCCTCTTCCTGGCGCACTGCCGGCCCGAGAGCGTCGAGGACCGGGTCGCGAAGTTGCCGGAGCTGCCGCCGGAGATCGCGGCCACCCTGGACCCCGAGCGTTTGGCGACCAAGGTCGCCTCGGGCGCCGAGCCGCCGGAGACGCCCCCGAAAGCGCTCCTGCTGCCCTGCTGCTCGAGCAAGGAGACTCGCCGGCTGAAGGTCCGGTTCCGCTACACCAAGTGCAGCCTGCCGGCCCATTTCTTCGATCTGGTCCTGACCCAGGACGGCTCCGGGAGCGCCAGGCCGCAGATGCACAAGCTCACCGAGCTCCGGGGGCGGAATCTCGCCTTGACCCATTTCTGCCGTTCGAGCGACGGCCCCTGGGACGCGGTCCTCACGGAGACTCGGGCTTGCTCCCCTCCCGCGCCGAGCCGCACCCTGGTGATCTCCGCATTCGGCGACGCCGTTCTCTTCGCGTGGGGCGGTCCCCAGAGTCCTCCGGCCAACGTTCAGGTCGTCGCCTGCCGCGAGGAGTCGGACATCCGGTCGCCCTGCGGCATCTCGGGCTGCACCTGCTCCTCGACGACCTGCGCCGCCGGGCAGGAGTGTCCCTGCTCCTTGGAGCTGCCGGGGCCGTCGAGCTAGCGCATGCGAGCGGGATGTGCCCCTCGTTCGCTGGGTGGCGCAGCGGCTGGCAGCCGATCTCAGAAGGAGGGGCTCTAGCGGCTCGCCGCGACGCGCGGCGCGGCGGCGGTCTCGCGCACCTTCTCGACCAGCTCCGCGGTGGTGATCAGCTCGCCGAAGAGGTGGGGCTCGCGGCCGGGGCGATAGAGAAGGTAGAACGGGATGCCGTAGCGGCCGTGGCCGGCGAGGAAGTCCGCGATCGCGGCGTCCTTGTTCGTCCAGTCGGCCTTCATCGGCACCACGCCGTGCTCGCGAAAGGCGGCCGCCACCTCCGGCGTCTCCAGCACCCAGCGCTCGTTGACCTTGCAGGTGAAGCACCAGTCGGCGGTGACGTCGACGAAGACCGGCGTGCCGCGCGCGGCGAGGGTCTCGGCGCGGCCGTGGTCGAAGGGCATCCAGGCGATGAGGCGGCGCACCGGCTCGTCCGGACCCGTGGCCGCCCCCGCCTCGCCGGCGGCGGCCAGCACCAGCGGCGCCAGGGCGGCGGCGAGCACTCCGGCGGCGGCCGCCCGCCGCAGCGCCGACCCGGCCGCGGTGCGATGGCGCATCCAGACCAGGAGACCGCGCGC
>DASUNQ010000188.1:0-11322 GCA_036277075.1 Thermoanaerobaculia bacterium
GCGAGGAGGTGGAAAGGGGGTCTAGGCGGCGCCACGACGCGGCCGGCGCAGGGTGAGGAGGGCGTCGAGGTCGTGGGCGCCCCAGACGAGGTGGACGAGGCCGAAGCCGGAGACGGCGCCGCGGGCGGCGGGGTGGAGAGCGAAGGCGCGGAGCGCGGCGAGGGGGATCTGGAGGACGTTGCGGTCCCAGATGGGGCTCCAGGGGGCCATGACGAGGAAGAGGCCGGCTTCGACGCAGTAGAGGATGAAGAGGAGGCGGAACAGGACCTCGAGGCGCATGGGCGGCGGGGATTCTAGCCGTCGGGAGTGAGGCGAGGCCGGGCGCGGGGCGCTCCGCCGGGGACCGGCGCGCGCTCTGGAAGACTGCTGTGGGTCGTGCGCGCGCCTGCACTTCGCTGCGCGCCGGCTCGGATCGGGCCTGCGGCGGGCATTGCCAGGCGCTCGCGAAGAGCTCCCCGGCGGAGCACCCCGCGCCCGGCGGGAACCGTTCTACCCGATGCGGCGAGCTACCAGCTCACTCCTACCTGCTCCCATCGCCGCGACTGCGACCGCGGGCTTCTCGGCCTCCCGAGCGGGAGGGTGGCGAGTCGGAGCCGCGGGAGCGGGGGGCGACGGAGCGGGAGCCGCCGTTGTTGCTCGGCGGCGAGGAGGCTCGCGGCGCCGACTGCCGCGGGGGCGGCGAGTAGCTGCCGGAGCGGCCGGAGGGCGGGGAGCTCGCCGGCGGGCGGCTGGGGCGCACCGAGGGCGGCGGCGCGCTCGGCGCCGGGCGCTGCGGCATCGCGTAGGAGCGGACCGAGGGACGGCTGCCGCCGTCGCGCCGCGGCGGCGCCGTGTAGCGGAGGGAGCGGTCCTCGGCCGGCGGGCGGCGGTCGGTCGGCTCGACGCGCGGGCTCTCGCTCCTGCCGCGCTCGCCGTCGTCGCGGCCGCGGATGCGCCAGCTCTCGTTGCCGCCGCCGTCGCTCTCCGGCGGGCTCGGGCGGGACGGGACCGCACGCGGCCCGTCGTCTTCGCTCTCCGGCCGGCTCGGGCGGGAGGGGACGACGCGCGGGCCTTCGCCGTCCCCGCGCTCGCCGGTGCCCGAGCGGTCGCGGCCGCGCACCCGCCAGGTCTCGCCGCCGGCGTCGGTCGCGGGCCGGTCGGGCCGGGAGGGCACGACGCGCGGCGCGTCGCTCTCGCCGCGTTCGCCGTCGTCGCGTCCGGCGACCCGCGGCGCCTCGGGGCCGCCGCGGGCGGGGCCAGCGCGGCGGTCGATGATCACGCTGGGCCGCAGCGGCGAGCCCTCGGGCACGTCGCGCCGGTCGGTGATCACCGTCCGCCGCACCTCGGGCGGCAGCTCGTCGCGGCGCTCGACGAAGGCGGTCACGTCCGGCAGGTCTCCGCCGCGCGGCGTCACGTCGCGGCGGCGCAGCACCTCCTGCACGCCGCGCGGGTCCCCGAGCCGGTCGGGGGTGAGCGACCGCGTGTCGGTGGTCAGGATGCCCCGGCCGGGGCCGTCCGGACGGGTGTCGCGCAGGTCGCGGCCGGCGCGGGCGTGGCGGTGCAGGTCGCGGTTGCGGAAGTGACCGTAGGGCACGAAGCTCCAGTCGTTCCAGGGGTCCCAGCCGCCGCCGGCCCAGCCGTAGACGCCGCGGCGGAAGCCGTGGTTGCGGTACCACCCCGAGTACCAGTGCGTGTAGTAGCCGATCGGGCACCAGCCGACGTAGTTCGGCCCCCAGTGCCAGTACACCCACGCCGGCGCGAAGGTGCGCCCCGGGTACCAGACCCAGCCGTGGCGTCCGACGTAGTCCCACGTCCCGTAGTGGTACGGGACCCATCCCCAGGGCTCGGAGGTGACCCAGAAGTAGCCGGCCGGCGTGTAGGCCCAGCGGCCGTAGTGGTACGGGCGCCAGCCGTGCGCGACCCGGGGCTGCCAGACCCAGGTGGCGTTGAAGTTGATCCAGCTCCCGTAGCGGCTGAGGGGCCGCGCC
This sequence comes from Thermoanaerobaculia bacterium, assembly GCA_036277075.1. Lineage (GTDB taxonomy): Bacteria > Acidobacteriota > Thermoanaerobaculia > Multivoradales > UBA5704 > DASUNQ01. Next base: position 1,968 of record DASUNQ010000188.1, read on the forward strand.
TGGTAGCGCAGGTCCTCGTCGACGTAGGAGGCGTAGCGGTCGCCCTCGACCTCGTCGTCGAGCCGCCGCGCCCAGCGCTCGAGCGCGTCGCTGCTCCCCGCCGCCTGCACGTCGACGTCGGGCAAGCGGACGCCCTCGACCCAGGCCTGCTCGTCGGTGCGCACCACGGCCGAGCCGCGCTCGGTCACCACCTCCGCGTAGCCGTCGCGGACCACGACCTCGGTCCAGCCTTCGGCGTCGGTGGCGATGCGGTAGACCCCTTCGTCCTGCAGGTAGACGGTGGCGTTCGGCGTGTCGATCCGCGGCAGCTCGCGTCCGCCGCGCCGCACCACGAGCTGGACGTTGCCCTGGAGGAGGCGCAGCACGGTCTGGCCGTCGTCGCTTTCGGGGGAGTCGGCGAGGCGCTCGAAGAGCAGCTCGCTGCCGCCGTCGACGCGCAGCAGGTTGCCGTCCGAGAGGACCGCCTCGAGCCGGCCGCTGCGGTGCACCCAGAGGCGGTCGCCCGCGAGGACCGGCTGGTTGAGCTCGGCGGCCGCACGGTCGCCCGAGCCGGCCTGGGTGACCGTGGCGGAGCCCTCGATCACCCGGAAGTAGCCGTAGCTGCCGCTTTCGGCGGCGGCGGGGACGGCCAGCAGCAGGGCCGCGGCGGCGGCCCACAGGGCGGGGAGGGGGCGGGACGGAGTGCCGATGCGCATCGTGACCTCCTGGATCGGACGGTACACCTCTGCCGGTGGCGAGAGCAACCTGCGCGCCACCCTGCGCGGCCCTGCCGCCGGATACCGGCCGCGCCCGGAGATCGTTGCGGCAGCGACAGTTATCGCCGGCTTGCGCCGCCCCTTCGCTCTATAATGGCGGCGCCCGCGGCGGCCCCGGTGTCCACCGCAGACGTCGGCGGCGTCCACTGCGCGCGCCGGGGAAGAGGGCTCGCCGGCAGGGCCCGCGAGGAGGCGCGACGCGTGGCGTTCAAGAGCTGGTTCCGCGGCGGCGGCGGTGGTGGTCAGCAGCCGCAGCAGGACTACACGATCGACGACCTGATCGTCCTCGAGCACTACGAGGAGGCGGAGCAGCGGCTGCGCGCCCGGCTGCGCAGCAACCCCGAGGACCTCCACTCCCGGCTCAAGATCGCCGAGGTCTACGCCCAGCTCCGCCAGTACGACAAGGCGGTCGAGGAGTACTCGCTGGTCGCCGAGGAATACGCCCAGGACGGCTTCTACGAGAAGGGGGTCGCGCTGCTCGCCAAGGCGCAGAAGCTGGCGCCGCTCGACCCGTCGATCCGCTTCAAGGTCGAGCGCTACCAGCGCGAGAAGAGCATGGAGCACGTGCGCGCGCTGGCGATCGAGGGGCTGCGGCAGGCCGGCGGCCAGCAGGCCGGCACGTCGGCGGTCGAGCTCCAGCGCCTGTGGCACAACCTGGCGGGGAGCCGGATCGTGCAGCGCCTGACCCCCGAGCAGCTCAAGCGCCTGCTCTCGACGATGCAGCTGCTGCACTGGAAGGCGGGGACGCCGGTCGCCGAGGAGGGGAGCCGCGAGGCGCAGCTCCTGCTCATCGTGCGCGGCGTCATCGAGGCCTTCGTCGGCGGCGACGGCGAGCCGCCGCTCGGGGTGCGCGGCTTCACCTCGGGCGACGTGGTGGGCGAGGGGGTGCTGCTCGAGCGCGGCGCCTGGCCGGCGAGCTACCGGGTGGCGGAGGACGCCACCGTGCTCAAGCTCACCCGCGAGGGGCTGGAGCAGAACCTGGTCGGCAACTCCGACCCGCGCGCCTTCCTCGAGGCGCTTCGCGAGCAGCATCACGACCGCGACGTGGGCGTGGCCGTTCGCCGGCTGCGCAGCGGCGGCTGATCCGGCAGTCCGCATGGCGATCCTCCCGATCCGCATCTACCCCGACCCGGTGCTGCGCGAGGTCGCCGCGCGGGTGAGCGCCTTCGACGGCGCGCTGCGCGCGCTGGCGCACGACATGGTCGAGACCATGCACGCCGCACCGGGCGTCGGGCTCGCCGCGCCCCAGGTCGGCGTATCGCTCCGCCTGGCCGTCGTCGACCTCACGGTGGGCAAAGAGCCCGGCGAGCTGCGCGTCCTCGTCAACCCCGAGCTGCTGGAGCCCGAGGGGAGCGAGGTCGAGGAGGAGGGGTGCCTCTCGATCCCGGGCTTCCTCGAGAAAGTCGAGCGGCCGGCGCGGGTGCGGGTGCGGGCGCAGGACCTCGCGGGTGCGGCCTTCGAGTTCGCCGCCGAGCAGTGGCTGGCGCGCGCCGTCTGCCACGAGGTGGACCACCTCGAGGGCGTGCTCTTCGTCGACCACCTCCGCGGGTTGAAGCGCGAGCGCGCCCGCCGGCAGCTCAAACGATTGGCCGCGACGCGCGAGGTGACGGTGTGAGCGCGCGGGCCCGCGGGCTGCTCGCCGCGGCGCTCCTCGCGGCGCTTGGCGCCTGCGGCGGCGGCGGGGGCGGAGGCGGCCCGACGCAGCCGCCGCCGCCGCAGCCGGGGATCATTTTGACGCCCGCGGCGGCCGGCTCGAACAGCGTCTCCCTTGCGGCGGGGGCCGGGGGGACGGCGACGACGCTCCTCCTCGACGTGCGCGCCAACCAGGTGACGAACCTCTACGGCGTCTCCTTCGACCTCCAGTACCCGGCGACGGTGCTGCGCTACGACGGCGCGACCGAGGGGACCCTCCTCTCCGCCGGCGGCACGGTGGGGACCAGCCTCCAGGTCGTCGAGAGCCCGGCCGGCACGCTCGTCGTCGGCTTGACGCAGCTCGGCGCCGCCGCCGGGGTCAGCGGCTCGGGGACGCTCCTCACCCTGCGCTTCTCGTCCCGCGCCGCCGGCAGCGGCGCCTTCACGTTCGTCGCGCCCGCCGCCATCGACCCGAACGGCCAGGCGCTCGCCGGGCTCGCCTTCGCCGCGGGCTCGGTCGAGGTCCGCCAGTGAGGCCGGACGGCGCCGCCACCCGCAGCCGCCCCGAGCTCGTCCTCTTCAACACGCTGGGGCGCCGCCGCGAGCCCTTCCGGCCGCAGGCTCGCCGCGAGGCCCGGGTCTACACCTGCGGCCCGACGGTCTACAACGAGATCCACATCGGCAACCTGCGCACCTTCCTCTTCGAGGACCTGCTGCGGCGGGGGCTGCGCTACCTCGGCTACCGGGTGACGCAGGTGATGAACATCACCGACGTCGACGACAAGACGATCCACGGCGCGCGCGCCGCCGGCGTCGCGCTCGACGACTACACGGCGCCCTTCATCGACGCCTTCCTGCGCGACCTCGACGCGCTCCACGTCGAGCGCGCCGAGCACTACCCGCGCGCCACTCACCACGTCCCCGAGATGATCGCCCTGATCGGCCGCCTGCTCGAGAAAGGGGCCGCCTACGAGGCCGACGGCTCGATCTGGTTCCGCATCGCGGCCTGCCCCGGCTACGGGCGCCTCTCCGGCTTCGACCTCTCGCAGGTGCGCCGCGGCGAGCGCGTGGCGAGCGACGAGTACGAAAAGGAGGACGTGCGCGACTTCGTCCTCTGGAAGGGGGCCAAGCCCGAAGAGCCGGCGTGGGAGTCGCCGTGGGGCCGCGGCCGCCCCGGCTGGCACATCGAGTGCTCGGCGATGGCGATGAAGTACCTCGGCGAGACGCTCGACCTGCACTGCGGCGGCGTCGACAACATCTTCCCGCACCACGAGAACGAGATCGCGCAGAGCGAGTCCGCGACCGGCAAGCCCTTCGTCCGCACCTGGCTGCATGCCGAGCACCTGATCGTCGAGGGCGAGAAGATGTCGAAGTCGCTGGGCAACCAGTACACGCTCGCCGACCTCCTCGCCCGCGGCGCCGCGCCGCGCGCCGTGCGCTACCTCCTGCTCTCGGTCCACTACCGCCAGAAGCTCAACTTCACGTGGGAGTCGCTCGAGGCCGCGGCCGGGGCGCTGCGGCGGGTCGACGAGATGCTCTTCCGCCTCGCCCACGCGCGCGAGGTGGGCGAGCCGATCGGCACGCTCGGCGGCGCGGTCGAGGCCCTGCAGCGCGACTTTGCGGCGGCGCTCGCCGACGACCTCAACGTCGCCGAGGCGCTTGCCGCCGTCTTCCGCTTCGTCAAGGAAGTCAACGTCGCGATCGAGGACCGGCGGCTCGGGGCCGGCGACCACGAGCGGGTCATCGAAGCGCTGGCGGACGCCGACGCGGTGCTCGGGGTGCTCGACGCCGACGAGTGGACGGCGGAGGAGCCGGGGGATCCGGCGAGCGACGAGGAGATCGGCCGGCTGGTGGCCGAGCGCGAGGCGGCGCGGCGGGCGCGCGATTGGGCCGCCGCCGATCGGCTGCGCGGCGAGCTCGCGGGGCGGCGCGTGACGGTCGAAGACACGCCGAGCGGGCCGCGCTGGAAGCGGGGCTAGCCGCCGTGTCGGGCGCCTTCCAGCCCGGGACGCACACCCGCGGCCGCGGCCGCAGCGGGGAGGACCAGGCGGTGCGCTGGCTCGAGCGGCAGGGCTACCGCATCCTCGACCGCAACGTGGTCAACCGCGGCGGCGAGATCGACGTCGTGGCGCGCGACGGCGACACGCTCTGCTTCGTCGAGATCAAGGCCCGCGGCGGCGCGGCCTACGGCGCGGCGCTCGCCGCCGTGACCCCGGCCAAGCAGCGGCGCCTCGCCCGCGCGGCGGCCCTCCACCTCGCCCTGCACGGCCTCGCCGGGCCCTGCCGCTTCGACGTCCTGGGGCTCGACTGGACCGCCGGCGGCTGGGAATACAGCCTCGTGCGGGACGCGTTCTCGGTCGGGGGTTGAGCGGGCAAAGCTCTGTGCGGCGGTGGCTTACGCCGCTTGACAGTCCTCAGGGGGGCCAGTATCCTGCCCCCTCTTGAGCGGGAATAGCTCAGTGGTAGAGCACAACCTTGCCAAGGTTGGGGTCGCGGGTTCAAATCCCGTTTCCCGCTCCAGACTTCACCCCCGCGGCGCCAGCGGATTCCCCCCGGGGCGACGTAGCCAAGTGGTAAGGCGAGGGTCTGCAAAACCCTTATTCACCGGTTCGAATCCGGTCGTCGCCTCCAGCGCTTCCTGACCCTACCTAGAAAGCGATTTCGCGGCCGCCGCGGAGAATCCCGCGCTGTCGACGGGATTTCCTGCGCCGGCCGCGGCATTTCCCGCCGCGCCGCCGGTGTGTACAGCGACCGAAAAAAGGGTGTAGAGCAGCCGTTGCGGCATTTGCCGCGGCGGCGACGGGATTTCCCGCGCCCATCGCGGGATTCGGAGCAGCGACCGCGGAGTTTTCCGCGGCGGCCGCGGAAACCCGGCTGGCGCGGGAAAATCCCTATTCTCTTCCACTTACGATGCCTTAAGCGTCAGCAGCTGGTGCGCGAGGAGCCGCGGGTGAGCTGACCAAGTCGTACATCGCGGTCGCCTGCCAACTGAGAAGGGGTTGCAGGGCCGGTCGATTCCCAGATCAGGGTGGCCCCGCCGTAGTCGAGTGCTGGTAGTCGACGACGACGAAGGTGCCTGCGGCGGTGAGCTTCTGAGCCCGCCGGAGGCCTAGCCGGAAATCGCTGAAGTGAAGGAGCGCCCCACGGTCAGCGACGGCCGGCGCGCGTGGCCCAGGCTGCGACGGTGCGCTCGGAGGGCCGCGGCGGCGCTTCCGCCGGGCCTTGTGCGGCATCCAACGTGCGCAGCGGGTGGCGCAGGGTGGCGAGGGGGCGGACCAGGCTGTGGAGGGCGATGCCGCGGCGCAGGGCAAGGAGGACGCCCGCCGCCTCGGCGTAGTTGCCGACCTCGATCACATTCTCCAAGTCGAGCTCGTCCCGGGTGACGCCGAGGATCGTCTCGTTGTCGCGCACCGCGATGGTGGCGAGACCAAAGCGGGCGGCGAAGAGCGTCGGGATCCCCCCCAGGCAGCTCGCCGGCGCGATCACCGCCAGCAGGTTGTTGAGGTTGATGACGTCGCGGACCGGGGTTCCTGGGCGCGGCGCGATCTGCGGCGCGCGCGCCAGGCCGAGCAGGATGCAGGCGAGGCCGCTCGCCGAGGCGAACTCCCCGGCGCCGCGGGCGTCGACGATCGGCGACTCCAGGACCAGGTCCTTGACGTTGAGCAGCGGCGCGTGGGCGCAGGGCACGCGGAAGCGGTTGACGATGTAGTGGGAGATGATTGCCTCGACGCCGCCCACCGGGTTCGGCGCCTTCCCCGCGAAGTGCAGGGCGTAGTCGTCTAGGGGCAGGTCCTGCACGTTGGTGGTGACCGCGATGGCGTTGACCCCCCGCGCCAGCAGCGACTCGCACCCCCGCGCCAACACCTCCGGATGGTCGACGGTGCCGACGAAGGCCCCCGACGCGTTGCGCTCGCAGCGCGAGCCGATCGGGCGGTCGGTCACGACGCAGTGCTGGATGTCGACGCCATGGACGGCGCGCGCCGCGTTGACGACGTTGAACACGACGTCCAGCCGCGCGTCGCTCGAGCGCTCGACGAGGACGCCGACGCGGTTCGCGTAGGGGACGTGGAGGTCGAGCCGTCCCTGGCAGAGGAGGTCGATGCAGTGGCCTTCCGCGTAGAGGACATTGTCGTCGAGCTGGATGAAGTCCGAGGCGTTGACGGCGTTGGGGTTGGTGACTAGATAGTCCACCGCCGAGGCGAGCAGCCGCGTGGCCGGCGCGGCGTCCCCGGCGTAGCCGCCGACGGTGCAACCGACGCCCGTAGGGACGATGCTGACCGCCGCCGACTTCCCGGGGTGGAAGCGCCGCTCCGCTGCGGCGGAGAACTCGCCGATCGGCTGGCTGTCGACCGTGGCTTCGACGACGACCTCCTCTGCCGTCACCTGAGCGACGTACCAGCGCAGCGCACGCCCCTCGGTCGCCTCCTGGATCAGCTCGGGGATCCCGTGCGGCAGCGAAACCTCCGACTTCCGGAAACGCAGTTGCCTATTCGCGATCATTTCGTTCCTCGTAGTCCTACCACTGCGCTACTGAGCTGATATCCGTTGACGCAGTCTCGTGAGTGTGCGACTGTACACCTCTTTTCACGCGTCAGGGAGGTCATGAGTTTTACCGGCGAGGTGTTGGCAGCTCACCGCGATCTTTCGCTGGAAAGCCGCGCTTTCCTCGACTTCGCGGCGAGCCGGCCGAAATGCCTGGACCGCGCCAGCTTCGCCGAGCTCCACGAGCGGCCCGAGCTCCTCACCTACCGGCCGCAGCCCTGGCCCACTTTCGTCGGTGCCGCCGCGCTCAGCGAGATGGAGCGCGTCGCGCTCGGGCTCGACCGTCTGATCAAGAGCCTTCCCGGACGTTTTTTCGGCGGCGACCCGGCGCGGCTCGCCGACTTCTACGCCATCGACAACCCGCTGCTCGCGGCCGTCCTCTTCGAGCCGCCGAACGGCGTCGCCGGGGCGTTGTCGCGCGGTGACTTCCTGGATACGGCCGGCGGGCTGCAATGCCTGGAGTGGAACTGCGGCAGCTACCTCGGCGGCTGGCGGACGCAGATCATCGCCGACCTCTGCCTGCGCCAACCGGCGATCGCGGAGTTCGTCTCCCGGTACGGCGGCCGGGCGCGGCCGCGCAACACCGTCCGTCTCCTGCTCGAGCGGCTGGCGGAGCAGGCGGTGGAGGACGGCGCTTGGACCGGCGGCCCTCTCAACATCGCGATCGTCGCCCACCCGGCGCGCCCCGCCCTGCTCGCGGAGCACACGGCGGCGCAGTACGGTCGCGAGTACGGGGCGCTGCTCGCGAAGCGCGGCGGCGAACCGGCGCGCGGGGAGGTCTTTCTCTGCGCCTACGCGGACCTGCGGGAAGAGGGCGGAGCGATCGTCTACCGCGGCGAGCCGGTGCACGCGGTTTTCGAGCAGCAGGAGGGGCCGACCGCCAGCCACGTGTTCCGCGCCTTCAAGGCCGGCCGGGTGAGCCTCTTCAGCGGACCGATCACCGGCATCCTCTCGGACAAGCGGAACCTGGCACTGCTCTGCGAGCGCGCCGGCGAACTCGCCGACACGGAGCGGGCGCTGGTGCACGCGCACGTCCCCTGGACCTGGCGGCTGCGGCGCGGGCCGGCCGAGCGCGGCGGCGAGCGCGTCGACCTGCTCGCGCTGATCGCCGCCGAGCGCGATCGGCTGGTGCTCAAGCACGCCCGCTCGCTGGGGGGCGCCAAGGTGCACCTCGGGCACTGCACGCCGGCGCCGCGCTGGGAGGAGCTCGTCCGCGACGCTCTCGACGAGGGGAGCTGGGTGGTGCAGGAGCTCGTCGAGTCGCGCCCTTACGCCTACCAGAGCGGCGGCGGCTGGGAGGCCCACGACGTGGTGTGGGGGCTCTTCGTCTTTGGCTCGCGCTTCGGCGGCGGCTTCGTGCGGCTGCTCCCCAAGAGCGTGGGCGGGGTGGTCAACACCGCGCGCGGCGCCGAGGTCAGCCTGCTCGTTGAGGTCGCTCACGCCGACGCCGGCGGCGGCGCATCCGTAGTTTCGATGTGTCCCACTTCCCCCGTTGCGCCTGCACTTGTGTGAAGCAGGCCTGAACAAGACGGCGCGGAGCGATCGGAGGTCTCGGCAGTTGAGTATGGCCGCGGACACGTTGGTCGAGGTCCTCCGGGCGAGGGCGCGAGAGCACCCCGGCCGCTGTGCCTACACGTTCCTCGAGGACGGGGACGCCGAGGCCTCCTCCTGCACTTACGGTGAGCTGGACGCCAGGGCGCGCGCCGTGGGGGGGCTGCTGCAGGCCGCCGGCGCGGCCGGCGAGCGCATCCTGCTGCTCTATCCGCCGGGGCTGGATTTCGTCGCCGGCTTCTTCGGCGCGCTCTACGCCGGTGCGGTCGCGGTGCCGGTCCACCCGCCGCGCTTCCAGCGCGGCCTCGGCCGCCTGCGGCGCCTGGCGGAGGACGCGCGGCCCGCCGTGGTCCTGACGACGGAGGCGCTGCTCGCCAAGGCCGGCGCCCACCTCGCGCGCGACCCGGTCCTCGGGCAGCTCCGCTGTCTGTCCACCGATGCGGTGCCGGACGGCTGCGCCGAGGAGTGGCGCGACCCGCACCGCACGTCCGCGGACACGGCCTTTCTCCAGTACACGTCCGGTTCGACCTCCGATCCCAAGGGGGTGATGGTCGGACACGGCAATCTGCTGCACAACCTGGGCTTAATCCGGGACGCCTGCCGCCACTCCGCCGACTCCACATTCGTCACATGGCTGCCGCCGTACCACGATCTCGGGCTGATCGGGAACCTCCTGCAGTCGGCCTACGTCGGGGCGCGCTGCGTGTTCATGTCGCCGGTCGCCTTCCTGCAGGCGCCGCGGCGCTGGCTCGCGGCGGTCTCCCGCTTCGGCGGGACGACGAGCGGCGGTCCGAACTTCGGTTACGAGCTGTGCGCCCGCAAGATCCCTTCCGAGCAGACGGCCGGGCTCGACCTGAGCCGCTGGCAGGTCGCCT
>DASUNQ010000189.1:0-8002 GCA_036277075.1 Thermoanaerobaculia bacterium
TACGGGGCGCTCCCCCGCCAGCTCCGGAGCTGCCGCAGCAGGCGCTCGCGGTGGTCGCCGCCGGCCTCGCCCCCGCCGCGCGGTCCGGGCTCGAAGCTGTGGACGGCGCGGCCGACCTCGCGGTCGATCTCGGCCGCCAGCCGCTGGGCCGCGGCCTCGACGCCGGCGCGCAGCCGCTGCCGCTCCGCGTCGCTGACCTCGGCGATCCAGCGGTACTGGAGGACGGCGAGGAGGACGAGCAGCAGGGCGAGCGCAGCGGCGGCGGCGGGCGCCAGGCGCTGGGGATCGAGCCAGCGGCGCATGCGCGGAGCATAGACGCGGCGCGCGGGCGCTCGCCGCGCGCGCGGTCACTCCTTACATCCGTTACAAGCGCGGCGCAGCACCCGGCCGGGGAGCGCCGCGGTCATCGCCCCGTCGCGCAGCACCGGCACGCCGTTGACGACGACGTGGGTGACGCCGAGCGAGAAGTGGTGCGGGTCCTCGTAGGTCGAGACGTCGCGCACCGCCGCCGGGTCGAAGACGACGAGGTCGGCCTTCATCCCCGGCCGCACGACGCCGCGGTCCCAGAGCTTGAGGCGCGCGGCGGCCTGCGAGGTGATGCGGCGCACCGCCTCCTCGAGGCTCATCAGCCCCTCGTCGCGCGCGTAATGCCCGAGGAGGCGCGGGAAGGTGCCGTAGGCGCGCGGGTGGGCGGGCTCCTTCCGCGACTCGCCGACCACCGCGCTGGAGTCCGCTCCGAGCGACACCCACGGCTGGCGCAGCGCGGTCTGCAGGTCGTCCTCGCGCATCGAGAAGTAGATCGCCCCCGGCGAGTGGGGGCTCGCCTCGTAGAGCCGGAGGAGCGCCTCGATGGGATCGACCCCCATCGCCGCCGCCACCGCGGCCAGCCGCTTCCCCTCGTGGGCCGCGAGCTCCGGCGCCGGGATGCTCGTCACCAGCACGCCCTCGGGCCCGCTGACGCGGGTGTAGAAGTTGGAGGTCGGGATCTCGGCCGCGATCCGCTTCCGCAGCGCCGGGTCGCGCAGCCGCTCGAGGAAGACCTTGTACCCCCCTTCGAGCGCCCAGACCGGCAGCAGCGCCGAGAGGCTCGTCGCCGAGGCGGTGTAGGGGTAGACGTTGGCGGCGACGTCGATCCCCTCGCGCCGCGCCGCCTCGATCTTCTCGACCACCTCGCCCATCCGCCCCCAGTTCTGCTTGCCACTCACTTTGAGGTGCCAGACGTTGACCGGGATGGCGGCCTCGCGGCCGATGCGGAAGGCCTCGTCGAGCGCCTCGCCGATCCGGTCCGCCTCGTCGCGCAGGTGGGTGAAGTAGACGCCGCCGTGGCGGGCCGCGACCCGCGCCAGGCGGACGATCTCCTCGGTCTCGGCGAAGACCGCCGGCACGTAGATGAGGGAGGTCGAGAGACCGACCGCGCCGTCGCGCATCGCCTGCTCGACGATCCCCTCCATCGCCGCCATCTCCGCCGCGTCGGGGTCGCGGTCGGCGAGGCCGAGCACCATCGCGCGCGGGTTCGAGGCGCCGACGAAGAAGGCGAAGTTGAGCGCCGTGCCGCGGCGCTCGAGGAGGCGCATGAAGTCGCCGAGCGTGCGCCAGGTGAGGCCGTCGGGGCGGGACGCCGCCTGCTCCGCCGCCTGCTCGGCCGAGAGCGGCCCGGGAGAGAAGCCCTCGCCGGTCGCTTCGGTCGTCACCCCCTGGCGGACCTTGCCCTCGAGGTGGGGATCGACGAGCGCCGCCTGGTGCGACCAGCCGAGGAGGTCGATGAAGCCGGGGGCGACGGCCTGCCCGGCGGCGTCGAGGGTGACCGCCGCCGGCACGCCGGCGAGGTCGCCGACCGCGACGATCGTGTCGGCGCGCACGCCGACGTCGGCGCGGAACCAGGGCGCGCCGGTGCCGTCTACCACGCGCCCGCCGGCGATCTTGAGGTCGAGCGGCGGCGCCCCCCGCCGCGGCGCCGTGGCGCACGCGGCGAGGAGCGCGAGGCAGGCGAGGCGGAGGAGGCGGCGCCGCACCCCCGGCGGCAATGTCCCCGCCTTTCTTCTAATACCGCGCGATGGCGGAGAGCACGATGGCCCGCGCCTGCGAGAGGTCGGTCGGCCGGCCGAAGTTGGCATTGTTCGGCGCCGCCGCCCGGCCGACGATCAGCCGGTCGTCCACCTGCAGCGCCACCTGCTCGTCGAAGACGTTGGTCACCGTCCCTTCGAGCTCCAGCTCGAGCGGCCCGAGGTCGAAGGCGTACGAGGTCAACAGGTTGACGTTGAGCCAGTCCTCCATCCGCCGCGAGCCGGCCGGCTCGAGGTAGCGGAAGTGCGAGCTCGACGAGACGTTGGCGTCGGGGAGCCCCCGCGCCTCCCAGGCGCCGCCGCTCTGGTAGCGCAGATAGCTGCCGACCTTCCAGCCCGGCAGCGCCGGCGCCGGCCGGATCGTGGCGAAGACCTTCGCCACGTGCGTGCGGTCGCCGCGCAGGATGCCGTCGCGGTTGTCGCTGATCAGCACACCCGGGCCGTCGTGGATGAAGGACGAGTTGAGGAACGGCGAGTCGGCGGGGCTGAAGTCGATGTCCCAGTTGCCTTCCAGCCGGCTCCAGGTGTAGCTGGTGTTGAGCGCCAGGCCCATCCAGCGCTCGCGCGGCGCGTGGTTGACCTGCAGGGTCAGCTCGGAGTACTCGCGGTAGGCGTCGTCGAGCTGGGCGACGCGGAAGGGGCCGTTGCCCAGGCCGTCGCGCGAGATGTCCTCCATGATGTCGCCGACCTCGCGGTACATCCCCCACGCCTCGAACGACCAGGCGTCGCCGAAGGGGGTGGCGTAGCCGAGGACGATCTCGTCGGTGTACTGCGGGTCGAGCCCGGCGTCGACGGTCTTGGTCTGCGTGTTGGCGGCGGGGACCTCGGAGACCAGGCCGCCGGCGGCGTTGAAGGTGGCGCGGGTGGTGAAGATGCGGGTCGGCGAGGCGGCGCGCTCCAGCGACTTGTTGTCGGTGTTGTAGTAGCGGCCGAGGTTGAAGAAGACCTTGTCCCCCACCTCCATCCGCGGCACGTAGGAGAAGCCCAGCCGCGGCTGGATCTGCTGGTCCCAGTCGAACTCCAGGATCTTGACCTTCCGCTTGGTGCCGGGGGTCGAGCCCAGCCCCTCGCCGAAGTACTCGTCGCGGCTGACCAGCAGACCGGCGGTCACCGTCGTGCGGTCGCCGATCGTCACCTGGTCCTGGAGGAAGACGCCGTAGCCCTTGCCCTCGCCGGTGTGCGGCGGCTGGGTCGAGACGTAGGTGGCGGTGAAGAGCCGGGTCGTCGGGTTCCAGGTGATCGTCCCCCAACCGTTGCCGCGCCGCTCGAGCCGCTCCTCGTCCTCGCTGTAGGTCAAGCCGAAGCGGACGTCGTGCGACTGGCCGAACCACTCCTGGAACGTCTGGTAGGTGGCCCGCACCTCGTCGCGCTTGAAGTCCTGGTTGTTGACCGCGAGATCGGCGCCGCCGACGATCTGGCCGACGGCGGTGGCGCCGCCGATGATGCGGTCGGCGGTGGTGGTGAAGCGCCCCACCAGGTCGGGGCGGGCGGCGTCGAAGGCCGGCCGGTAGCCCTTGTCGCTGATCGGCTCGGTCGAGTTCTCCTCCTTGTTGTGGTTGAGCTTGACCTCGAGGAAGCTGTTCGGGGTGGTCAGCCAGGTCCAGGCGCCGGTCGCCAGCACGTAGTCGGTCGAGTCGGTGCTGCCGGCGCTGGGATGGACGGTCGAGGTGATGCCGGCGTTCTCGTTCGTCCGCTCGCGTGTGCGGTAGGAGGCGACGAGGACGTGGCTCTGGAGCGGGTTGGCGCTCAGCTTGCCGAACAGCTCGTCGACCTCGTCGTTGCGGTCCGGCACGCTGCCGAGGTTGTTGACGCGGTCGGTCTCGGTGAGGGTGGGTTGGATGAAGGAGCCGTACCACCAGAGGCGGTCGCGCAGGAAGGGGCCGCCGAGGGCGAGCCCGAGGGCCTCGCGGTCCCTCGTGTTCTGCAGCGTCGCGAGGTCGCTGTCCGCCGTCCAGTCGGCCGGCTGGAACTCCGCGCGCGCCTCCCCCTTGATCTGGTTGGTGCCCGACTTGGTGACGGCGCTGATCACCATGCCGCCGGTGCGCCCGAACTCGGCGGTAACGCCGCCGCGCTTGATGCTCACCTCGTCGATGTCGAGCTCGGAGACGTCGGGCACGATGTCGCCGTAGTGCGGGTTGGTGATGTTGATGCCGTCGAGGAGGAACGTGTTGTCCATGCGCGAGCCGCCGGCGTTGGGCGTGGTGTTGCGGTTGTTCTCGGCGACGCCCGGCGCGAGCTGGAAGAGCCCCTTGTAGGTGCGCGGGATCGGCAGGTCCTCGATCTGCTCGTGGCGGAAGTTGGTTTGGATCTCGGTCGACTTGACGTCGACGACCGGCACGGCGGCGGTGACGGTGATGTCCTCGGCCACCGCCGGCGAGAGCGTCAGCTCGACCTGCGTGTCCTTCTCGAGAGCGACGACGACGTCGCGGCTCACCGTGCCGAGGCCCGAGAGCTCGGCGGTGACCTGGTAATCGCCGGGCAGGAGGCGCTGGAAGCTGTACCCGCCGTCCTCACCGGTCGCCGTCGTGCGCCCGGCGGGGAGGAGGTCCCCGCGGATGCCGACGGTGACGCCGGGCAGCGGCGAGCCGTCGGCGTCGGCGACCGTGCCGGAGACCGAGCCGGTCTCCTGGGCCAGGGCCGGCAGCGCGGAGCCGAGGACGAGAAGGGCGAGAACGAAGAGCCTGAGACGCATGAAGAGCCTCCTCTCGATTCAACCCCGGGGAGGCTCCCTCGCGCTCCCCGGGTTCTTGGGGGTGACGGGAGTGCAGCGGCGGCGAGGATAGCATGCGGTGGACTGTCCACCGGCGGCACTGTCCGCCGCACTCCAGGAGAGGAGGGCACGTAAAGATGAGCCAGATCCTCGACGAAGTCCTGTCCGCCAACGCCGCCTACGCGGAGTCCTTCGGGGAGCGCGGCAGCCTCGCCATGCCGCCGGCCCGGGGCTTCGCCATCCTCACCTGCATGGACGCCCGCCTCGACCCGGCCAAGTTCGCCGGCCTGGCCGAGGGCGACGCGCACGTCATCCGCAACGCCGGCGGGCGCGCCAGCGACGACGCCATCCGCTCGCTGGTCATCTCCTGCAAGCTGCTGGGCACCCGCGAGTGGTTCGTCGTCCACCACTCCAACTGCGGCATGGAGACCTTCAGCGACGAGGTCATGCGCGAGCTCCTGGCGCACAGCCTGGAGACCGCCTCCTACGACGGCTCCTGGAAGGACGCCGGGCACGGCCCCGGCTCGTCCGAAGGCGAGTTCGTCGACTGGCTCACCATCCGCGACCCCAAAAAGAGCGTGGAAGCCGACGTCCGCCGCATCCGCAACCACCCGCTGGTCTCCCCGGCCATCCCCATCTACGGCTTCATCTACGACGTGAAGACCGGCAAGCTGGAGGAAGTCCCCGAAGCCACGGCGGCGGGGCGGGCGAGCGGCTAGCGGCGCGCGCTCGCTTGACAGGATGTCAAGGGTGCTTGCTCAGCCGATCTGGGTCTTCAGCTTGCCGCGGTCCACCTTGCCGAGGTGGGTGCGGGGGAGGTCGGGGACGAGGACGATCTCGCGCGGGTGCTTGTAGGGCTCGAGCTCGCGCAGGCAGAGGGCCTTGAGCTCCTCGGCGAGCGCCGCGCCGCCGCCCGGCTTGGCGACGACGTAGGCGCGCGGCTTGGTCAGGCCGTTGGCGTTGACCACCCCCACCACCGCGCACTCGGCCACCCCCGGGTGGCGGACGAGACAGCTCTCGACCTCGCCCGGGTTGAACCAGCGGCCGGCCACCTTGAGCGCGTCGTCGGCGCGGCCGCGATAGGTGAACCACCCCTCCGCGTCGCGCGACAGGAGGTCGCCGCTCACCACCCACTCGCCGCGAAAGGCCTCGGCGGTCTTCGCGCTCTCCTGCCAGTAGCCGAGAGCGCGCGAGCGGCCGCGCACCCAGAGCCGGCCGACCTCGCCGGCGGGCAGCTCGCGCCCCTCCTCGTCGCAGACCCGCACCTCGAAGCCCGGCACCGCCTGGCCGAGCGTCCCCGGGCGCGCCGCGCCGGGGCGGTTGGAGAGGAAGATGTGCCACATCTCGGCCGTGCCCAGGCCGTCGAGCAGCTCGCAGCCGAAGGTCTCGACCCAGCGCTGGTGGAGCGGCGCCGGCAGCGCCTCGCCCGCCGAGGTGGCGAAGCGCAGGCAGGAGAGGTCCTGCCGCGCCGCCTCGGGGTGGGCGACCATGTGCTGCACCATCGTCGGCACGTTGACCAGGATGGTCGGCCGGTGGCGGCGGATCTTCTCGAACAGCGTCTCGGCGGTGGCGCGCTCGGGGAAGAGGACCGCCGAGGCGCCGGCGGCGAAGGGGAAGAAGAGGTTCGAGCCGGTGGCGTAGCCGAAGAAGAGCTTGGGCACCGAGAGGGTGACGTCGTCCTCGCGGACGCCGAGGCAGGCCTTGGCGTAGCACTCGGTCGTGTTGGCGAAGGAGAGATGGGTCTGGACGACCGCCTTGGGGCGCCCGGTCGTGCCGCCGGAGAAGAGCCAGATCGCGGCGTCGTCGCGGTGGGTGGGGAAGGTCGCGAGGTCGTCGCCGACCAGGTCGCGCTCCTCCTCCCAGGACGGGGCGCCGCCGGAGGCCGCGCCGACGGTCAGGAAGGCCGGCGGGCGCTCGACCGCGGCGGCGGCCTCGCGCCAGGCGGGGAGAGACTCGCCGCCGACGACGGCGAGCCGGGCGCGGCAGTAGTCGAAGAGGCGGGCGAGGTCGGCCGGCGGGAGCTGCGGGTTGACCATCACCACGACGGCGCCGAGCTTCAAGGCGCCGAAGAGGGCGGCGACGAACTCCGGCCCGTCCGGCAGCGCGATCATCACCCGCTGCTCGGGGAGGATCCCCTGGCGGGCGAGGGCGGCGCCGAAGCGGTTGGCGAGGGAGGCGACCTCCTCGTAGGAGAGGTCGCGGTCGTCGAGCCGCAGCGCCACCCGCCCGCCGCGCCCCTCGCGCAGCCGCGCGTCGAGGAGCCAGTCGGCGAGGTTGAAGCGCTCGGGAGGCTCGAAGATCACCGGGCGGACGCTACAGCGACCGGCGGGCGGCCCGCCAGATGGCTCCCTCGCCTGCGAGGATCTCGGAGCGAGGGCCGGGGATCACCCATGCGAGGGTCGCGGCGCACCCGCGGGCCCGGGAGTCTACGCCGCAGCGGCGCCGGATGCTCCCGGCGCAAGAGGGCTGTGTAGGGAAGCGGCAGAGGAGTGCACCGCCGCGCCGGAGGATCGCGCCGCAAGCGCGGCGGGGTGCACCGCACCGCCTGGCTGGTGTATGCCAGGCGCTGCGGATTGATCCTCGACCGCGGCGGAAACATCCTCAGCCATTGAGGCGACATCCTCAGGCGCCGCGGTGTGTACCTCCGGACCTGAGGGGTGTATTTCAGCTCCGGAGGAGACATCCTCAGCGCCGGCGGGGTGCACCGGAGCCCCGGCGGCGTGTATTGGAGGTGCTGCGGACGATCTACGCTACTCGGCCGCTTCCGAGCTCCCGCAGCTCGGCCACCGCCGCGGCCAGACGCGGGTGGTCGATCGGCTTCGCGAGGTGGAGCTGGAAGCCGGAGGCGAGGGCGCGGTCGCGGTCGGTGTCGCGGGTGTAGGCGGAGAGGGCGGCCGCAGGGGTGTCGCCGCCGCGCTCGGGGGGCAGGGCTCGCACCTGCCGGATCAGGTCGTAGCCGTCCTCGCCGGGCAGGCCGAGGTCGGCGAGGAGGACCGCGAAGGGCTGGCCGGCCAGCGCCGCGAGCGCCTCCGGCACCGACGAGACGGCCGTCACCCGCGCGCCGCGGCTCTCGAGCTGGAGGCGCACGATCTCGCGCGTGTCGGCATCGTCGTCGACCACCAGGACCGCGGCGCCCCCGAGCTGCGGCGCCGGCGGCGCGGGAGCCGCCGCCTCGCCCTCGCGCGCCGGGGCGTCCGCCGCCGCGGGCCGCTCGCTCGCGGCGGCAGCG